>NZ_JBJJXK010000001.1:0-143962 GCF_045765165.1 Wolbachia endosymbiont of Trichogramma kaykai
GCTATAAAAAATCCACGTGAAATTAATATGGACTTAGTGCGTGCACAGCAAGCACGCAGAGCTTTGGATTATCTAGTTGGATTTAGCTTGTCACCGCTGCTGTGGACAAAATTGTCGGGAAGCAAATCTGCAGGGCGAGTGCAGTCTGTTGCATTAAAGCTTATATGCGAACGAGAGGACGAAATCAGTAAGTTTATAACACAGGAGTATTGGAGCATAAAGGCAGAAATACAAAATAGCAAAGATGAGGCTTTTTTTGCTACGATAAGCCACTATGACAATAAAAAGCTAGAAAAATTTGATATTAAGAATGAAGAAGAGGCAAAGAACTTAGTCAGGGAGATCGAGTCAAGGCAGTATGCTGTGAGCACAGTAGAACGCAAGCAAGTTAAGAGAAACCCGCTTCCTCCATTTATCACCTCAAGTCTTCAGCAAGATGCAGTGAATAAACTGTATTTTAATGTGAAAAATGTTATGCGAGTAGCGCAAAATTTATATGAAGGTATCAATATTGGTGGTGAAACGGTAGGGTTGATAACTTACATGCGTACAGATGGGTTTCATATTGCAGATGAGGCTATAAACTCAATCAGGGGATCAATTAAGTCATTATATGGTGATAAATATTTACCGCATTCTCCTCGTCAATATGTAAAAAAGGTCAAAAATGCTCAAGAAGCACATGAAGCAATCCGGCCAACTGATATTAATAGAACACCGGGTAGTATTAAGGATTACTTAACACCAGAGCAATTTAAATTATACGATTTAATCTGGAAAAGAACCATCGCAAGTCAAATGGAATCGGCGCTTCTTGATCAAGTGGTAGTTGCAATTAGTTCTATCGACCATAAAGTGATTCTGCGAGCAAGTGGATCAAGTATATTCTTTGATGGTTTTTATAAAGTCTATCAAGATAACATAGAAGCCGAAAATGAAGGCCTGCTACCTGCCATGAAGGAAGAGGAAGCGTGCAAGTTGATTTCTGTTGATCCGAAACAGCATTTTACTCAACCGCCACCTCGTTATAGTGAAGCGAGTATAGTAAAAAAAATGGAAGAAGTCGGTATAGGTCGCCCATCAACTTACGCAACAATTATTTCGGTATTACAAGATCGTGAATATGTTTCATTGGATAACAAAAGATTTATTCCAAGCAGCCGCGGTAAGATCGTGACTATATTTTTGGAAACTTTTTTTCAGCGTTGTGTAGAGTATGACTTTACAGCACAAATGGAAGAAAGGCTTGATTCAATCTCAAATGGACATGCAGATTGGAAAAAAGAACTAGGCTATTTTTGGGTGCCATTTTTTAATCATGTAAATTCTGTTAAGCAAATGACACATGATGAGATTTTTAGTGGTATTCGTGATTTGGTAGTCAATTGGTTTTGCTCAGAGGAAGAGAAAGGAAGAAATAGGTAAAAAATGTCCTAATTGCTCTAGTGGTATATTGAAATTAAATTTTGGAAAAGCCGGTGTATTTCTTGGATGTTCTAACTATCCTGCATGCAATCATACAAAAGAAATTACGGGCAGTAATGACAATTCAGAATATCCAAAAAGTTTGGGTATAGATGATGTGACAGGCCAAGAGGTAATGATCAAAAAAGGTCCTTTTGGACTTTATCTGGAGTTTAATAGTGAGTCAGAAAAGAAAAAAAAGATTTCTGTACCAAAAGATATAAATGTTAATGATATTGATCTAAATACCGCCACTCGATTACTTTCCTTGCCGAAAGTAATCGGAGAACCCCAGAAACTGGAAAGGAAGTAAAAATAGGTCTTGGACGATTTGGGTACTATATTCTCTATGATGGTCGATACTTTTCTCTTAAGAAAAGCTCTAAGGAGGTATTAGACACACAATTAAACGAAGCTATACAAATTATAGAGAGCAGCCCACGCAAAGAGCTAAAATCTCTTGGTTTTAATGAAAAGGGAAAAGAAGTTTTTATCTGCAACGGTAGGTACGGATTCTATATAAAATGCGGTAAAACAAACGTTGCTTTGGGCAAGAATGCAGATATTGAAAGTATAGATCTGAAGAAGGCTTTAAAGTTAATTAAGAATAAAAAGTAGACTTCTTGCATACCTCTAATAATTTAGACTTGATCTGACAGAAGAATTGACGAGTTCAAAACTGATATCAGAATCTGTTTTAATGTTATCAATATTTTTTTTTGGTAAGCAATACTCATACTATCAAAAAAGGTCTGCATAGGCATAGCAATACTTACTGGAATGAGTTCTATCTCTGTTATAAGAATGCAACCAATGACGACATCTAACTGAAGCTCCTCCAAAGTACTATAAATCTTTTTCCTAAAGATAATATTGTAACATTCATCTTGCATAGTTCTATGAAACCTTTGACATATACCATTAGTTTGTGGAGAATAAGCTTTGGTTCTAGAATGATCAATATTTTCTACTCCCAAATATAACAGGTACGCATGACTACCTGGTTTACCACAATACTCTGTACCACGATCAGTTAAAATGCGTAGCAATGGAACTTTCTGTTCATCAAAAAATGGTATAACTCTATCATTGAGAAGATCTGCAGCTGTGATAGCAGTTTTCTCCGTATAAAGCTTAGCGAAGGCCACTCTAGAGTAGGTGTCAATAAAAGTTTGTTGATAAATTCTTCGAATACCTTTGATATTGCCTACATAATAGGTATCTTGACTACCTAAGTATCCAGGGTGTTGTGTCTCAATTTCGCCATTGGCTTCTTTTTGTTCCCTAGTTTTTTTCTAAAGCAGCAACTTGCTCCTCCGTTAAAATTATACCGTCTTGGACCACCTTTGCTTCCAGGGCTTTCAATCTCTTTTTAAAATTTTCGAGATCGTTTCTTTGCCATATTGACCTTATACCACTAGCAGATATTAGAATTCCTTTTTTCTTTAATTCATTAGCTGCTCTTTCTTGTCCATATGCTGGAAACTCTACTGCTATTTTAACTACTGCTTCTTTTGTATCCTTTGGTACTCTATTGGTAAGTAATGGTTTGCTTTTGTTTATCTCATATAATGCTTTTCCCCTCCTGTTTCATATAGCTCTTTGAAGCGGTAAAATGTATCCCTTGAATATCCCATTACTTTACACGCTTGGGATACATTTCCTAATTGCTTTGCAAGTTCTAGCAACCCCAACTTTGGTTCTAGTATTTTTTCTTGTGTTGTACTCATGTCTGACACTCCTTTAAAATTTATTTATATTTTTATCTTACTTTATTAATCTGTCAGATCAAATCTAAACTATTTTAGCTTCAAGAAGAGCATTACACTCTTCCTTGCTGTAAGTTATTCTTCAGTTTTTCAGTATCATTCATATTATGAAACTTTCCGCTTGGCATATCTTGAGACAAGTCGTTTTTCTTCTCTTTATCAAGCTTAACTCCCTGATAGATACAGAATGCAACAAAACTAGTTACAGCTATTACAGCAACAGCACTGACTATGGCACAAGTTAGTATTGCTTGTTCTTGTCCCCCTACCATGTCTGCAAATGTTTCTACTTTTTCTTCTAAGCCTGTAAACTTTTCTTGCAAGCCGCTTAAGTGCTCTTGCATAGCTTGAAACTGCTCAGTACCAATCTTGTCTTCTAATGCACCAAAAACTTTTTCAAACTGCTCAACATCTATCTTTTGAGCTTCTTGCCACTCCTTTAATGCACTAAATACCCCTTCAAACTGTTTAGCATCTATCTTTTGAGCTTCTTGCCATTCTTTTAATGCGCTAAATACTTCTTGAAACTTTTTAGCATCAATATTTTGACTTTCCTGCAACGCTGTTACATCCAATTTATCAAAACCGAATACAAATTTGGTTATACCCATTTTAACCCCCTAGCTAATTAATATATTACTATTGTACGTTTTTAGTAGTTAATTTAGTATTAAACACTACACAACTGGGATCTAATAAGAAATATCTGGATTCCAGCGTCATGAACTGGAACTTTTGAATTCCCATTATGCAAGAGATCTGTTGATCTTAGAAATAACTTTCCTTGGTTTAAGTTAGCGATTATTCTACCAATATCTCTCTCTTTCCTGAGCAACTCGGAGCACTGACAATACCTTCTTTCTCCATTCTTTCAACAATATTTGCAGCTCTGTTATAGCCTATTCTAAGTTGCCTTTGAATGTAACTAGTTGAAACCTTTTGATCTCTCTGAATGATGGCAACTGCTTGCTTGTATAGATCGTTCTCTTCATCTTCTGTTTCACCTTCTGATTCCACAAAAGAATTTTCATCTTCTTGAGTGATTTCTTCCATGTAGTTTGGCTCACCTTGCGTTTTTAGATGATCAACTATATTTTGCACCTCATCATCACTTACAAATGGACCGTGAACTCGAATAATCTTACCACCAGAAGCCATATAAAGCATATCACCCATACCGAGCAATTGTTCAGCCCCTTGTTCACCAAGTATTGTACGGCTATCTATCTTAGAAGTAACAGCAAAACTAATTCTCGTTGGAAAGTTTGCTTTTATCACACCTGTTATCACATCTACAGACGGACGTTGCGTTGCCATTATGATGTGTATTCCTGCAGCACGAGCCATCTGAGCTAAACGTTGAATAGAGCATTCTATATCTTTGCCAGCAACAAGCATTAAATCTGCCATTTCATCTACAATCACCACAATATACGGAAATGTCTCCATTTTAATCGGTATTTTTTCAAACAAAGGTTTACCAGTTGTTGGGTTAAAGCCAATCTGTACAACACGTTCCAATTCTATTCTGCTATTCATCGCTTCTGTAATTTTTTGATTATAGTTTATTACATTCCGCACATTTAAATATGACATCATACGATAGCGATTTTCCATCTCTTTCACAATCCACTTAAGAGCAATAACAGCTTTTTTTGGCTCTGTTACCACTGGTGTTATTAGATGCGGTATTGCATCATATATTGAAAGCTCAAGCATTTTTGGATCGATCATTATCATCTTACATTCATCAGGACTTAGCCGATAAACAAGCGACAGAATCATCGTGTTAATTGCAACCGACTTACCTGACCCTGTAGTTCCGGCAACAAGCAAGTGGGGCATTTTAGTCAGATCTGCAATAACTGGTTTTCCGCTTATTTCCTTACCAAGCGCAATTGGAAGATTTAAGTTTGCATTTTGGTATTCTGGCGATTCAAGTAAATCACGCAGCATCACAATCTCTCGCTCCTTGTTTGGCAATTCTATTCCCATGGCATTTTGTCCACGAATTATTGAAATACGTGCAGAAAGTGCACTCATTGAACGTGCAATATCATCTGCAAGACCAATCACTCTTGCAGATTTTGTACCTGCTTGTGGTTCAAGTTTGTATAAAGTCACAACCGGTCCATAACATACACTTATAATTTTTCCTTGCACGCCAAAATCACTCAGCACCTGTTCGAGCAGAGATAAATTCTTATTGCTCTCTAATGCATTCAACTGTTTTCTCTGCATAGATTCTTCTACTTTAGAAAGTAAGTGAATGCTTGGAAACTCAAACTCGCTAGAAGGTGGTTTAAAAATCTCTTCGGTAGCTTTTTTCTGTCTTTCTTTTGGTTGTTGTCTAGTGGTTCTATATTTTCCCTCTATTACTAATGGTGCTATTGAATAATCAGTAGTTTTACGTAACCTGAAAAACAGAACCTTTGTAAAAAGGGGAAATATTTTTTTACATAGGAAAAGCAAAGAATAAACCGTTCTCTTCCAACCAATCAATCCTACGATACCTATTGATGCTACTACTGTGAATATGTAAAACGGGCAGTGGCCAATTAGAGTATTGCCGACTATTCCACTGTGCATGTACCTAGTAGTGATACCGAGCAAAAGTTGCGCTAATGTAGCACATATTCCTAAATTGATTAATATTAAATAGAAAGTTTTCAGCAGCCTTTTTGATATCAAAAAGTAAACTATGGTTGTAGCTATTGTAATACTAGCGAGTCCAAAAAATTGAACTAATATATCAGCTAAATATGAACCTACTATTCCACCTAAATTTGTTACTTCCTCATTTGTAGATGTGTTTAAGGATGGATCTTTATAATTATAGCTAAAAACCGATATATATATATACATTAAGAGTAATAGGTATATCGCTGATTTTAGCTGTTTTTTTAACATCTACTTAAAGTAATAAGTAATTGTATATTTTACAAAGTGAATTGCTATTATCAATAGCATCACGGATAAATCCAACCCATTGAATGGTTGTATATACCTTCTGATAACCTTTAGTGGAGGATAAGTGAGTCTGTTGAAAGTTTGCATTATGCTGCTTACAATCTCATTATACATGTTAACCACATTCAATTTAATCAGCAAATCGAGAACAACCGAGCATATTAGAATGAAGCTGTAAAGATCTAGTAGCAGGTTAAGTAAGTATATGATTGGATGCATATTACTAATTTATACTAAAACCTATTATGTGTAGTGATAGATATAAAATCAAGCCCCACAATAATAAATAGGTGCAAACACTAACTGATTAGTCTGTTTATCAACAGAGATGTCCACTATTTGCTGCCTTGGATTACCTCTACTGTAAAATTCTTAACTTCCTGCAGCGCCAATGTTACATCTCGAAGCAAAATTAATGTGTCACAGCTATGTGGAACTTGCTCTCTAAAATATCCACTGGCTGAATAATACTAGATGGCAAGGTTTATCAAATCAAGCACATCTTTAGTTCCAATTGCGCAATGCCTATTTTAGAACAAAAACCAACCACTCCAATATTAGCGTCAAAAAATATGTACCTACTATTTCTCCCTTATATATTAGCATAGCATGCCCATCTTTAATGAGCTTTTCATCTTTATAATAATAACTGCGGCGGCAGCTAAACATTATATAATACTCTGATTTTGTGTTATCTAATGCATGCTCAAGTTGATCTTGGGAAATGGAAGCTTGTTTTTTTTGTTTTAGGATCAAAGAAAAATTTTTGTTTATTGAGCAAGATGTTGTCAGAGAAAACAAAATTTTTACTCTTTTTAGCATCATAAAAACATAAAATAGGTAAGCACTCTGATAGAACTAGTATCAAATGTAACTGCCATTCTTTTTCTTCATTGCCATTAAGGTAATCTATAATATCTTGCTCGGTTATTTTGTTATTTAGTCTATTAAAAAAGCTTAAAAAGTCTTCTCTACTTTCTAGCTTCATAGAAACAATTAAGTTACTTAATGGGTTACATAATCCGTTTCTAGGATTAAAGAGCCTAGAATTTTTTTATACCCCATCCACTCAATGTTGGCATGTTCCCTATGGCTGTGGAAATATTTCGATTTAATCCTAATTTGATACCATCTTCTCTCTTAAATTTTTGTGTATACTCTTCATAAGCCAACTTTACCTGAGTATATGATATTATTTCTGTGTAGTGATATTTCCCTTTGCTGTCTTTATAAATTCCTTTTATATTACAAGCGATGCTATTCTCTATATCTTGCGTGATAACAAAGTCTTCAGTTTCAATAGTTTGGTTTAAAAATTCTGCAATATCTCTTTTTGAGAAAGTTCGATCAAAAGTTTTTCCATTATCATTTTTGAAAAAGACTCTGACCTTGTCTTCCTTAAGAAGATGAATTTTTGATATTTGCAATCCACAAATATCGTTGGCTTACTCTTTTATATATGTTGACATTGCTGCTACCTAATATTTTAATAATATATTAAGTATGACATAAAATTTTAAAGATTTTTATTAAAATTTAATAAGATATTGTAATCTTTGATTCCACGCGGATAGAAAACTTATTGATAATTTAACGGAGAGATGTATACAATATGAGTATCTCTTCAGCAGAGTGGCAAAATAAGATAGATAAGACAATCGCAGAAATAAACGGTATCGTGCCAGTGCTCGATACCTTTGTGTTTGAGGCAAAATCTGCTATAATATTTAGCACACTGCTTTCACAAATTAAATATTCATACAATTCTGTGTCTGAGCACTGAGATGACACCATTACAAAGGAAACAGCATCGGCTACTTGCATAACAAGAAAGAAATCACTGGTTTAAACATTTGCACATTAGCCATACACCTGAATGGATATCTATATGACAAGATAAGTGTTCAGAACCATTTTCCTTATTTTAATTACCCATTACTTAATGAGATCACTTCTTTTAAGTGATATTATAAAACTACTTATCGTAAAGTTGATCTATAGATATAATACTACCATTTGATGACTTTTCAGCACATTTCTCACTTTCATATTCTTTATCATAATCAACGCTAAATACTAAAGTATCTCCTGAAATTTTATCATGAAACTCACTAATGGCAAAAAACGGTACAGTTACTTGTTCTTGTTTTCCACGAAAGCTCAAACTGACGCTAAACTTATCCTCACAAACTTTTAGACTATAAAATTGGTGCTGTAATATAATAAGCATTTGAGTAGGATATGATTCTTTCAAGTAGTCTGGTATGACAACACCATTAAATCGCGTAAAAAACAGTATCTCTAAGTGAGGAGTAAAAACATTATCTAATATAGTATCCAGAGCCTTTTTGATAACCTGAAATTTAGCACGACTAAGCGACTTCTGATAATCTGTTTTATCCATATATCCCTTACATGTTTGGGGAAACTTCTGTTACCCGGCGTTCCCTAAACCGTGCTTATAGCAATGAAGTTACAGTGCCTAAATTAAGCAGCTAATGCAACATTGTTTTCAGCAGCAAAGTTATCGTTTGCATCTAAATTGTGAACTCTTAGCGGTGGTATCTAACCGAGCAAAGCTACCATCTTTACTATGCATGTCGATCCTTACTCGCCCCCATATTAATCAAAAATATGGTGGAGGCGCCGAGTACTGCCCTCGGGTCCAATACACCTATTACAAGGTAATTTTATTGCCATAGTACAAAAAATGCACGTCTTTGTTATACAGTAGTATTGAATAAATGTCAAGTTGTTGAACGTAAAATCGGTTGTAAGCTAAAAAATTAATATAAAAATTACTTCGCCTATTTATCTAATCTTAGTATAATCAAAGTAGAGTTATTTTTAGAGCTCAAAATCTATCTTCGTCTGCAGGCTTTTTTATCAAATAATTAAACTCAGTAAAGAATGTAGCGGTATCTTCTTCAGCGCAAATGGGTGCACACATATGCTTAATCTCTGTCGTATGTGCGTTACATTTTTTCTGTTCTTTATTAATAAATATGGGGGATTCTATGCCTAATTCTTAACAAAAAACTACTCAAATGCTTTTGTAGCTATTGAATTTCTGAGTTCAAGAAAGCAAGAGACAGTGTGAGAAATGGCACAAGCCGAAAAAAAAGATAAGTTGTGGAACAAAAAATGCAGATAACTGTGGAAAATTACCCACTGGAATCCAGACTTTGATTGTCAAATAAAAAATTCACATCTTAAAAGGATCATATACACCAATTTCCTTAGTTTTCACTCTCTCGTTTAATGATCTCAAGATGGGCTGTAAATCATCGTCGATTGATAAGCACAGTACTTCTCTATCAAGAAAAACGGCTAGGTGATTCCTTTTCTCAAGGATTTCTGTTTCTTCCAATAAGTCACATTTATTTAACACTACAATTTCCTCTTTTTCAATAAGATCGCTATTGTAAAGCTTCAGTTCATTATGTGTACAATTATAAGCTGAAATAATATCATCGTGAGTTACATCAATTAAATGCAGTAAAATTCTACATCTTTCTATGTGCTTTAAAAACTTGTGTCCGAGCCCAACTCCAAGATGAGCATCAGCGATTATTCCAGGAATATCCGCTATCACAATTTCGCTATAATCCACTTTTGCTACACCTAAATGTGGTCTTATAGTAGTAAATGCATAATCGTCTACTTTCGTATCAGAATTTGAGCAGCGGGTTAAAAATTTCGATTTACCCGCATTTGGCATACCAATAATGCCAACATCAGATAAAACTTTTAGCTTCAATATTATATTTCTTTCTTCTCCAGGATGACCATGGGTAAAATGCCTTGGTGCCCTATTAGTAGCAGATTTAAAGTTAGTATTTCCAAGCCCACCTTTTCCACCTTTCACTACTTGAAATTCCGTGTCGGGTTTATCAAGATCTACTATCACTTCCTCACTTTCTTCATCGATTATTTGTGTACCAACTGGAACTCTAAGTATAATATCTTTTCCAGCTGTGCCAGATCTATCTCTACTCGCACCACTTTTTCCATTACTCGCTTTAATGTGTCTTCGACAACGAAAATTAAGCAAAGTGTTGAGATTTGCATCACTGATGAAAATTATGTCTCCTCCCCTGCCCCCATTACCACCGTTTGGACCACCAAATTCAACGAATTTTTCTCGACGAAAACTCGCGCAACCATCGCCACCATCACCTGCTTTTAAATATAATTTAACTTCGTCTATGAAATCCATGCTAACCCGCGATAATATTTAGCATTTTCTCCTAATGAACTTTCTATTCTCATCAATTCATTATACTTTGCAAGCCTATCAGAACGCGACAGCGAGCCAGTCTTTATTTGCCCACAATTCGACGCAACTGATATGTGGGATATCGTTGTATCTTCTGTTTCACCTGAGCGGTGAGAAATAATAGCCCTGTAGCCATTTAATTTTGCCATTTCAATAGCAGCAAAAGTTTCCGTAAGTGTTCCTATCTGGTTTGGCTTGATTAGTACAGCATTTGCCATTTTCTCCTCTATTCCTTTACTTATTAGTTCACAATTTGTAACAAATAAATCATCTCCAACCAATTGAACTTTATTCCCAAGTTTTATAGTAAGTAATTTCCAACCTTCATAGTCATCTTCATTCATTGCATCTTCTATAGAAATTATTGGATATTTGCCTACAAGGTCGAAATAATACTGAACCAATTCCTCTGAAGTGAGTTCTCTGTTTTCAAATTTATAAACTCCACCTTCATAAAAAGTAGATGCAGCAACATCAAGACCCAGTGCAAAGTGATTTCTCATCGAATAACCGGCAGATTCAACAGCCTGAATTATCAAATTAAGAGCTTCTTCAGTGCTTCCAATGTTTGGTGCAAAACCACCTTCATCTCCTACGTTTGTGCTATAACCTTTTTTCTTAAGAATGCTGTGCAAGTTATGAAATACCTCTGCAGATATTCTGATTGCTTCACTGAAAGTTTCAGCACCAACCGGAAGAATCATAAATTCTTGAAAATCGAGTTTATTATCCGCATGTACTCCACCATTCATTACGTTAATGAGTGGAACTGGCATCTGCTCTTCCCCTACTCCCAAATACTTATATAACGGCATTTTAAAGCTGTTTGCTGCTGCTTTTGCAACAGCAAGAGACACACCCAAAGTTGCATTTGCTCCAAGTTTAGATTTATTTTTTGTTCCATCTAGTTCAATTAAAACTTTATCAATTGCACTCTGGTTTGCTGCATCCATGCCAATGATTTTATTTGCTATCACTTCACTCACAGACTGAACAGCTTTCAGCACTCCCTTACCACAATACCTTTTTTCATCTTGATCTCTCAGCTCCAATGCTTCTAGTTTACCGGTCGAAGCCCCAGAAGGGACAGAGGCTCTACCTGTTGTTCCATCACATATTTCTATTTCTACCTCAATTGTTGGGTAACCCCTGCTATCTAAAATTTCTCTTGCAAATACACTGCTAATTGTCTTTCTCATCATGCTAAACCTCTACTAGATTCACAATTGTGTGCACGTTCGGGAAATGTCACCCCAGCACTGTAACATTCCAGTGTACGAACATTGCAACTTACAGATAAACAGATAATTTGAGTAGCAGATGGTGTCATTCCAGTGCTTGACACTGGAATCCAGTTTTTATGACACAGCCACTTATTTAAAGTTAAGTCTTCTGGATCCCAGTTTCTGGGCACTGGGATGACACCATTCTTAATGGAAGCTATCCCCATATCGCAATGTCTGTACAGTTGTTTTCCTAGACACTGGGATCCAGTTTTACTACACAATTTTATCATATAAATCACCAATGCTTAAGTTTATTTTACTAGCAGCAGCTTTGCAGCTTCTCTTGCTAGTTTAGCTATATTACTACCAGCACCAATAAATAATACTACATCTCCTGAACTTGTCGAACTACTAATAAAATGTGAAATGAGTAAAGCATCATTCATAATCTTCACATCATTAAACCCATTACTGATCAAGGCTTTTTTTATATCATCAATTCCACAGCCAGGAATAGGCTTATCTTCTGGAGGATGGACAGGAGTGAGAATTACATAATCAAACATCATGAAAATTCGTACGAACTCATCAAAAAAATTACGAATACGAGCAAAACGAAGCGGCTCGATAATTCCTGTTACCTTTCCTTTAGTGGTCAAACGTGCTGCTGCCAGGGTTGCCTGTATTTCATTTGGGTGGTGAGCATAATCCTCAATTAACTTAACACCTTTAATATCAGCAATTAAAGAAAATCTCCTTGCTACTCCTTTAAATTCCAAAAGACCTTTTTTAATCTCTTCATCACTAATTCCAAGTTTCACTGCAACTGATATTGCAGCCAGGGCGTTGCTAACTTTATGCATTCCTATTGCATTTGATAGCACTACATTCTTTATAATTCTTGTACAAGGTTGAATATCTTCTTTTTGTCTTTCGAGAGCAAGTTCTTTCAATCGAAACACCATATGTACATTATCATCATCAATTTCAATACGCTGAACTAACTTTCTAATTATATTAAATTTAGTCTCCCAATCTACCTCTGATAAATCACACTTTTCCTTCGTTATATGCTCTCTGACCATCTTAACTTCTTCCCATATTACCCCTTCTAGTATATCTGCGCGTATTGATTTGCTGTTACATTCACCAAAACGTTTTCCAGGACAACGATAGTAACTTCTTCCTCCCTTAGCATTACTCATTCCATAATAAATGGATTTACAATACTGACATACAATTAATTCTTGTAATAAGTATTTACTTCCTCTTTGTTGCATTTTTTTTCTATTTTTAGCTCTTCTTTTTCCATGCTACCTCCCTACAACTTATATCTATTTTGCCTACAGTAAAATACGCACATAATTAGACAAATAAAGGAAAGTGCAAACCAAGTAATTGCATACTCCAAATGCTTAATTGGCTGTATAGTCAATTTTCCACCAAAATTGTCTTGCCACAATATACATTTTTCTAGCTTAATACCTAGATCATTGGAGATTTCTTCTGTACTTAAGGTAAACCACGTATTTGAAGCAATATCATTTTTGATAAACCAATTTTTGCTACCATCACAATATAAAACTCCACTCAAAGCTACTTTTTCAATTTTTGCTTTTTCTTCTTTTTTTTCTCTAACTATTCCTTTATTCACCAACATGTAATGTCCAGTGGTAAGCAATATAGGAGACAGCACATGATAGCCACGTTGACCTGCGAAAACATATAGTTCTATGTCACTTAAAATTCCGTCGATTTTAACGTTTCTGTAGTTAAACTTTGAAAGATTATCACTAGGCAGTAGACGAATAACTGGAAGATCCATATTTTTGATAATATTATTCTTCCAGCTCAACCTAAATAACTGCCATAACCCTAGTGAAAAAAGAAGTAAAAAAGGTATAATGAAAATAAATACTGTTTTTCTTAACACTCTATATTTGTGTTCTCAAGTAATTTTCAATATCCATAAGCTCAATAAGGTAAATCTGTCCTTTGATCCAATGTAAGTGCTCTTCCTCATTTTTCAGTAGTCCTTCTAATAACATTACACTCACGAAATCCTTTTCTTTTTCAGCAACGGAAATTGCCTCTTTGATTCCCTTGATACCTTCTTCTTCTAAGTTAGAATTATCTTCTAAGATTTTCTGCATTGTATCTTTTGTGAACTTTCCTTCATACTTTGAGATTTTATTTGTATCTTGAAAATTTGGCATGCCCTTAAGAAGTAAAATTCTTTCTGCCAGCCTATTTGCATGCTCAAGTTCTTCATTAAGCTCCTTTCTCATCTTTTCTGCAAGTTTATTGATCCCGCTATTTTTAAGAATCGCAGAATGCAAAAGATACTGGCGTACAGAAGTCAGCTCATTTGTAAGTAATTTATTTAAATGTTCTACTATTTCTTTATTCATAACCTTTCTTTAGCTAATATACCAATGTAATCTACATAACAATCAAGGCAACATCAATTCATTTTTCTCACAACAATCGTATCAAATAGCACATCATGAAATGCCTGTTTCCTCTGAGAGAAGCAAGCAACTAAATACCAACTGAAGGTAAGCATCACTATAATCACTTCTAGTGTACTTAAAGCATTTACTGATGTTTGAAAAAGTTTGATAAAGGTGATAATTGAATTATTTAGCACAGGAAGGAAAAACTGAGAGATAGTGCGATCAAATGCTAAGCTCAAACCTATTTTAGAACTATCTAAAGTGATAGTATATATATTCATCAACTGTTGACCAGGAGTTGCTTGAGCTGTTGAAGATATAAAATATGTAAAGTAGCCACAATTTATACATATGTACGACAGGTGCAAAATTAATGGAAAATCCCCTAATGACAACACAATTAGTAAGGTTGGAATTAATAAAATCCCTACATCTATTAAATATGCGCAAAAGCGCCTGTGTACACTAGCTATCTCTGTCATTACCACCTATCTTTCAAATACTTGACTATGAATTCTGTAAGTTTATTAAAATATTGAAAATATAACAAATCCTCATAACCTCTTATTGATTGTCCATATACAATAGGTAAGCAATTTGCATTTTGTGCACATAGAATGTCTGTGATGCTGTCACCAACAAAAAACACATTTTCTCTATTTACAGGTAGCGTACTCTCCTCCAGTGCAAACAGAAGTGGAGTTGCAGATGGTTTATCTTCTGCAGCATCACATGAGCCAACTACTCTTTCAAAGTAAGAATCTAGTTTAAAATAGGCAACTTCTTGACGTAAATTAGTATTTTTCTTATTGCTAACTATCGCTAGGTAAATATTGTGGCTTTTCAGTGTCTGCAGCATTTTCTCTACTCCTTCATTCAGAGTAATACTTTGTAACAACGCATTATCTAGGTATTTTTGATATATCTGGTTCGCTTTTTTCCACTGATCACCAAACAAATTGACCATGTAGCTCTTTCTTGATTCATGAGAATTTCTATCAACAACTTTACTGCCAGATCCCATCAAGTCTAAAGTATGCTTAATGGCATTAGAAATATTATCTTGAGTATCAACTAAAGTATTATCCCAATCGAATACTACCGCTAATGGGCTATTTTTCATTTTTATATTGTTACGTATTTTAATTTAACAAGTAAATGATATTTTGATGAAAAAAGCATAAATGAGGTGCTCCTTGTGTCTTAACTATTTTTACATAATTAACTACTATACTGATTTTAGTATAAGCTTTTATTTAGTAGGTATGACACAGCTTAAAGATACACCAGATATTGAGAAGAAATTCAAGGATGTCTTTGCTGGTGCTTTTCCAGAAGGTACGTCGCTGGAAGATAAAGTGAAGATTATCAATGAGTTCCGCCAGGAACTTAAAGCTCACAAAAGGCAAGTAACCAAAGAAAATCTCGAGAAAAGGTTAAAAGATATTTCTGCAGAAGATAATTTTTCACTAGAAGATAAAATCAAGACTATTGCAAAATTAAATCGTAGTCTTAGAGATCGAATGAACCGTGCAACTAAAAAAGTAGCTAAAGATTTTGAAAAGATCGTCGAATTGAATCGGAAACTTAAAGATGTTTTTCCAGAAAATTCTTCATTGGAAGATAAAGTAAAAATTATTTTTGAATTGACCGAGAGCTTAAAGCTCAAAAAGGGCGTAAAGATGAAGTGAAGACTATTAAAAAATTGATTCATAATCTTGAAGGTCGAATGGATCATGCAGCAAAAAAAATAGCTGAAGATTTTAAAAAGATTGCTGGATTTAAACAGAAATTCGAAGAAAAAGACGTTTTTACAAGTAAAAAAGTTGCAGAGTTTGAAAGTAATAAAAAATCTCAAACTACATTAGAAGGCAAAATTTCTGATCAAAATAAACAAGAAAAGACCTCTGTACAAAAAGACAAAATCGTGACTCAGTTAGTGAGGCAGATACTTCTGAAAAAGCTGTTTCAGAAAATAAAAACTTTGAAAAAAGATTTCTTTTCAAGCAGATACACTAACTAAGTTACAACCTTCAGTAAGCAAAGATCCTATAAAAGATAAACCTATATATAGCCAAATAATTCGTTCAATAACTGGAAAACAGCGATCACAAGACTTGTGTTTTACAGCGTATAATAGTCTTACAGAATGTGAATTAGAAGAAATGTGCATAGTGGAGCCACTAGCAAAGCGCCAATGCATATCAGTACCTTCATTTGAGGGTTTTGCTGAATTCCATAATCAATTCTGCAATATGGTACCAGAAGATTCAATAGTTAATGATAGTGCAGTGCCAGAAGAACATACTAGCTTGGAAGGTAAGCTAACTTTCCTAGACTCTCAAATAAATGGCGGAGAGCCATTAACTAGTCTGCAATCCTCAAATGTGAATCCATTGCCAGAGTTCAGTTTCTCTCTAAGCTCTGTTACACTAGATGAAATGGTTAAGAGATATGGCTTTAATCACAATGACCACGCTCTAAGTGATTTAGAAGAGGTATATGTAGAGCAACCAGAAAAGTTCCATACATATTACCACAATAACTAGGGACAAAAAAAGGTGGTAGTTTAACCTACCATCTCCTCTGGTTTCACTATCCTTTCAAACTCCTCCTCAGTGAGTAGTTGAAGTTTTGCTGCTGCTTCTTTTAGAGTGATATTTTCTTTATAAGCAAGCTTCGCTATTTTTGCTGCATTGTCATATCCTATATGCGTATTTAATATAGTAACTAGCATTAACGACTGATTGAGTAAATCCTTTATTCTTTCTTCGTTTACTTTAATATCAACTACGCATTTCTCTGCAAAATTTAAACTTGCATCAGCTAAAAGTCTTATAGACTGCAAAACATTGTAAATTATCACCGGCTTAAACACGTTCAATTCAAAGTGACCATTTGAGCCACCAATTGTCACGGCAACATGATTTCCCATAACTTGAGCACATACCATAGTCACCGCTTCGCATTGAGTTGGATTCACCTTACCCGGCATGATTGAAGAGCCAGGCTCATTTTCTGGTAACATTATTTCTCCAATTCCGCATCTTGGACCAGAACCAAGTAGCCTTATATCATTTGCAATTTTCATCAAGCTTACTGCTACTGTATTGAGTGCTCCACTGAGCTCAACTAGAGCATCATTTGCTGCTAGTGCTTCAAACTTATTTTTTGCTGAAATAAATGGAAAATTAGTGATTTTTGCCACTTCTTTAGCAAAATCCTCAGCAAAACCCTTTTTAGTATTGATTCCCGTGCCAACCGCGGTGCCACCTTGTGCAAGTTCATATACATTGATCAGAGTTGACTTTACTCTCTCTATTCCCTTTTTAATCTGAACTGCATAGCCAGAAAATTCCTGCCCAAGTGTTAGAGGAGTTGCATCTTGCAGATGAGTACGCCCTACTTTTATTATATCTTTAAATTCATGAACCTTATTATTTAGCGCTTTATATAATCCTTCAAGATTGGGAATAAGCAAGAGGTTTATTTGCTCTGCTACTGCTATATGCATTGCTGTTGGAAAAGTGTCATTTGATGACTGACCACAGTTTACATGATCATTTGGATGCACTGGAGACTTACTACCTAAATCACCACCCAAAATTTCTATTGCACGATTGCTGATCACTTCATTCATATTCATGTTAGTCTGAGTTCCAGACCCGGTTTGCCAAACAACAAGTGGAAATTGATTATTAAATTTACCGTCTATTATTTCCTTTGCAGCTGAGCAGATTGCATCCCCTACTCTATTATCTATGCTACCCTGCTTCATGTTAACACGTGCTGCTGCAAGTTTTACTATTGCTAGCGCTTTAATCAGAAACTCTGGCATTTTCTCTGTACCAATTTTGAAATTTTCCAAAGAACGCTGAGTCTGCGCTCCCCAGTAATGTTCACTTGGTACTCTTACTTCTCCTAAGCTATCTGATTCTATTCTAGCTTTTTTATCCATATTCCTCATTCTAGTGTTTGATATTACCTACATATATGATTATATAAATCAAATTGTATTTCAGTGTCAAGTTGAGACATTTTTAGTGAAGACCTTAGAAAACTTTCAAGCCATATCTTTTGCTTCTATTATTTTTTATTGTTATTAAGGCAATCATGCAACCTTAAGCAATAAACCTACTTTCACCCTCTATAAGGCTATTCCACTTAGAGCTTGAATAGTGAAAACATCTTTAAGCGCAGAAGCTATACCTTTGTTTGCTTTCTCTTTTTTTTTTACTTCTACAATCATATAATCCAACATTGCACCTAACGCTAGACTAACGGTCGCTGATGCTGCACAAACTGTAATCACTGCTCCCGCAGAACATGATATTGTCATACCGGCAACATAACCTATTGCACCACTCACGCCAATTCAGACGTATTTCTTCCGCAGTTCTTTTTGTATGTAACCTTTCAGATATTCTTTTACATCTAAATGCCCGTTTCTAGTAGCATAATTCAGAGCAGTGTTTTCATAGCCATCTTTCACATTAACATTTGCTTTTGCTGTTTCTATCAGATACTTTACTGCCTCTAAATAGCCACTTCCAGCAGCCCACATTAGAGCAGTTCTTTCATAGTGATCTGTTGAATTAATATCTTCTTTCTGTTTTTCTATCAGGTATCTTACTGTTTCTCATTGACCATTTTTGGCAGCTGAAAATAATCCTGCATGATTATTAATCATTTGTGCAAATGATAATGTTTTTAGTTTAGGGAGTTGTAACTCTTGAGTATTAAAGTTTAATTGTGCTGGAACAATTTCTACTTCAAGCTCTACATGTTCTCTTGTGAAACGATCAAGATTGATTGAATCACTTTTTAGTGTTTTTTTATGGTTGTTTGAATCTAGCAAAGATGAGTCCATATCACAATCTAGTAATTCTCCTACTGCACTTAGTAAACCAGCTGTACAACCAGCTATTTTGATCTGGATGAGAGTAGATATAATTTATAACCACTCCCCTATCCTTTCTAGTTGTTTGTAGCTGTTAAATCTCAGGAATTTATCAAAATAAGGAGAGGCAATGAAGGGAGTAGTATCTCTTAAATAATTAGATAAGAAATCTGGTAGAATACTCTGAAATTCATGCATTTTTTTTCTATAATCTTTCAAAGCAATAACCTTTATTTTATCATAATCAAGTTTCCAATAAGCAAGCTCCGAGACTTCTTTTTTTGTTGTGTATTCCACTGCTAAAGCTTGTAAAATTAATTGCGGGAAAAATCCTGACATAACTTCCTCATTGGAAGGTGGTGAACCAAGTTTATAGTCTATAATTGCTAGTTGCCCACCTGGTAGATACTCAACTCTATCACATCTTGCTGTCAGTGAAATTTCTTCTGTCATTCGAGTATCTGACCAGCTCTTATTACACACTTGTCTGGTGTGTTCATTTGCAATCAAAATTTCTGGATCCAAGTAGTCAAGCACTGGGATAACACCCTTCTTCTTAGTGGAAGTTGTACAGCATCCGCGCAGTTGTGTGTCACACGCTTGAATATGAAATATCGGATAGGAAAAGCTCTTCTCCAACTCAACTTGATTGTTTCTAGTCCTATCAAACTCAACAAAAGATTGAATTATCCTCTGCAACCTTACCCACCACATATTTGAAAAGTGGAATCGATTAGACGAGAATATTTCTTGTGCAGTACTCATCAGCGACTTTTCGTTGCGTAAATATCTTGCAAAAATATTGTGTACCATAGTGCCAAACTCCAATATCGATGGCTTAAAATTTAAGTCTTTCAACTGTCTAAGGTTCAGTATGTATTCAACATAAAATGAATAAGGGTTACGAATCAGTTTTTCTACCGCACTGCAAGACATCACTTGCATTTTTTCTTCTCTGACTTTGGCTTGAGGTTTTGGCATAGGCTGAGTACATGGAACAATGCACTCAGGTGTATTTAATATTCTTAGCCAATTGCGATAAGGATATTTTGGTTCTTGTAACAGAAACTCCAAACGGCGCAATAGAATTGATTTTCTATCACTCACTAGCCTCATAATATAAACCTTGCCGGCACCAAATAAATTGCGCAAAGTATACAAAAAGTACCCTTGCTCTTCTTGCACAGAAGGAAGGTTAAATTTTTCTCTATTCAGTGCACTCAAAAACGGATTCTGAAAATTTGGTATATCATTAAATCCAGCAAGTATTACAACTTTATTTTGATATAAGCTAAATTTATCAAAGTTATTTTCTGGAGAAAAAAACTTCCTTTTTAAAAATAATATCAGGATTTGACTATATAACTCTAAGGAACACTCAATTGCTATACCGTCACATGCATTTAAGAAATCACGAGTAAAATTACCTATTTCACCATTTAGCTCTAGAAAATTCACATTAGAAAGCACATTAACACACTGTAAATGAGCTGCTGCTATATTAGAAATAGTATAATTTATAAGATTAAGTAAAAGATTAAATATAGTTTCTAATCTACTGATAATAATTAATATATCTTCTTTATATCTTAGCTTTTTACAAGTACCAATAGCGTTGATAATATCCTTAAGACCATTTATATCAAAGCTACGCAATACTTCTATCTCAAACTCAGATAAAATACGAGTGTACTCTTCTTGAGCGTAACCAAAAGTCACTAGCCTATGTTTAAGAAGAGAAAGCAATGCCACACCGTTCCATTTCGAGTTCAAAATCTCAATACTATAAAGCAGAAGCGTCACATAAGAATAGTTTTTCGATATGGGGCACACCATACGAACTGCAAGTAATTTATCAAAAACAAACAAAGAAACGTTTTCATAACCTTCATTCTCCATAATTAGTGACGTCACCTGTGCTTCTTCCTCTCTGGAATCACAAGTGATGACTTCAATATTGCCAATATATCCATTACTAACTTTGCTTAGATCGGCAGTCGTATCAAAGACATAATCTAGTTCAGGACTGCCTGTCATCCCAGCCCTCTGGTTTTTAGTGTACGAACATTGTAATTTGCAGGTAATTTGAGTAGTAGATGACGTCATTCCAGTGCTTGATACTGGAATCCAGTTTCTATTGTACAGCCACCTGGTGCACTCATTTAAAGTTAAGTTTTCTGGATCCGAGTGTCTGGGAACTGGAATGACATCAGAACACGCTTCTGGCAGAAAACTTACATCCTCTCTGCCTATACTTAAATAATCGAGCAGATCTTTCAGGCAATATTGATAATGTTTTTTATCAAGTGATTGCCAATCTTTCTCTTTAATTTTAAAATTCAGATTAGGTAAAATTATCTTTCCAAATGGCAGGTCATATACAGCTTTAATCAACAACTTATAAATCTCCCCCTTTCCAATTCCAATAAAGATTATATGCTGATCTTTCTTCAGGGAGGCTATCATATTGTTTATGTAGTCACTCTTATGCTTTAGTATATCTACTACTCCTAAATTTTTTAAAGTGTTACTCCAAGTTTTGATAAGTAAGTTTATGAAATTCTCCATTTTCTTCGAATGCTCATCAAGCTGATAACAATCCGCTATTTGGGTATATTGAAGTAATGACGGCAAACTGTAAACTAGATCTATTGGAAAACTATCATCGTGTTTTTTATTCCACTCCAATATAAATTGAATGAGTAGCAGCGTTCTCTTTGTCGGGTTAATAACTTTAACTCTATCAAGATTTAATATTAAATCTTCTTCATCAATGTTTTCTAGTGAAACTATCTCTGGCAAAATTATAGTTCTGTAATTCTTAAATGCACTCAGCAATGCTATCACATCCCTCTTGCAGGGCAGTATGATCTTTATCTCGGGAATTTTTTCTCTTTCATATTCAGAAAATATGTGCTGAACCAGAACATCAAAAAGGGACTCATTCACATCAACAGTAAAAACTCTTCCCACTAACAGTAACAATTAATACAACACTTTTATTGTATAGAAATTATTTAAAATATAAATGTGCTCGTAGTTTCTCATGCTATGATATATTAAAGTCTTTTACAATATTACATGGCAAACATCAGAATAGAAGTTTTTAATAAATGTGAACAAGTTGGACGCAGAAGGGTGGTTAATGTTTACTTGATTTACATAAACAAAGAATTACCATCAAAATTACATGAAGAAATTTGTGGGCTATTTTATAATCAAGTCATACAAGACTGCCGTTATTATTCCTACAATGAAAACCTTGAAAAAGTTCAATATAACTTCATAGAATCACAAGCAAAATGGGGCTTGGAGATAAGCTTTTTACCTGGCATGACCGATAACGTAGGAAACACGGCAAAACAAATTGTTAGAGAATATCTAATGAGCAAAGGCCACATTGATGAAAGTGTCTCTATCAAGGCAAGAAGTTCAAAATTTATTCTAAGTCAAGGAGGTTTTCCAACCGAAGATGACATAAAACAGGAATTCAATCCTATTACTGAATATTGCACACTTGTCTATAAAGAAAACGGCAATTGCCATTGGAAGTATTACAGTAAACCAAATACCCCACCTGGTGTCATTACAGCGCGTGACCAGGAAAAAAAAGAATGGATTCCAGTGTCAAGCACTGGGATGACACCAGGTAATAATGGAGCAAAATCTGTCAAACTCAATGTAAGTGACCAAGAGCTCGAAAAAATCAGCAGAGATGGAATCGATGGTAATGGCACGTTAGGGCTCTCGCTGGCAGCAATGAAAGCTATAAAGGATTACTTTGAAAAACTCGGTAGAAATCCATATGATATTGAAATTGAGTCTCTGGCACAGACTTGGTCTGAACATTGTAAACACAATATTTTTTGCTCCCCTATTGATGAAATAAAAGATGGTCTATATGCTCATTATATTAAGCGTGCAACGCGTGAGATAAATTCTAACATATGCGTGTCAGTTTTCTCCGACAACGCAGGAGGAATAATTTTTGATGACGATTACTTGATTGTAGATAAAGTTGAAACTCACAATAGTCCTTCAGCTCTCGATCCGTTCGGTGGAGCAATGACTGGAGTGCTTGGAGTTAATCGAGATATAGTCGGTTTTGGCAAAGGTGCAGAACCTATCATGAATACTTATTACTTTTGCTTTGCCAAAGAATCAAAAGGCAAACTTTATAGAGATAAAGAGCGTACTGATAAAATCTTACCACCAAAATATATAATGAAAGAAGTGATTCACGGTGTTAATGTTGCTGGTAATTGCTCCGGTATTCCAACGCAACTTGGATCGGTATACTTTGACGATAGATTCTGTGGAAAGCCATTAGTTTTTGTTGGAAGCATCGGAATTATTCCACGGAATATAAATAATGCACCTTCACACATAAAAGAACCCAAAAACGGTGATAAAATCGTCATTATTGGTGGAAGAGTTGGAAGGGACGGAATTCACGGTGCAACTTTTTCTTCAGAGGCATTGTCGGGAAATAGCCCTTCAACAATTGTGCAAATTGGTGATCCTATAACACAAAAAAAATTATCCAACGCCGTCGTAAAAGCAAGAGATCTTGGTCTTTATAATGCAATAACGGATAATGGAGCAGGCGGTCTATCATCGTCCATTGGTGAAATGGGAAAAGACGGATTTGAAGTTGATTTGAGCAAGGTTCTCCTTAAAAACGATGGTATGGCTCCGTGGGAAATATGGATATCAGAATCACAAGAGAGAATGACCTTAGCAGTGCCAGAAGAAAATCTTCCTGCGTTTAAGCAAATCATGAAAACACATGATGTGGAGGTCTGTGTAATTGGAGAATTCAACAAAAGTGGCAAAGCCGTTGTTAAATGTCCCCCAGGGGCAGTAATAATGGACATCGAAACTGAATTTCTGCATGATGGTAATCCTAAAATGCATTTACAGACAAAGCCATGGTTTGGAAAATCTAACCCATATGCTGTCATTCCAGAATTCTCTCCTGTTATCCCAGTGCTTGACACTGGAATCCAGCAGGCTTTGTCTGCAAATAAATCTAAAACTTTATGTGAAAATACGTGCGATGGCAGAGTTGAGCTTGAGATAGATTCAAGTGTCAAGCACTGGAATGACACCTTTGCACTAAAAGAAATGCTAAGCAGACCAAACATACGCAGCAAAGAGTTTATAGTGGTGCAATATGACCATGAGGTTCAAGGATCGTCAATACTGAAACCACTGCAAGGCAAGGGAAGAGTGTGCAGTGAAGCTGTTGTCTCGAGGCCAGTCCTTTCTTCAAACAAAGGTGTTGTAAAATCGCAGGGATTTGGCTCAAGTTATGGAGAAATTGACACTTATCACATGGCAGCATGTGCAATTGACACTGCAATACGCAACTACGTAGCTGCAGGAGGAAATATAAATCATCTAGCGTTGCTCGACAATTTTTGCTGGTGTGATGCTTATAATCCAGAAAGGCTGTGGCAACTAAAGAGAGCTGCAGAGGCTTGTTACGACTTTGCAACTGCATTTAAAACGCCATTTATATCCGGAAAAGATAGTATGTTTAATGACTTTAAGGGATATGATGAAAATGGCGAGAAAGTGATGATATCTGCACCACCTTCACTACTCATTTCAGCAATTGGAGTTATAGACAATATTGAAAATGCGGTATCGCTTGATGTGAAAATGCCAGGGGACTTGATATATGTGCTTGGTACAACCCACGATGAGCTTGGTAAATCTGAATATCAGTTGTATAGTGGAATAGATAATAACAACGTGCCAAAAGTTAATGCAAAGAGCGCTAGGAAGTTGTATGAACGTTACAACCAGGCAATAAAAGATGGCATAATTGTCTCTGCAATTGCACCAAACTTAGGCGGCTTAATTATTGCTCTGGCAAAATCGCTAATTGCAGGAGACCTTGGTGCTGAAATTGATCTTTCACTAGTACCAATAGGAAAAACACAAAATACAGACATAATAAACAAGATAATAATGTTTTCTGAATCGCAAAGTAGAATATTAGTAACCATTGCCCCACAAAATCAGCGGAAGTTTGAAGAATTGTTTAAAGGTATAGTTTTTTCATGTATTGGAAAAGTGACAAAGGAGAAAGCTCTCAATATAAAGGATATTATAAGAATAGATTTGAAAGACTTAGGTACTAGTTTAAATAACTTTTGATTACGCTAGACAAATTTTTCATTATGTGTAATGTCTGATTAAAATAAATGCATGTTATAAAATTTTGGTAGGTGACTATGTGCATTTTATCAATGCTCTTGCTTATCAGTCTTTCTTTACTTAGCACTTCAAATAAATTAATGATATGCGCTACCTTATTTGTGGGGGCTACTTTAGTTGTGAACTCAATGGTTGAGTGTCATGGTAGAAGCAAAGCTACTTACAGTTTAATAGTGTGTACAGTGATATGCTATCTTTTTAAATTGCAAAATTTTAGTTTTATGATATTGGCTCTATATACTGCAATTTTAATCTCTCTTCTCTCAAGCATAGTTGTTTTTGAAGAATTAAAGTCGAAATTGAATTTTCATATGGCAAATTTATCACTTTAATTACAGTATTGGTCATTGGTAGTACGATTATTTGTGTTGGATTGCTATACAGAATTTCTGCAGGTAAATGCTTACCAATATATATTGAAGATTTAATTTTCAAGTTTTCCTATGCATCGATATTGAGTATCTGCTTGTTTATAGGAATGTATTTATTCTCCTTGGCAAGCAAGAAGTATTTTAAGGTTTCTGCATAACCCGTCTTCTGATATAGCCAAAATAGCTTAGATTTAACTATAACCGTCATTCCGCTATTTGTTAGCAGCTTGGCAGTATAATGTGAAAAGCTCTTATTCGGATAGCGCTTCTAAAATCAAAGTAATTGGAAACTGTTAACTTAAGTTATCCTTTAAGAAAGCTAGTACAATTTCTTACAGGTTTCATACATGATAAGAGTTTTATTTTTAGCTAAACCAATTGAAATAAGCTATAAAATCTGTTAAAGTCAACTTTGTGCGAGCACCCTTAGCTCAGTTGGATTAGAGCATTTGACTACGGATCAAAAGGTCGGGCGTTCAAGTCGCTCAGGGTGCACCATATTTTGTAGGAAATAGAGGTCATGCTTGAAATTCATATGTGTAATACCTATCTCTAATGGTAAAATACTGAGCTATTATATATGAACAAAAAAGACTTTTATGATCTGCTAGGAGTGAGTAGAAATGCTAGTACTGACGAGATAAAAAAAGCATATAAAAAACTAGCATTAGAATATCATCCTGACAGAAATCCTGGTAATAAGGAAGCAGAGGAAAAATTTAAAGAAGTAACAGCTGCATATGAAGTTCTATCTGACTCTGAAAAAAGAGCAGGTTATGATCGTTATGGTCACGATGGTGCTTCCGGTGGATTTGATTTCAGCCAAGCTGGAGGGGATTTTAGCGATATATTTAACGATTTTTTCGGTGGAGGATTCGGCGGCAGTACAAGTAGGTCAAGGACAAAAAGAAGTACAACAGGAGTATCTGGATCAGATCTGCGCTACGATCTTAAAATTACCTTAGAAGATGCATTTAAAGGAATGCAAGCACCTATACATTATGTGACAAATATAAAATGTAATACATGCCAAGGCACAGGTAGCGAAGGAGCAATCAAACCGGTTCAGTGCAACACATGCCAGGGAAGCGGTAGAATTAGAACTCAACAGGGCTTTTTTACCATTGAAAGAACGTGTACTACATGCTGTGGGGAAGGAGAAATAATACAAAATAAATGTAAGAAATGCAGTGGAAGTGGGCGTAAAAGAGATGAAGTAAATATCTCCGTTTCAATTCCAAAAGGCATAGAAGAAGGAGCTAAGGTAAGGGTCAGTGGTAAAGGAGAAGCTGGAGCAAGAGGTGGAAAAAGCGGAGATTTATACGTATTTGTAAAAATAGCTACTCATCAGATCTTCACTCGCAATAGGGCAGATTTACACTGTAAAGTGCCTATAAGAATGACACTAGCAGTACTTGGTGGTGAAATCGATATTCAGTCAATTGATGGAGCTAAAATAAAAGTAAAGGTCCCTGAAGGCACTCAAACTGGTACCAAACTACGTTGTAGGGAAAAGGGTATGCCATATATGAACTCACATGCTCGTGGTGATTTATACGTACAGGTAATAGTTGAGACTTTAAATCCAAAGAATTTAACCCAAAAGCAGATTGAGCTATTGAAAGCGCTTGAGGAAGAGGAACATGAAAGTGTAGAGCAGAAATCTGAAGGATTCTTTGGAAAAGTAAAAAAAAAATGAGAAATTTGCTAAATGATATAAAGAGGTAGCTGTCTATACTTAATTCTTTTGACCAACTTGAAAGCCTTCTCTTTTAGTGAAAAGATTTTTTTTAAGTTATGCAAAAGTGATAAATTCCTTTATTTAAGGTAGAAGTTTTGCTATCCTCGCATTTTAATAATTTAAAATTAATGAACATAAACAAAAATGAGTTTTTATTTCTTCCTCTTGGAGGAGTAGGAAGGATTGGGATGAACGTTAGCCTATATCATTATCAAGGCAAGTGGATTATGATCGACCTTGGTATCGGTTTTGCAGATGAAACTATGCCAGGTGTTGAGCTACTCATTGCTGATGTGGATTTTATTGCTCAAAGAAAAAAAGATTTGCTTGGAATAATAATTACACATGCACATGAAGATCACTGTGGTGCAGTGCCTCATCTATGGGAAGATTTGCAATGTCCCATATATACAACAAAGTTTACAGTTAATTTTCTCAAGGAGAAACTAAAGGAGTTTAGATTGGAAGGTGTGGTACCTGTGAAAGAGGTAGACATAAATGGCAGCATAAATTTGGGTCCTTTTACCGTTGAGTTTATAAATGTAACTCACTCAATTCCTGAGGCAAATTCAATATTAATTAGCACTGAAGCAGGTAGTGCACTTCATACTGGGGACTGGAAATTTGATCCAAAACCTGTTGTTGGATTAATTTCTAATATAGAGCGTTTAAAAGAAATTGGCGATAAAGGTGATCTACTTGCAGCAATTTGTGATTCAACAAACATACTGGGCAAGCACGACCCTGAATCAGAAAGTGAAATTTATGATAATATTTACAATATAATAAAGCGGTCTAAAAAATTGATTGCTGTATCGCTATTTGCCTCAAATGTGGCGCGGATTGAGACTATCGCTAAAGCTGCACAAGCACTAAATAGAAAAGTAGCTTTACTTGGCAGATCTTTATGGAGAATAGTGAAAGTTGCTCAGGATAGTGGTTATTTAACTGATTCTCCTAAGTTTCTAGAAGAAAAGGAGGCAGTAAATTTTCCAAGGGAAAAGCTGGTGCTACTTTGCACAGGTTGTCAAGGTGAGCCACTGGCAGCAACCTCAAGGCTTGCTAATAAGAGTCATCAAGCATTTAAAATGCAGCAAGGTGATACCATAATCTTTTCATCAAAAATCATTCCTGGCAATGAAACTCGTGCACATAATATGCTCAATGCCTTTATTAAGATGGAAGTGGAAGTTATTACTGAAAAAACAGAGAATGTTCATGCTTCCGGACATCCAGTAAAAGCAGAGCTAAGGGAAATGTATTCTTTGATAAAACCTAAGATAGCTATTCCAGTTCATGGTGAGTATATTCATACGGATGCACATGTAAAGTTCGCTAAAGAGTGTGGTGTGAAAAGAGCAATAATGATTGCACCAGGTGATATTGTTAATTTGGAGAATGGAGAAAAAGTTAGTTCAATTGATGTTGACTACTTTGGTATTGATGGTACGTTGCTACGCCATCCAGAATGCAGCGTTATAAAGATGCGTGAGAGAATGAGAGATGCTGGGGTTATTGTAGTAACAGCAATTGTGAGTAAGAAAAACAAATTGCTTGCTAAGCCAAAAGTATTTGCACCTGGTGTTTTCGAAGCGCAAGAAGATGCAGCCATTATGCGAAAGATCATAGAGAAGGTTGAGTCAGCATTTAGTCCACAACCGATAAAAAAAATAAGAAATAAGATTGAAAGTTCAATATTTAGTATCTTAAAGGAATATTTACTAAAAAGACCTATAATTGAAGTCCAAATAGAACAGGTATAGAAATATACCTCTTTTTATTAACCATTATTTGAGTAAGAGGTTAACAATGTATTCTTTGATGTTATTTCAGCATGCAATACTGGAATCCGTGAAAAAAAATCAGTGTCAGATCACACAACTATACAAACATTGTGATTTTAATCTACCAGAAGGGTTCGATCTCAACGCCCAGGGAAACATTGTAGTTTTAGAGCAATCTCCACCAGTAGAGTGTCATCCCAGTGCTCTGACACTGGAATCCGGTTTTTCATACAACCTTGTCAAAGACGTTTATTTTAGAATAAAACAGCTACTTTTATGCTTGCCACCTCAGTGCACTTACTTGCAGTCAAATTTCTGGATTCCAGTGTCAAGTACTGCAGAAATTGATTTATTCTACTGTCATGCAGTTTAACTTCAAAAGTAAGCCATTTGCTGAGATGACAGGAGGTAATGCAAGAAATCTAATGAAGCTATTCGTTCAGCTGGTGTTATTTATTTCATTATTTATTCCTTATTCCACAAAAGCTGTTTTATATGTTGATATAAAAAAAAGCAATATTGGTAATATTGATCTTGTTGTATCTAAATGTGCATGCAAGACAGAAGTGGAAAGTGAGCTAAGTGAAAGCATCACAAAAGTAATTGAAACAAATCTATCTAATTGTGGCTTATTTAATGTGAAACGTAACACGAAAGTTGAGTCTTGGAAAAGCGATGCTGTAGTCACAGTAAGTTTAAGTGAAGTATCAAACAGAAATTTAGAGCTATCTTTTCGTTTATCTGAAAGCTTTACAAACAGAGAATTACTTACTCAGTCGGTTGTTTTTCTAGTAAAAGACTGGAGGAAAATTAGTCATCTTGTTTCAGATGTGATACATGACAGATTAATTGGTGAGAAAGGGCATTTCAATACAAAAATTACATATATCGCTGAAGAAAAAGATAGCAATTACAAATCCCTCCGTAAAATTGCTGTGATGAATCAAGATGGAAGTAATATAAAGTACTTAACAAATGGTGAGGAATTTGTGTCAACACCAAGATTTTCACCAAATGGAAAGGGTATTGTTTATATCTCATACACAAATGGTAAAAGTTATATAATATTAAAAAATTTAAAAGATAACACTGAATCAATAATCAGCGCATTTGAAGGAGTTATTTCTGCACCAAGATTTTCTCCTGATGGTAAATCTCTTTTTATTTCCCACTCATTGAGTGGTGAAACAAATATATTATCTCTAGACTTAAGCAGTAAACGAACAAAAAAAATTACTAAAGGTTCAGCTATAAGTACTTCTCCCTCTTTGTCTCCAGATCAAAAGTACATGGTTTTTAGTTCTGATATAAGTGGAAGTCAGCAACTATATATCATAGATTTCACTAAAAAAAGCAAAAAACCCAAGAGAATTAGTTTTGGAAATGGAAGATATGCTACACCTGTTTGGTCGCCAAAAGGAGATCTGATAGCTTTTACAAAAATTCAGTCAGGAAAATTTTATATAGGAGTTATGAAGCCAGATGGCAAAGAAGAGCGCTTGCTTTCAGAGGGACATAAAATTGAATCTCCGGCATGGCTACCAAATGGCAGAGAAATTATCTTTACTAACGCAGAATCACCAAGCAACTCTAAATTATATTTAGTAGATTTAGTAAAGAAAAATCAAAAAATGGTTTTTACTCCAACGAATGCTTCTTTACCAGATTGGTCTTATTTTTGAAAGTAGATCTACAAAATCGGTATAAATCTTGCTTTATCTTAATCGTTTATAACCTTCGGTACTACGAAATACCCATGCTCCGATTTTGTATTGGATAATATTTCTTCTTTAATGTTTTGAGAATTTATAATATCATCACGTACATGGATGTCCTTATCTATAGTTCCATAACGCATAGGAGAAATACCTTCAGTATTAACTTTCAACAAAGTATCATGTATCCAATCCAGCATTGTCAGTTCTTTTGAGTAGTATTGAATCTCATCATCGGATAACTTAATCCTCACAAGCTGTGCAGTTTTAAGCATTTCTTCTTTAGTAATTGTTATTTTTCTCTTATTTGCAAATTCTATTAACAAAGTGATAACATCTTCTGTTGATCTAGCTGGCACTTTTACCTCCTTGCACAAAGGAAATTAAAATATTTGCAATTGAAACAACCTCTATCTTATCATTTTTTTCAAATTTGTGAAATACGGTGTCCGTAATTACTAATTTATCCAGAGAAGAGGAAGAGATTTTCTCAACTGCATTTCCTGAAAGTATTCCATGTGTAATGCACGAAACTACAGACTTTGCTCCTCGGTTTTTTAAAGCAAGAGCTGCATTAAATAATGTTCCGCCAGAGTCAACTATATCATCAACAATGACGCAATTTTTGTTTGCAACTTCTCCGATTACATTCATTACCTCAGACGTACCTGCTTTTTCTCTGTATTTATCTACTACAACAATATCATTATCTAACTTGTATTTTTCCTCTAAAATCTTTGCAAAAGTACGAGCCCTTCCAATTGCTCCAACATCAGGCGCAACTACTGCCAAATTCTCCTTGTATATAGAGTTAACAAATACTTCAAAACAGCTTAAATTAGTAACTGATATATCAAAAAAACCTTCAATTTGACTTGAATGCAAATCAATAGCAGCAACGCTATTTGCACCTGCAGTTTGAATAAGATTCGCAACTAATTTAGCACTTAAAGCAGATCGCATATTATTGTTTTCAATAACCCTATCCTGCCTACTGTATACGTAATAAGGAATAATAGCTGTTATTCTCTTGGCTCCTGACCTCTTTGCTGCATCAATTGTAAGAAGAAGCTCCACAAGGTTATCATTTACAGGGGAAGAAATAGATTGTACTACGTATACCTCTTGATCACGTAGATCATTTGCTACTTCTACATTTACCTCACCATCAGCAAATCTTGACACCTGAGTAGGAAATAGCTGAGCATTTAGCCCACTTGCTATTAAATCTCCTAATTGTTTACTAGCGCTACCTATTATTATCTTCATATATATCAATTAAGTTTTGAAAATTATACAGAAACCATGGAATGATTAAAACTTTATTTTTGCCGTCAAGTAGCTCATAGAAAAAAAAGTTACTCGAAACATTTCACTAGCTTTCTTATCATAAGAACGGTACTGGCTGAGTTCATTAAGTAATTTTATGGGCAGTGGAATGATAAAAAGCGTTTTCACAAACACATTTTACTACATAATCAGCGCTAATATTAAAATGCTTATAAAGAGCTTCATAAGGTGCTGATTCTCCAAAATTTTTCATGCCAATAAATATACCGTTTGAGCCTACATATTTATGCCAACCCACTTCACTTCCAGCTTCAATTGCAACTTTGATGCTGTCATTATTTAATACCACCCCTTTATATTCATCACTTTGCTCGTCAAAAAGCCTCCAACACGGCATAGAAATGACCCTTGTACCTACACCTTTTTCCTGTAATTTTTCTCTTGCCTCAACTGCAATTTCAACTTCAGATCCGGTAGCAAATATCGTCACTTCTAGCTTCCCTGAATATTCGCATAGTATATATGCACCCAATTTTGATAGGTTGGCCAATTGGTCAGTATAAGAGTGCATGTAATTAATATTTTGCCTTGAAAGTGCAAATAGTGCAGGTGACTCTTTTTTTTCAAGTGCAATGCTAATGCACTCCAAAGTTTCAATTGCATCTGCTGGCCTAAAAACATACAGATTTGGTATAGCTCTCAGAGAAGCTAAATGCTCTATTGGCTGGTGAGTTGGACCATCCTCCCCTACTCCAATTGAGTCATGAGTCATTACATATATAACCTGCTGTTTCATCAAAGCTGAAAGACGTATAGCAGGTCGGCAGTAATCGGAAAATACTAAAAAAGTTCCACCATAAGGAATAATTCCACCATGAAGAGCCATACCATTCATACAAGCTGCCATAGCGTGCTCTCTCACTCCATAGTGTACATAAGAGCCACCATAATTATCACTATCTATTGCCTGCATGTGCTTATATTTAGTACAATTTGAACCGGTAAGATCAGCAGAGCCACCAATTAGTTCTGGCATAGACTTAGTTAATAGTTCCATTACTCTGCCGAAAGAAGATCGAGTAGCTTCGTTTGGCATGAGCCCACATATTTGTCTCTTCAGGTTAGCCAAATCACTCTCGATGTTATTCGGCAAACGTTTCTCAAGTCTTCTTTGTAGTTCTTCATTGATCAAGGATGTATAGTTTTGTTTTGCCCTCTTAACTGTTTCCATCCAAGCGTTTTTCACATCTTCTGGTACATAAAATGGTTCATAGTTCCAATTCAATTTTTCTCTCATCTGTTTTACATCTTCCTCTGTAAAGGCACCACTATGAGCAGAAGATGTGCCAGCACGGCTCGAAAATTTTCCGATAATAGTTTTGCAACAGATTAGTGTAGGTTTATCAGACTCTTGCGCCTGCTCTATTGAGAGGGATATAGCATCAAAGTCATGCTCATCGATTTTGTCAACATTCCATCCATACGCTGAAAAACGCTTTTCTACATCATCAGAGCAAGAGAGGCTAGTAGAGCCGTCTATAGAGATGTCATTGTCGTCAAAAAGTGCTATCAGCTTATTTAATTTAAGATGCCCAGCAAGGGACGCTGCTTCATGGCTTATACCTTCCATAAGACAACCATCTCCTAGCATTACGTAAGTGTAGTGACTGATTTCAAACTGCTTTGCAAGAATCGATTCAGCAAGTGCCATGCCAACAGCAGTGGCAAATCCCTGACCAAGCGGGCCTGTTGTTGCTTCTATACCGGAAGTTAAGCCAAATTCTGGGTGACCTGGAGTTTTTGATGTAAGTTGCCTAAAGTTTTTTAGTTCATCTATACTAATATAGCCTGTCAGATATAATATAGAGTATTGCAGCATCGAACCGTGACCATTTGATAGGACGAAACGATCTCTACTTATCCATTGAGAATAATCAGGGTTATGGTTTAGATATTTAGCAAATAATACAGTGGCAATATCTGCCATGCCAAGTGGCATACCTGGATGTCCAGAATTTGCTTTTTGTACCGCATCAATTGATAAAAAGCGGACAGCATTTGCCATGGATTTTAGTAGTAGATGATTCATGTGTTAATAGGAAAACTTAAAAGTGAAGTATACTATATCATAGTGGCAAAAACAAGTTGACACTTAATGTTAAAATCATTAACAATTTACAGTTAGATTATGAGAATTTTTGTATGACAACTGTTATCAATAGAAAGTATAGAATCAGTCGCAGGCTTGGTGTGAACTTATGGGGTAGAGCAAAAGATTCGGTCAATAAAAGAAAATATCCTCCAGGTCAGCATGGTATTCTTGGATTTAAGAAGTTATCTGACTTTGGTAAGCAGTTTGCTGCACATAAAAAATTTAAGTTCTACTATGCAATTTCAAGCAAACAGCTTAGGCGTACATTTTTAGATGCTTACAAAAGAAAGGGTTATACGGCTGATAATTTTATTGGTGCCTTAGAATCAAGGTTAAGTTCTGTTTTATATCACTCTGGTTTTTTGCCAACAATTTACTCGGCAAAACAGCTTATATCTCATAAACATGTTACAGTTAATGATAAGGTGGTTAACATATCAAGTTATAGAGTGAAGCCTGGTGATATAGTAAAAATAAGGGAAAGAGCAGCAAAAATTCCTATATTAATAGAGGCTGAACAAAAACAAGAACGTAAGGCTCCAGATTATTTAGAGGCAGATAGCAAAGCACTTTCAGTGAAGTATTTGAGAGCCCCTCAATATTCCGAAGTCCCATATTCAGCAGACATGGAAGTCAATTTAGTAGTAGAATTTTACTCTAGATAAATAAAGCCCGTGTGGCGGAATCGGTAGACGCAGCGGACTTAAAATCCGTGGGTTTTGCGACCTTGGGAGTTCAAGTCTCCCCATGGGCACCAGTTTAATTTACTAAAGAAGTATGAAATGGCTTGATATAGAAGATGTTGCAGAAGCTCTAGAAGAGAAATTTCCAGATGAAGATATAATTACTATTAGATTCACTGAACTTAAAAGAAAAGTCTTGGATTTAGAAGAGTTTGATGATGATGAAAAGTATTGTAATGAAAAAATATTAGAGGCTATTCAAGCAGCTTGGATTGCAGAAAGATCTTAAAAAACAATAGCTATAAGAAAATTACGGCATGCAGTAAAAAGATAATCTTCTTGGAAATACTATACTTTACTCGAATCTTACTTAGCTTCATAATAATTTAACAAATTAAAATTAAAAATGATTACAAGGTAGGAAACACAAAATTCTGGCAAATGCTAGATATACAAATACTGCTTTTTATGTGTGAGGCCGAGGGTCATGAAAACAATAAGTTAGTTTTTTGTATAAGAGAGTTGTAATATAATTTAATTTTAAGCACTGGAAGGATGTTTAAATATAGCGGGCCAAAGAAATTAAAATCTATAATAGAAAACTATGCATTAAAATGCATGAAAAATAAGATCAGCAAAAATGAAATACGTCTTATTTTAAACTGGAAAAGTATAGTTGGAGAGGAATTAGCAGAATGTACAAAACCACAAAAGATCTCATACGCACAAAACGTAAACTCTGGTGTGCTGTATCTTTTAGTAACAAATGGCAGCAAAGCATTAGAAATGCAGCATATGGTTTCTCTTGTAATAGAAAAAATTACAGTGTTTTTTGGCTATAAAGCAGTATACGGTATAAAAATCAAGCAAGGGAGTTGACTATTTAACTATATCAGGTTAACCTAGTTGCATAGGATAAATTGGTATATTGAAGTGAGTAGAATTTGTGAGTTAACAAATAGAAAAAAGTCTCTTGGTAATAAGGTATCACATTCAAATCGTAAAACAAAGCGTACTTTTCTCTTGAATTTACATAAAGTTACATTGATGAGTAATATATTAGACAAAAAGCTTAGCTTTCGTATAGCAACAAGAACTTTAAGAACTATAGACTATAAAGGTGATCTTGATGCTTTCTTGCTCAATACAAAAACAATTAAACTAAGTAAAGAAGCACAAAAGATAAAAAGAAGATTAAAGAAAGCTTTAGCAAAACAAGAGGTAGAATTAGCTGTTTCAGATGCATAGTAAGCCTATATGGCTCAGAGCGAAAGCTCCAGCTGGTAAAATATTCAATGAAACCTTAGACACTGTTAAGCTACATAACTTACATACGGTATGCGAAGAAGCTGCGTGTCCAAATATTGGTGAATGTTGGAATAAACGTCATGCTACTGTGATGATTCTCGGTTCTGTTTGTACTCGTGCTTGTGCGTTTTGCAACGTTGCAACTGGCACTCCTGATAAGCTCGATCCTCATGAACCAGAAAATTTAGCAAAAGCAATAAAAAAGTTAAATTTAAAGCACGTTGTCATTACCTCTGTTGACCGTGACGATTTACCAGATGGTGGTGCAAATCAGTTTATAGGATGTATAGAAGAAATTAGAAAGATAACTTCGGAAACAACAATAGAGATCCTCACTCCTGATTTTTTAAATAAGAAAGGAGCGTTTGAAGCAATAGCTATTGCATCACCTGATGTTTATAACCACAACATCGAAACAGTACCAAGGCTGTATGCAAAAATAAGACCAAGAGCTCGTTATTTTCATTCACTATATTTGCTAAAGATGGTGAAACAGATTAATCCTAAACTTTTTACGAAGTCAGGGCTTATGGTTGGTCTTGGAGAATCAAAAGAAGAAATCTTTCAGGTTATGGATGATTTACGTAGCGCCGAAGTTGACTTCATTACAATTGGTCAATATTTGCAACCAACTCCAAAGCATGTAAAGGTTGATAGATATGTTACCCCAGAAGAGTTTGAGCATTATAAATATATTGCTTATTCCAAAGGCTTTTTGGTAGTTGCATCAAGCCCATTAACGCGGTCATCGTACCACGCTGAAGAAGATTTTAACAGACTTGCTGCTGCTAAAACTTCAACCTAATTTAACCTATCTGTTCAAGGAAATGTGCAAGCCATTGCTTCCTTTCTTTTCATTCAAGTAGCCTCTTATCCTTTCAGTAGCCCATCAGCGTTATTTCAGTAACACCTGTTATTCGAGTAGCCTAACACTGAAATCAAGAGGACTGACCAGGCAATCAGAACTGGTCACGCGCTGGAATGACATCATTGTTTTTTGCATGCAAAGAGTGAATGATAGCTACTTTCATGATACCCACTTATTAGTTTCGTCTAATTTATTTTACCACTCTGCTGAACGGATACATTCTAACTGAGAGCAAAGCACACTTACATCATTTAATACCTTCAGTGGCTCCCCTAGACTATGTTCCACTTTTGTCTCATTTTACTTTCATAATATTGCTTAACATTGTAACTCCACTAACCGTTTTATACATGTAGCTTAACACTATTTTAATAATTTATTAAGAAAGTTTAATTATTAATTATAGTATTTAATAAAATAAATAGACTCTTTTACATTTCATCTGCAAGAATCTTTTCCTTAGTTTGTAAATAAAGATTTTCTGAATCTAATTGCCGCAGGTTACGTTTAGTAATATAATCTCATATTAAATAAAACTTTACCTAAGTTTATGCCAGACTCTACGTTAGTTTTAACAACTACTCTTATATTCTTCATCTTTACGTTGTCACTTTTTTTAAAAAAAATGATATTTGGATCAACAAACAAGAAGATAATAAAATCCTTCAGAAAAATTGCTCAGCAGATTAATGCGCTAGAGCAAGAAATGCAGAGCTTATCTGATGAGGATCTTGCTAGTAAAACTGCGGAATTAAAACAAGAACTAAAAAATGGAAAAACACTAAATGACCTTCTCGTACCTGCATTTGCGGTTGTACGAGAAGCATCACGAAGATTCCTTAACATGAGGCATTTCGACGTTCAGCTAATTGGTGGCATGGTTCTCCATAATGGCATGATATCAGAAATGAAAACAGGAGAAGGAAAAACACTAGTCGCAACTTTAGCTGCATACCTAAATTCTTTAGAAGGAAAAGGTGTGCACGTCGTAACTGTTAACGATTATCTTGCAAAACGAGATACAGAGTGGATGAGTAAATTATATAATTCTCTTGGAGTTTCTGTTGCATTTATTACAAATAATTTGAAAGATGACGAGAGAAAAAAGGCTTATAGAGCAGATATAGTATACTCAACAAATAATGAACTTGCCTTTGATTATCTACGAGATAATATGAAATTTTCTCAAGAAGATATGGTTCAGAGAGGCTTCAATTATGCAATAGTAGACGAAGTAGACTCCATACTGATTGATGAAGCGCGTACTCCGCTCATTATTTCTGGCCCACTTGAGGAAAATGATCAGATATATAAGCACATCAATAAAATAGTAATCAAATTAGTTGATTCTGACTATGAAGTCGATGAAAAGAGTAGAGCAGTGTTCCTCACTGAAAATGGCATTTCACGAGTGGAGGAATTACTAAAATCGTATAACCTCATTCCTGGAAATTCCTCGCTCTATGATACTGGCAACATTATACTGACTCATTATATAGATCAAGCACTTCGTGCACATAAGCTGTTTACTGCTGATAAAGATTATATAGTGAAAAACGGTAAGGTGGTAATTATTGATGAGTTTACTGGGCGCATGATGGAAGGTAGGAGATATTCTGATGGTCTTCACCAGGCACTGGAGGCAAAGGAGAATCTTGAAATTCAGCATGAAAGTCAAACTTTAGCATCAGTCACATTTCAGAACTACTTTCGTATGTACAACAAACTTTCTGGTATGACAGGAACAGCAGCAACAGAGGCAGAAGAATTTCGTGATATATATAGATTAAATGTAGTAAAAATTCCAACTAATGTGTCTGTTAAAAGAATAGATGTTGATGATGAAATTTATGGCACAGAAAAAGAAAAATTTAATGCTGTATTGAAGTTTATAGCGGAATGTCACAAACGTCTTCAACCAGTGCTTGTTGGCACTGTGAGTATTGAAAATTCTGAAAAACTTTCCGATCTTTTGAAAAGTCATTCCCTTAAGCATTCAGTATTGAATGCTCGTTATCATGAACAAGAAGCGTATATAATAGCGCAAGCTGGAATACCAGGCAGCATTACTATAGCAACAAACATGGCAGGACGTGGAACTGATATTCAGCTTGGTGGAAATGTTGAAATGATTGCAAAAATAGAGCTCGAGAAAATAAAAAATGCTGATGAAAGAGAAAAAAAATATCAAGAAATAGTAGAAAGAGTAAAAAAAGATAAGGAGATTGCTATAAAAGCTGGTGGCTTATGTGTTATTGGAACCGAAAGGCATGAAAGCAGGAGAATAGATGATCAATTACGTGGACGTTCTGGCCGCCAAGGTGACCCCGGACTTTCTCAGTTCTTTCTATCACTTGAAGATGATTTAATGAGGATATTTGGTTCTGATAGAATGAGGAATTTTTTGCAAAGAGTGGGACTAAAGAACAACGAGGCTATTCATCATCCATGGATTAATAAAGCACTTGAAAAAGCACAGAAGAAAGTTGAAGTTAGAAATTATGAGGTCCGGAAGTCTTTGCTAAAGTTTGATGATGTAATCAATAATCAACGTAAAGTTATTTTTAAGCAGAGAAATCATATTTTAAACAATGAAATCAATGATTTAGTTGAAGTATATAGTGAAGTAAATGAGGATATAATAGAAGGTATAGTACAAAGTGGTTATTACGAAGATTATGTTCAAGATATTGCAAAAGAATTCCACATAAGATACGGGATAACGCTTAATCTAGAAGAGTTTTTCAATAAGCAAGAAGCCTTGGATTATATAAATGACAAGATACAAGAATTTTTTACTGAGAAAGAAAAATATTTCAATAGTCAACAAACTACAGATTTATGGAATACGATAGTTAAACAAGTGATGATCATGACACTTGATCATTTATGGAGGGAGCACCTTTCGGTCTTAGAGAGCCTAAGACAAAGCATAAATTTGCGTGCCATGGGGCAAAAAGATCCACTGAATGAATTTAAACGCGAATCTTTCTTAATGTTTGAGTCGATGCTTGAAAAGTGGAGGGAGCTTACCATTCACCGCCTAGCGCACTTTAAGTTGATAGACAATCAAGAAATAGGCAATAGGTCACGCTCTACTAAAAATAGCAGACTTCCAAAAGTTTCAAGAAATGACAAGTGTCCTTGTAACTCTGGAAAAAAATACAAACACTGTCACGGTGCAGTTGCCGTAGTGAGTTAGTTGTTGCAAGCACATTATATCTGCTATAGCTAACCGAAGTAAGACCTGCTCGAGCACTCTGAAAGACAAAATAAAAATAGCCGAATTAATATTGGGCCAAAAGTTTTGTAGAGACTTTCTTATGGCGTGCTTGATCAGAACTTCTCAATCGGATTTAAATCTCACTTTTACCCACAAATAAAAAAGTGAGTAAGATGGATACCAAATAAATTTGGGATTAAAATGAGTGAAGTAAGTACAAATGTGCAATATACTGATGGCTTAGGGAATAAATGGCTGGAAAGAGAGTTAAAGCGCGTTAATTTAGAAGATTGTAAATTAAAAACATGATATAAATGAAGTAACAGGGAAGATAACTCTACCCACTATAGGAATAGAGTTATCACGGGCGTGTGGGACCGAAAACCAATTGGTATTACAACCGTTTGTATCAAGGTACACTAGCCCTATCTCTCGATACGTTTGAATAGTTGTTTGGGAAATATATATACGCCCGTTTACAATCTTAAATTAACTAAAACTATCGAGGCTTATTGTGGTTACATCTTATCAAAATTTTATTGGCATTGACATCGAAAAATTTAAAAATGTTGCTGCAGTTTACAACCAAAATAACATTATCAAGTTCGACAATAATGCTGATGGTTGGCAACTGTTGTTTAAAAAGTTTTCAGATATCTTACCTAATTCTTTGGTAACTTTAGAAATACAGGCAAATATGAGCTTGGTTTATCACATTTTCTTGTTGGTAAGAATATTGGAGTACATCAAGCAAATACTCGAAAAGTAAAAAGTTTTATCTTGTCTCACAGAACTTTTGTCAACTTCTCTTGTTTCATCGTCAAACTTTACTACTTTTTTAATATCAGCCACAGCACTTTCAAGGTCAATCGCAACTTTAACTGGAGCTGCAAGCGTTAGCCCTAGCCCAATAGTCTCTATAATTTGTGACTTAAAATGTGCTTTGCTTGCTAAAAAACTTTGGTGACTACGTATTGCATACCCAAGCTTACCATACTTACCTTTTAGCACTTCAATAGAAGAACCAAGTTTATATTGATCACTTACTAATGACTTAATATTTCTTTCACTTTTCCTTACTTCTTCATTAAATGAATGCAAAGCATCTCTCTTTTTTAAATATTCTTCTTTTGCTTTTATTGCGGAGGTTTTGGCCTTGTCAAATTCTGCTGTTAAAGTTTGCTAGGTTTCTCTATTGCCTTCATTTGTTTAGCTAAAGATTTTACTTGATCTTCAAAGCCTTTCCATGACCTCTTGCTAGTCAAAACATCATGACCCAACTTCTTAAACTTTGATACTGATTTTAAAGATGAGTCAAGCTTTCTTATATTCTCACCAAGACGAGTAAGTTGACTACTACTGCCTTTTATTACAGTACTGAAACTACCATCTAAGACTGCTCCGATTTTTATAGATAACGTTGACATTGTACCTTCCTCGCTGCTTTATTCCGTAAGATAAATTCATTAATCTCCATATCAAGTATTTGTTCAACCCCTCCTCCTATAACAGAACTGAACATTAATACTTCTAATCTCAAGTTTTTTGGATAATCGATGAAACAAAATCCTTTAATACCTCTTGAATTTTCACATAATCAGCAATACCTAACTCTTCAATTGCTTCTTTTGCAACTGATATCAAATTGGCAGTCAAAGTTACTCCTTACTTAGATCACTACCATGAATGCGTTCTATTGCCAAATAGTCTCTAACTTTTGGACGTCTAATGGTAAGTTCTGAAACAGAAATTCCATCAATTGTTATTGGGTTATTAAGTATTATAGCTTGCATACTTCTCCTGAAAAAGTTAATTAAATAAAAGTCTATATCGGCTTTTATATAACTAATTTTTTTACTATAGTTTTTGTGTTTGATTAACGATCCTTCATACTAAATTTCTCAATATAAAGATGATAGTAGGGTTTATTTTTCCTTAACTTGAATTAATTCTTGAACTTCATCGACAGAAAGACCTGTAGACTTGACAATAGTGCTAATATCAACATTATTAGTTAACATCGCTTTTGCAACTTCAATCTTTCCTTCTTTTTTGGCATCACCAAGCTTTTGAGCAAGAACAGCTTGTTCATCACGAATACGCTTGGTCTCCTGTTCATATGCTATAAACTCTTTTTCTGATCAGTTAAATCTGTTTAGCTCTTCAGACGCTCTTTTAATTATTAGATCACTTCCTATTATTCTCTCTAGCTCTTCTTCACTAGTTTCATCTGCATACCTAAAAAAGTAGACCCACTTTTCAACTATATTTGAAAGCTGATCTTCTTTAGTTTTGGAAAATTTAGGCAGTTCAATAAATACAAAATAAAAATCTTTTAGATCGCGCTCATTAGTATCTTCATCACGAATAGTGTGTTTTGATTTATACTCAGACTTATCGGAAAATAGTATACAATCTGCTATAGCAATAAAGACAATTTCCTTAAGGTCATGGTATAGTAAGTTTGTAGTAATGGGCAGCAACAGTACACTTCAGCTTTGCTTTTTCAGCAGGTTTCCAGCTACCAAAGTCAAATTCTTTGAATATGCCTCTGAGGTTGATAATTACTCCTTCAATATCATTACTTCCACTGCCTTGTAATCCGCCCCTTAGCGTCAAAGAAACTGAATTTCCATTTATCAACCCAAATAGCCGAAAGAGCTCTGTATCATATTCAGAAAGAGTGAAATCTGCTTCAAGTTTCTCCATGCCCACATCAATATTTATTGGAATATCCATACCACCAGCTCTGTATTCTTCAGTTTTTATGGTAAACTTTGGCAAGGTTATTTCATCAATTTTCCCTGCATAACCACGACCATCAACAAATACGTTAAAATTTCTCAGTATTTTCGGTAACACTTTGCTTTCTCCTAACTTATATTTACGAGATGAGATCTGAATATTATTTGTTCTGCCGGATATGGTGGTGTAAATTCGAAATTAAAATATACTTTCCCGCTTGCAATATTTGTTGGTGTATTGAGCTCTGGAGTTGCATAACATTTTCCGCTAATAATCGCTCCTTGTACTTTTAAATTGGCCAAATAAGAATTCACCCCCTCAATCACATCATCTATATAAGTTTTGGTGATATTGCGATCAACTGCCCATAAATGAGCTCGAAGTAGACTATCGTTGATTAAATCTGACAGTTTAAAAAAGTAAGTTATAAAATAATAAAAGAAAGGAGTGTTAGAAATGAATACAATACAAACAAAAATATTAAAACCAAAACTAGGTTTATTAGAGCTAGCAAAACAGCTCGGGAATGTATCTCAAGCGCAAAGTAATGGGATATTGAAGAGATACGTTTTATAGATTCAAGGAGTTATACGAAAATGGAGGAGAAGAGGCGTTACATGAAATCAGTAAGAAAAAACCGCTATTTGCAAACATAGTTTCCGAAGATATAGAAAGAGCAGTAGTAAATATTGCAACATAATTTCCAGCATATGGACAGCAAAGAGTTGCAAATGAGCTGAGAAAAGAGGTATCCGAAGGTGGTTGTATAGGCTAAGAAACGACATTAAAACGTTCAAAAAAGACTTAAAGCCCTTGAAGCGAAGGTTGCACAAGATGAAATAATTTTAACTGAAGAGCAACTTGCAGCTTTAGAGAAAGTGAAAGAATAAAGATGGTGAAATTGAAACACTGGTTATTTGGGTTCTCAAGACACTTATTATGTAGGCAATATCAAAGGTATAGGAAGGATCTACCAGCAAACTTTCATTGATACCTATTCAAGGGTTGCTATGGCAAACAGACAAAACTGCAATCACTGCTGCAGATCCTCTTAATATACCATTCTTTGATGGATAAAATGTGACATTATCACACATTTTGACTGATAGGGAATGTGGCAAACCAGAGAATCATGCTTATCAGCTTTATTTGGGAATTGAAAACATTGATCATTCAAGAACTAAGGCCAATTCTCCATAAACTAATGGAATATGCGAGAGGTTTCATAAAACTAAGCAAGATGAGTGTTACAATATTATCTTTAGAAAGAAAATCTACAGCTCTTTGAAAGATTTGCAGATTGATGTTGATCATTGGCTGCGTTCTTACAATGAGACAAGGCCTCATTAAGGCAAATATTGCTATGCCTATGCAAAATTGTCTTGATAGCAAACAAATTGCTTTTCAGAAAAATATTAGCAACATTAAACAAAAGACTGATATTAGTTTTCAATTCTTCTGTAAGTTAATTCTCACCTGTCAGATTAATTTGTGTCTAGCACATATTAACTGCACTAACTTACTAATACTTAAGTATGGGGATACAGAAACATATACATGTTGACGCAATTCTACCTCTCTACTTGATTATTTGCACATACTTCTTGTACAACTTCTTTAGCTTTCTGTCCAATATCTCCAACTAATACTGGATATCGATATTTTGTTATCCACACTATGTGATACATATACAGAGTGACTGCTTTTTCTATAACGTTCCACATTCTTTGAGATTTTTCACCTTAAAATTATATTCTTAAAAGGATGGACTTTAAGTCCAGGGTTTTTCTCCTAAATTTGGGACAATAAAATCTAACGTGACTTCGCGCCAAATGTGATGCTGCTCAGCAGGTAAGCCAATTAACGGGCTACATTTATATACTGCACGCATTGCATTATCTGCTGCTGATCTAAAAAGAGGATCATTTTGATAAGAACTACTATCTGCTACGTTGGCTACAACGATCTCGCCTTTACTAGATAATAATAAGTTAATTTTTATACTAAAACTTTCTTTATAAACTATGCCCTCAGGAATGCTCCAACACTCTGTCAGTTTATCCCTTATAGAATTAATAATTTCTGTTACAGCCAATTCATCATCTTTGTTCTCAATATTTTTCTTATCTCTTATTTCATTTTTCACCTCTTTAATGTCTTCTCTTAGTTTTCTTTCTACACCCTTTTTTCTTTTGGGAATTGGAATATCCTCATCAATTTCCTTTATTTCAATAATTTGCCTCGGTTGTACTAACTCAACTAATTCTTTTTTTCTTTGTGGTATAGGAATAACTGACGAATCATCCGTTTGGGCTTTCATTGAAAAAAGCAAAAAACAACATAGAAACAAAAGAAGAATATAATTAAAGTAGAGAGGGCGCATATGTTAAGCAGCTTATTTTACTGGTTTAAAGCTAATATTGCACATAAAGTCAATATATTTCAGTTGACTTAAACTCAAATTTGCTACATTAATTTTATCATATCTATAATATCATATGGTCAATATACTCTAAATGAGATGGAAAGATGAAGGTGTTATTATAGCTGTTAAAAAATACGGTGATAAAAATTTAATTCTTTCTCTATTTACAAAAAATCATGGAAAGTGCAGAGGATTAACTAGGTTAACAAACAATAGCAATTATAAGTTTCAAATAAGTAATCTATTACATACAGAATGGAGTGCTAAGCTACCTGAAAATCTAGGTTTTTTAAAGTGCGAATTGATTGACTCTCCATTTCATCATTTCTTTCAAGATAGGTTAAAAAGCATTGCTATTGTTTCTTTCTCGTCTATATTAGAGAAAGTGCTTCCAGAAAGTGAATCCTGCATCAAGTTGTATGATAATTTTAGACACTTCATCGATGTAATAAAACATAATAGCCAGTTTTGGCGAAGTCATTACCTTAACTTAGAGCTTCTGCTTCTTACGCAACTTGGATTTAAGTTAGACCTATCAAAATGTGCTGTAACAGGTGTGAAAGAAAATCTACAGTTTATTTCTCCAAAAACTGGTAGAGCAGTGTCAAAAAAAGTAGGTGACTGTTATGCAGATAAATTACTACCTTTTCCACAGATGTTGCATGATGTACACAATAACAACCTACAAAATAGCTACTCATATCAAGAATTCAGACTAGGGTTAAAAATTACAGGGTATTTTTTAAATAAATATCTATTTCTCCAGTTAAATGCGAAATTTCCGGAGTTGAGAAATTTTATGCTATTATTTGAATCTTAGTTACTACTTATTTGAAAGAACTTCAACCAGCAACCACTCTATTTCTACCACTGTTTTTTGCTTTATATAAATATTTGTCAGCACGTACTATAAATTTTTTAACATCATCAAGGTCAGATCTTTGCATTGCTGAAACTCCAATGCTCACAGTTACATTATGGGTTGTATTTTTACCCACAAGTATAAAAGGTTCTTTGGCAATAATTTTCCTTATTCTCTCTGCAATAGTATACGCATCTGATACATTGGTATCTGGCATTACAACAACAAATTCCTCACCACCAAACCTAGCTAATAAATCTGTCACTCTGATATTTTCAGAAATTCTTTTCTGTATTTCCTTTAAAAGTTCATCTCCAGCATTATGCCCAAAGTTATCATTCACCATCTTAAAATAATCTATATCAAGTATCATAAGAGATAAACTTCTATCTTTTTCCACAGAATCCTTAACAATATTTCTTAAGTGTGCATCAAAATATCTTCTATTATAACAGTTAGTTAATGGATCCTTTATAGACATTTCTACATTATTAAATAAATTCATTCTCAAGGCATCTTGATACCTTTTGCGTTTCACTTGCAAATTAACCCTAGCTATTAATTCACTCTCATCTAAAGGTACTGTTAAATAATCATTAGCACCTACATCAAGTGCCTTTACTAAATTGCTTTTATCATAATCTTCAGAAAGGATCAGAATTGGTGTATAACGTGTTTCTACTTTACTACGAAACTTAGAACACAACCTTAGGCCATCAGTTTTTGAAAACTGCATGTCAGAAATAATCAGGTCGTAATTATCCTTAATACCAACCTTTAATGCTTCTTTTGGATCGTGCAGTATTTTAATTGATCTGAAGCGTTGCTTTAGAACATTGTGTATCTGCTCTGCTTGAAAGGTGTCCTCATCTACAACAAGTATGTTAGCATCAAAAATCTGATTAGAATAATCCATAATACTGCTTTCTGCTACTCCACCAATCTCAGCATTAGTTTCTCCTCTCAAGCACAACTCATCTATTATCATCTTTAAGCGCACAAGAGACTTAATTCTTGCAGATAAAGCAGTTTCATCTATCGGCTTAGTTAGAAAGTCATCCGCACCAGCATTAATTCCTTCCACTCTATCATGAGTGTCATGCAGCGCAGTTACAATAATTATTGGAATATAAGTCGTTAAGGGATCATTCTTTAGCTTCTTACAAACCTCAAAACCACTCATTTTTGGCATCATGACATCAAGTAAGATAATATCTGGCTGCTGTTCCGCTACTAAATCTATCGCCTCCTCGCCATCATAAGCTACAACAACTGTATAGTACTCTGCTTTTAGCTGAGCCTCCAAAAGCTTAACATTAGATGGTATATCATCTACTACTAGGATTTTTGCTGTCATTTTTTGTGCTATCTACATTGTAAGTAGGATAAAGCTTGCCATCTTCACCAATTATGTAATTGACTTTTTCAACGTTATTCCCTTCATATAATTCTTTAATTCCGGTATCCTTCAACAATCTCCTAACTCTTGATTTTACAACCCAGAAATACCTATATATATCTTTAATAAGATTAAGAAATACGGGTACTTTACTTTTATCAAAAACAATTATACTCACTAAAGCTACAACTAAAATTTCTGAAAGACCTATATTAAACATTTTTCCTATGAAGCAAGTACTTTAACTCTCCTGATTATGAGTATTAATTTACTTAAATCAAGTTTATAAGCAACCATCTCATCTAAAAAGCTATTGTAACTCTCTATATAATCCTTATCACTAAGAGCCCAAGTTTGAACCTTATCTACATGATTATCAGTAGTTTTTATAACTTTAACAGCTATCTTATGATGATAATTGCTTAAATCATCTAATAAATCATTAATTAAGCTGCGATCCCAATAAGAAGAATGGCTTTTAATCTTGACAGCAATTGTTCTAATCATATCAAACCTTAGCAGAGACTTTAATTTAAAGTATATTCTACCAGCTTCAAAGATTGATAAAGATGTCTGTTCAGCAACAGATATAATGTCCAGCGCATAAATAAGAATACGTAAATCAGCAACCTTTTTTGCTAGATCTTTATTTATGTTAAGCTCTACCAAAGAGATCAATCTATGATTATAGATCTTTAACAGGCGATCATCTAAAACATCATGGCCTAAAGTTTCAATTGTACCCCTAAATTTTGTAACATCATCTAGTTCTGTAAGATTAAGTTGACCAAGATTTTTTACTAACCAAAATGACACCCTACCAATAAATTTTTGTACATTTCTCACTATTTGTAAATACAAATCGACATCAATTTTGCCGTCCAATTCATCAATTTCATGCCAAAGGCTATTTAAATTATATAGGTGATTCACAACAATATATATGTTAACTGCTTCATGTACTCTAATTCCAGTACTCTCAACCAAGTTATTAATAAATATACAGCCAATCTTATTTATTACATCATTTGCAATGCAAGTAGAAATAATTTCCCTGCGAAGTTGGTGTTTCAATATGTAATCCTTAAATTTTGTTACCATCTTTTTAGGAAAATAACCTAGCAAGTAGTTATGAGATATAAGATCTTTTTCAGACAGATCGGAATGTATAATTTTATTTTTTATTTCTGTTCTAGCATAAGACATTAGAACAGAGAGCTGAGGAGAACTGAAACCCTCTGCACCAGTTAACATCCTTGCTATCTCTTCTTCAGTTGGAAGAAATTCTACGCTTCGGTTTAACAGCCCAGATTTTTCTAAACTGAGTAATAATTTATGGTGCTCCTCCAACTTTTCTTTAGCTTGCAAGCACTCAAGAAGCAATGCTTTTGTTTCAATCCTGTTATGATTTTCAAGTACCTTAGATGCAACTTCGTCTATCATGCTAGCCAGTATTTCATTCCTTTTTTCCAAGGAAATTCCCCCTTCTTTCATAATTGCAACAAAAGCAATCTTGATGTTAACTTCAAGATCAGAACATATTACTCCTGCTGAATTATCAATAAAATCTGCATTGATATACCCACCTATTTTAGCGTATTCTACCCTTCCAAGCTGCGTGCAACCAAGGTTGCCACCCTCTATAAACATAGAAGCTCTAATATCATGACCGTTTACTCTTAATTCATCATTTGCTTTATCGCCAACCATGCCATGGCTTTCACTTTTTGCCTTAACAAAGGTGCCAATTCCTCCATTCCATATGAAATCCACTTTTGCTTTGAGCAAATATCGAATCAAATCATTTGGAGATAACGTATCTTCCGTTATATCAAAGCACTTTTTCATTTCTTGAGAAATTTCTACTTGTTTGCTACTACGTTCAAATATCCCGCCACCATGAGAAATCAAATCTCTATTGTAATCTATCCAAGTGGAAAACGGTAATTCAAAGAGCCGTTTACGCTCCACGAAACTCTTTTCCGCATCAGGATTTGGATCAACAAAAATATGAATATGATTAAATGCTCCAATTAAACTCATATTTCTTGAAAGCAGCATGCCGTTCCCAAATAGATCGCCAGCCATATCTCCAATTCCAATAACAGTTGTATCCTGGTAAATATCCTTATTCATTCTCCAAAAATGGCGTTGTGCTGCAACCCATGCACCTCTTGCTGTAATACCCATCTTTTTGTGGTCATAACCTGCTGATCCACCAGATGCAAATGCATCTTCGAGCCAAAAGTTATATTCAGAGGATATTTCGTTTGCATAATCAGAAAATGAAGCAGTGCCTTTATCTGCTGCAACTACCAAATATGGATCATCTTCGTCATACCTAATCACATTTTCTGGTGGAGTTATTTTGCCATCAACTACATTATCAGTAATATCAAGCATTCCTCTGATGAAATTCTTATAGCATTCAACACCTTTCTCCCTTAAAATGTTTTTGTCTTTATAAACTTGCTTTATTACAAACCCACCCTTTGCGCCAACAGGTACAATGACCGTATTTTTTGTCATCTGGGCTTTCATGAGTCCCAAAACTTCAGTGCGAAAATCTTCCGTTCTATCCGACCATCTCAAACCACCACGAGCCAACTTCCCTCCTCTTAGATGTATTCCCTCAAAAAGGTTTGAATAAACATACAATTCACGGTATGGGCGCGGGTCAGGTAAACCATTTATTTTACTTGAATCAAATTTGATAGATAAGTATGGCTTATCATCTTGATAATAACTGGTTCTCAAAATTGCCATTATCAAGTTAAATATCGAACGCAAAACGTAATCATGTGAAACGTTGCTGATCTCTTTTAGTAGTTCTTCAATTTTTTCCTGGAAAATGTTAGTAGTTTCTGCTCTATCAATATCTATATTAGGATTGAATCTTGCACGAAATAGCTGTATCAGATATTTCACTATTTTTGGGTACTCTGAGACCACTTTTTGGATATATTCTGGGTTATAGTTAAATAACGTCTGCTTTAGATAGGCACTTAGCACCCTAATAAGAAGCACTTCCTTCCATTTGAGCCCAGCAATAATGATCAAACTGTTGAAATAGTCATTTTTAATTTCCTTGTTGAACACTTTTGCAAGCGTTATTTCAAATTGCTCTTTCAGAGTAATGTCACTTATTAACTCATCGACTCTTGACAACACAAAGTGGTGTATCCATACTCCACCATTGATTTCTATCAAATAACCATTATGAGATAGAATTTTTGCTCCCAAATTCTTAGTAATTTTTAATATCTTTGATAATTCAAGACCACCATTGCTTGGAGTATAAACTTTTAACTGATAGTTAAGATTGTCACAAGTAAGTCTCAAATCAACCTCACTTACCCCTTTCTTCCTTACTATCTCCAATTTTTTCATGTCGTAATATGCATCATGAGGTTCAAAATTCTCTTGATAGCTTGCAGGAAATGCATTGGAATAGCGGATGAATACACCCTCAACAGTGCTAAAAGTATTATATAAATTGTCTATAAAACGATCTTCCCACTTTTCCGTAATGTTTCTTAATTTGTTTTCGATACGCAAAACTTCATAATCAAGAACGCTGGCATTTTTGGCCCTTAGTACTACATGTAATTTCATCAGATCATATTCATTGATAATGTGATTGTTATAAATATCTGAACTTCCTGCACTTGTTTCATCCTTCAATATATCACGTATCTTGAACATTAGCCTAGCGCTAGCATAACGCATCGGTATCAGCACTACGCAACTAATAAAGTTCCCTAGCTTTCTCAAAAATAACTTGACTCTTGGTCTAATCGCAAGAGACATGATCGAGGTGCAAGTTTCAAATAACTCGTCTTCATTTGATTGGAATAATTCATCACAAGAAAATGCCTGTAAAATGGAAATTAAAGCTTTATTGTTATGGCCACCAGGAACAAATCCTGCCTTTTTTTCTATTGTTGTAACCTTATCCTTTATTAACGGAATAGTTCGAATATCTTGCACTTCTGCTATAGAAGTAAATAGCCCAAAAAAATGCTGTTCCCTTATTACATCACCCTGATCATTAAATTCTTTCACCCCTATACAATTCATATAGGTACGCCGATGAACTATTGAGATTAGGTCTGATCTTAGTATGTACAAAGAATTCAAGCTTTCAGAAGAAATTGATGAATTTTGATATTCTTCACTTGCTCTCATTAACCCGAGGCTCTCCTTACCACTTAGAGCAAGCTTTCCTTCTTTATTAGCAATGTATTCTTGATAACCTAAAAATACAAAATTGTTATTTTTCAACCAAGCTAGAAAATCTCTGCCTCCAGCATCCAATGCCGGATGCTCAAGAAGCTTCTTGAGCATCAATTGCCAGTCCTTTACAACGCAGTTAACTGCTTTTAGCGTCTTTCGTAGAGATTCTTCTAGTGAATCAACAAAGCTACCACTTATGCCTTTAATAATTACATATATTACTGACTCTTTGATTCCATTGCTTTCTTCCAAAAGATGAATTTTATCTATTAGGCTATTTTTTCTTTGAACATTAATTATGCTGTTACTATAATAGCATATAGTTAAACCGTGTGACTTAATAGTGGAAATGACAGAATCCACTAAAAAGGGCATGTCATAATTTGTGATTTTAATTATAGTGAAATTGCCTTCTATTCCTGAAATACCATTTACATTACTTACTGCCAATTTACTTTCTTCTTTTTCTTTTTTAAGAATGAAGTTGTATGCATCTTCTGCAATGTATAAAAGAAATTTATCGTTGACTTTTAGGTCACTATTATAAACAAAATTATAAAAGTACTGTATAAACTCTTTAATTTTTTCTTTCTCTTTTTTATTCCCTTGATCAACTAGCTTAAATAAAGACTCAACATTAACATTATGGTTTATACACATTTTTCAAAACAAAAATACACAGCGAATCTAGATCTTTTTAACTAAGATTTCGTTACCGGAAGTATACACTATTAGCTCATCTCCTTCTACTATTTCCCCCGATAAAACTAACTTAGCTAGATTATTTTGAATGCATTCTTGTATTACCCTTTTCAGAGGACGCGCTCCATATTCAGGGTCATATCCAGTTTGTGCTATTAGTTCTTTAGCTTCTTGCGATAAACTAATACTCATTTTACGCTTAGCGAGCATCTTTTGTAAATAAGAGAATTGAACATCTATAATTTTATTAATGTCATCTTTGGTTAAGCTATGGAATATAACAATTTCATCCAGTCTATTTAAAAATTCTGGACGAAACGCTGACTTAACTATTTTCATCACCTCATCTTTCACAGATTCGGTAGTTCCTCTTAGCATTATCTCAGAGCCAAGGTTAGAAGTTAAAATCAGTATGGCATTGCGAAAATCAATTAATTTGCCATGGCTATCAGTGAGTCTACCTTCATCCAAAATCTGCAGTAATATATTAAATATATCTGGATTTGCCTTTTCTATCTCATCAAACAAAATTACCTGATATGGTCTTCTCCTTACTGCTTCGGTTAATCTGCCACCTTGTTCATAACCAACATATCCTGGAGGCGCACCAATTAACTTTGAAACGGAGTGTTTTTCCATATACTCTGACATATCAAAGCGTAGAAGTGCTGATTGATCATCAAACAAAAATTTGGCAAGAGATTTTGCTAACTCTGTTTTTCCAACTCCGGTTGGACCTAAGAATAAAAATGAACCAAAAGGTCGATTAGTATCCTGAACACCAGAACGGGAGCGCCTTACTGCATTACTTATCGCTTCAATTGCATCTCTCTGCCCTATTACTCTTTTTCCTATTTCATTTTCCATGTTAAGGAGCTTTTCCTTTTCACTATGCATCATGTTATCAACTGGAATTCCTGTCCATTTTGAAACAATATTTGCAATATCACTCTCAGTAACTTCTTTCTTTAGGAAACTATCAGTAACTTTTTCCTGATTTTTTAACTCATTTTCAAGTTGAGGAATTACACCATACATCAACTCCCCTGCCCTTCCTAAATTTCCATTGCGCTGAGCCAATTCTAGCTCTTTCCTCGCGTTATCCAATTTTTCAGCAGTTTCTTGTATTTTAGCTATTTTATTCTTTTCCATCTGCCATCTACTGCTTAAGTCAGCAAATTTACTGTTTAGACTCTCAATTTCCTCATTTATCTTTTTTAAACGTTGCTTAGAGTCTTCATCACTTTCTTTTTTCAAAGCCTCTGACTCAATTTTCAGCTGTATAATCTTTCTTTCAAGCTCATCAACAACCTCAGGCTTGCTGTCCATTTCAATTCTAACCCTACTTGCTGCTTCATCAATTAAATCGATCGCTTTATCAGGTAAAAACCTATCTGTTATATATCTATTAGAAAGCGTTGCAGCAGCGATTATTGCACCATCTGTGATTCTAATACCATGGTGCACCTCATACCTCTCCTTCAAACCCCTCAGTATTGAAATAGTATCAGTCTCAGTAGGTTGAGAAATAAACACAGGCTGAAAACGCCTTGCAAGCGCAGGGTCTTTCTCTATATGTTGACGATACTCATCCAAAGTTGTAGCCCCTATACAGCGAACTTCTCCACGCGCAAGAGCAGGCTTGAGCAAATTTGAAGCATCCATCGCACCACTTGTCCCTCCTGCTCCCACTAAAGTATGAAGCTCATCTATAAATAAAATAACTTTTCCCTCTGCTTTTGAAATCTCATTAATCACTGCTTTTAGTCTCTCTTCAAACTCCCCTCTAAATTTTGTTCCAGCAATTAATGAGCCAAGATCCAAAGCTAAAACTTTTGCATCACGCAAACCAAGTGGTACATCATTTGCAACAATTCTGTTTGCTAAACCTTCAACTATTGCAGTTTTTCCAACACCAGGTTCACCTATCAGTACTGGATTATTTTTTGTTCGCCTCAACGATACCTGCATAGTTCTTCTGATTTCCTCATCACGACCAATTACAGGATCAAGCTTACCTTGCATAGCAAACTCTGTAATATCTTTTGTATACCTCTTTGATGCATTTAATTTTTCCTCGCTATTTGGAGAGTCTGCACTACCACCTTTTCTCATTTCTGCAATAACTGAATTTAATTTTTGCGGTGTTACACCACTTTCTGCTAAAATTTTACCTACAATTTCATCTTTTTGTGCAGCAAGGCCTTGCAACAACCGCTCAACAGTAACAAATGTGTCTTTATTTCTCCTCGCAATACCAATTGAATCATCAAAAACTTTTGCTACCCCTCTTGAAAGCTGAAGTCCACCACTACCTGGTCCTCCAACCACCGGAAACTTTTTAATTGTACTACTCACAGCATCAGAAATATTCTTAATATTTCCACCACAAGTGCCTATCAAATCCTGAACTAAACCTGACTCATCTTCAAGCATTACTTTAAGTAAATGTTCAGGCATAAAAATCTGATGCCCAGCTCCCAATGCTTTCATTTGAGCGCTCTGGATTAGGCTTTTTGCTTTTTCGGTAAATTTATTCAAGTCCACAATGCAAATTAACTCATACTTGCTGATATATATAACAACTACTTTCTCAATTTTAAACTTAAAGTCATCAAGAAAAAATACTAGAACCAAAGTTGGGGTTGCTAGAACTTGCAAAGCAATTAGGAAATGTATCCCAAGCGTGTAAAGTAATGGGATATTCAAGGGATACATTTTACCGCTTCAAAGAGCTATATGAAACAGGAGGGGAAAAGCATTATATGAGATAAACAAAAGCAAACCATTACTTACCAATAGAGTACCAAAGGATACAAAAGAAGCAGTAGTTAAAATAGCAGTAGAGTTTCCAGCATATGGACAAGAAAGAGCAGCTAATGAATTAAAGAAAAAAGGAATTCTAATATCTGCTAGTGGTATAAGGTCAATATGGCAAAGAAACGATCTCGAAAATTTTAAAAAGAGATTGAAAGCCCTGGAAGCAAAGGTGGTCCAAGACGGTATAATTTTAACGGAGGAGCAAGTTGCTGCTTTAGAAAAAAACTAGGGAACAAAAAGAAGCCAATGGCGAAATTGAGACACAACACCCTGGATACTTAGGTAGTCAAGATACCTATTATGTAGGCAATATCAAAGGTATTCGAAGAATTTATCAACAAACTTTTATTGACACCTACTCTAGAGTGGCCTTCGCTAAGCTTTATACGGAGAAAACTGCTATCACAGCTGCAGATCTTCTCAATGATAGAGTTATACCATTTTTTGATGAACAGAAAGTTCCATTGCTACGCATTTTAACTGATCGTGGTACAGAGTATTGTGGTAAACCAGGTAGTCATGCGTACCTGTTATATTTGGGAGTAGAAAATATTGATCATTCTAGAACCAAAGCTTATTCTCCACAAACTAATGGTATATGTCAAAGGTTTCATAGAACTATGCAAGATGAATGTTACAATATTATCTTTAGGAAAAAGATTTATAGTACTTTGGAGGAGCTTCAGTTAGATGTCGTCATTGGTTGCATTCTTATAACAGAGATAGAACTCATTCCAGTAAGTATTGCTATGCCTATGCAGACCTTTTTTGATAGTATGAGTATTGCTTACCAAAAAAAAATATTGATAACATTAAAACAGATTCTGATATCAGTTTTGAACTCGTCAATTCTTCTGTCAGATCAAGTCTAAATTATTAGAGTTAAGATCTTTCTCTAGTTCATTTTTAATCTTTTCCTTCAGTTCATCCTTAGTCTTGTCATTAATCTCGTACTTAGGGTCTTTACCATCATCTAGCCTTGTATGTAAATTAATTTACAATTTATTTGAATAAGGGAAAGTGTTCTTTAACATAAAATTGCTCTATTAATAAATAAAGGTTACTAAAAAGTTAACATAAAATAGAAATGTATACACCTTCATTACTTTCATATAATATAAACAATACCTTCTGGTACTGACATTTGTTCAGGAGAAAATGCTGATTCTATGCGCGTATCTATTATAGAAGCATTTATCGCATCCATACAAGCTTTGCATTCAGGATTACTATCACATTGTCCTTTGATACGATTGTCTCGACCAATTTCAAGATTATTGTCACTTTTATCAAAAATTTCTTTACATTTTGCAAACATTAAACCACTAGATTTCTTAGTAATGGCATCTTTAATCTCTCCAGAAACTGCATCAACTACTATTGAAAGCCTTGAAAAGGCAATTGGTTTTTTAGGTTATGGACAAGCAGGACACTCAGGAAAAGGAGGTATTTTTATATCAGGAAGCTGTATATTTAATTCGAGTCCATCACGATACGGATCAAAGTGGTCATGGCAATGTGGATCAAAATTATGATGGTACCGTGGGTTAGTTGTGCAAGCCATACGTGTCAAGTTAAGAAGAAGTGAGGTAAAGTTGGTGTAAAGAAAAGAAAAAGAAGATATAAGTTCTCTTAAATTTAACAAACAAAATGGAGAACTTATACAATAAAAAGAATAGTTTGCATCTCAAAAAAGCTCAAAGAATTTTTTAATGAAAAAGCAGATAAAATCTCAACTACAACAGGATTCATAAAAAGTAAAGAGGAAGCTAAAAGGCTCATCGTTTGTAAAAGCCATAGTCTTGGGTAATATAGGGATTGATAATTGTAGTATAGATACAATTTGTCAATTATTGAATGGAGACTCGATAAATATAACAAAACAAGGTCTGGACTTTAGATTTACCAAGGAAGCAGTGGAATTTATGAAAAGAATGTATAATGAGTCTTTAGTTTTATTTAAAAATATCTTAAAGGTTGATTGCAGAATTTTGAAGCACTTTAGAAGTGTTAAGCTATTGGATAGTAGCTATATCAGCCATACCTAATGGTATGGAAAATATATATAAAGGTTATGGTACTAGCTACAGTGTTTATGAAAGTAATACTAAGTATAGAATAAAGTTACAATTAGTTTTTGACTACCTAACCCAGACATTAGAGCAGCTTAATATAACTGAGGGAATAAGGTCAGATCAGGGGTATAGAAGACATTTAAGCAATATATCGAGCAATGATTGACTAATATCTGATTTGGGTTATTTTGTGCCAAGTTCCTTTAAACAAATCAATGGAGCCGGAGCTTATTTTATAAGTCGTTATAAATCTGGTACCAACATATATGGTACAGAAACAAATCAAAAAATAGAGTTATTAGAATGTTTAGAGGATAAATTGTTTCTAGAAAATGAGGTGCTATTAGGAAAAGAAACAAAAATTAAAGTGAGAATTATATGTCACAAATTAACTGAAGAACAGTCTATAATTAGAAGAAGGGCTAATAGGTTAGCAAAATCACATGGATATACATCTTCTCAAAAGAATCAAAAATTGCTGGATTGGTCGATATTCATAACTAACGTTCCAGAAAATAAAATTAGTGCTGATCAGGTATTAATAATTTACCGAGTAAGATGGCAGATTGAATTATTATTTAGATTGTATAAGAGTCACATCAGGCTTGACGAACTTACAGGAAAACCATACAGAGTATGGTGTAAACTATACGCTAAATTGTGCGCAATTCTTATATTTCATGGAATAGTTGGTTGTACAGAACTAAAAAAGAGTACAGAACTTAGTCTAATAAAGGAATTTATTGAGCTTAAAAGGCGAGTTAGACAGCTATTCTTAACATTAAATTGTGTAGTCAGTAAGGTACAAATTTTCCTCAAAAAAACTCGTCTTAACCTGATCAAAATTCTCCTTAAAAGACAAATATAGAAAAACAAGAATATCAACTTTGAGTGCACTAAATTTCCTCATTTTCCCTTAACTTGACGCGTATGGTTGTGCAAGCTGTGCGCGTAGGAATGTATGAACCAACACGTGGAGATGAGGAAAAATTATAATTCATAAGAATACTTTAAAAAATAACCATTAGATGATTATAGGATAAAAAAAGTTAATGATTTAATAACTCTAAGGTTAAAACTAGCATATACAAACTTACAGTACATTTCAAAATACGATTTTAATATAGAAGATATTCGCATTGAAAAGCTTTGCCACAGCAAAATGCTGCTAAGATTTCAAGAAAAAGCTGTCAGTAGTCAAATTTATTGTATTTTAAAGCAAAATGTGAAGCACATGGGAGACCATGTGCTATTGGAAGTACGTATATCAAGAGTGAAAGAACGTACGTTTGTTAGTGATTTAAATCTAATCTCTTAGCAGAAAAAATCAAACGTATCACAAGGATTGTAACATGTATCATAATAGTTATGGTATGAGTTAAATTGTATAAGTTCTCCATTTTGTTTGTTAAATTTAGGAGAACTTATATCTTCTTTTTCTTTTCTTTACACCAACTTTACCTCACTTCTTCTTAACTTGACACGTATGGCTACTAAAAGGGTGTCATTCAAGTAGCTGACACTGAAATCCAGAAAAGAAGGCAGTGTCTGGACACTGACACTATGTTTTTATTTTGCCACTCTGCTGTGTAAACTTACTCGGCAATAACCTTTTTTTCTTTTAACAAATTTTGTAATTCACCGTTTTCATACATCTCACGGGTAATATCACAGCCACCAACAAATTCTCCCTTTATATATAATTGTGGAATTGTTGGCCAATCAGAAAAACTTTTTATGGACTGACGTATTTCATCATTCTCAAGTAAGTTGATGCATTTAAACTTTACATTCAATTTTTTGAGAATTGACACGACGAGCCCAGAGAATCCGCATTGAGGAAAGTCAGAGGTGCCTTTCATATACAGCACTACATCATTTTCTGCTATGTCTTTTTTTATTTGTTCAAAGTTGTTCATAAATATCACCTTAATTTTAAGTGCTAGTCTCTAGTTGCAATGCATGTATAGACTGATCTTTGAGAGCTTTATATACCATTCTATGTTGTTCTATTTTTGTCTTTCCAGAAAAAAACTTGGAAGTTATTTTTAGATGGTAATGATCATCATCTCCAGCAAGGTCCTTAATACTTATATCAGCATCAGGAAATGATTGTTTGATAATTTTCTCTAACTCGCGAATTGTAATAGCCATCAGTTTATTTTAATCATAAGTCTAAAATACGCAATTAATTATTGTGAAGACAATAGATTCAGCGTGCTCAGAGCACTAGCAAGACGAGATTTTAATTGGCTTTCATACTGATTCCAGTTCTCTATTTCCTTTCTTGCCACACCTGAAGTAACTGCAGCTTTTGCAACAGCAGGAGATACTATAGAAATTAATCTTGGATCAAATGGAGTAGGTATTATATATTCACGTCCATAGCTCATTTTACGACCGCCATAGGCTGCAGATATCTCATTTGGCACTGATTCGCGGGCAAGCTTTGCTATTGCATCTGCAGCAGCAATTTTCATTTCATCATTCATTGTCGTTGCATGTACGTCGAGTGCTCCTCTGAATATGTAAGGAAATCCCATTACGTTATTGACTTGGTTGTTATAGTCTGACCTACCAGTTGCAATTATTGCATCTGGCCTTACAAATTTTGCAAATTCAGGCCTTACTTCTGGATCAGGGTTAGCAAGAGCAAAAATGATCGGGTCTTTACCCATGCTTTTTAACATCTCTTCGCTAAGCACATCCTTTGCGGATAGTCCGATGAATATATCAGCGCCTTTTATGGCATCAAGTAGAGAACGTTCTTTAGTGTCAATTGCATATTTTTCCTTCCACTCATTCATATCCTCTTTTCTGTCTTTGTGTATTATTCCTTGTTTGTCACATAGTACTATGTTCTTAGCACCCATAGACTTCAGTATTTCCAAACACGCAATACCAGCCGCTCCAGCACCATTCATGATGATCTTGACATTCTCTAATTTCTTTCCAGCAATATCAAGGGCATTTTCTATACCAGCTGCAACAACTACTGCAGTTCCATGTTGATCATCATGAAAAACCGGAATATCCATCAATTCATTTAGACGTTTTTCTATTATGAAACAATCAGGAGATTTTATATCTTCCAAATTTATCCCCCCCCAACTTGGACCAAGATACCTTACTGCATTGATGAAATCTTCTATGTTTTCTGTGTCAACTTCTATATCAATTGCATCAATGTCAGCAAAACGCTTAAATAAAACAGCTTTGCCTTCCATGACGGGTTTTGAAGCAAGAGGACCGATATTGCCAAGTCCCAGCACTGCGGTGCCATTTGAAATAACAGCCACATAATTGCTTTTTGCCGTGTAATCATAAACAGCTTTAGGATTTTTAGCTATTGCAAGGCATGGGGCTGCAACACCAGGGGAATAAGCAAGTGATAGGTCATGCTGTGTGGATAAGGGTTTTGTTGGTATAACCGATACCTTACCAGGTTTACCACTTTTATTATGGTACTTAAGTGCTTCTTGTTTTGTGGTGTTATCTAAATCATTATTCATGCTTTGAGCTTATTGTTAGTAATTTTTAAAGTATATGTGGTTTTTATGAATGTTCAACTATTAGCTTGTGAATTCTGCTGTACTTCTGTATAAGTTTATCTACCAATAGTGTGACTTGCATGCTTAAGAAAAACTTGCCTAATTTGCTAACAATTTCTCGTGCACTCGCGATACCGGCAATAATATCAAGCTTTTATATAGAAAGTAAATATGCAAGTCTAATAACAATATTGATCTTTATGTTTGCGTGCATTACAGATTTTTTTGATGGTTATTTAGCACGTGCATGGAAAGTCCAATCGAATTTTGGCAAGTTGTTTGATCCAATTGCCGACAAGTTAGTAGTAGCTTCAACAATAATCATGCTAGTTTATAAGCACAAGATAGATGATATTACAATTATACCGTCAGTTATAATTGTTTGTAGGGAGATATTAGTTTCAGGTGCGCGGGAGTTTTTGATAGCTACAAACGTTAGCCTACCTGTGAGTAAGGCTGGAAAAATTAAAACATTTTTGCAGATGATTGCTGTGGTAGCGCTAATAATGAGTGATTATGAGAAAATTCGATATGCAGGTGTTATTTGCTTATGGGCTGCAGCTGTTATGACTATGTGTTCAGGCTATAATTACGTTCTAGCTGGCATCAAACAGATTGACTAAGTTGCTTAAGAGTATACAAAAAAAAAAGTTAATAATTTCACAATATTGACTGATTAGTTAAAATCCTGTATAATGTGCTAGTTTATAAATTAGTCAAGTTTGTATGACTGGTGTTATTATAGATAGCTTTAATACTGAGTCTTCCTTTAAGAGATTAAGTTCTGAGAAAGATATTAAAATAGAGGATTTTTTTCGAGATTTCTGGTCAACAGTTAATGAAGAAGAAAAAGAGAGAAAAAAACTTGAACAAGAATTATTAATACTTGAAGAAGAAAAAAAGCAGAAGCTGAAACAGGAGTTGTTAACTTTAAAAAAAAGAGAGCTAAATAGAAAATGTGTATCATTGGCAACAATGGTTCCATTTGCATTGCTGATGGCAATTGAGCTCGAAAAAACATGTAGCGATCAGGTATTACTTCGCCTTATAAGCGGTGCATTAGGCCATATTATATTGCCTTTGACAGTCTTATCTCTTATTTGCGCGCTATATTTAATTTATAATAATAGAAAAATAGCAGAAAAAGAACAAGAGTTGAAGAATATTGAAGATGGAGAAAAAGAAAAGAGAGATATTCCTTATACAGTTGATGATTACTGTAACTATGCTGATGCTGCTTTAGTTACATTAGTTATTGTGGCTAGCATAGTAAGCGAAGCATTGGCACAAGGAATAATAGAAGACGTAGCTTTTTCAATTTCTAGTATATTCTACTTTGTAGCGAGTGCTACTTTTTGCTATTGTGAGTACAAGAAAAATAAAAATTCTGAAGTAGAAAAAGAGCAAGGCTTTGATGAGAAATCTAAAAAAAAGACAAGCAATACGTCTACAGCTAAGTTGATGCTTGCTGGTTCTTCTTTATTACTAGTCAGGAGGATAATGTTGATTTCTGAAGTAGCATTATCTGCTGTTGGACCTGCTTTAGGTCTAGTAGGTATTGCTCTTTTGATGGTCGGAAGTGGATTGATCATACATTCTTATATTGGAAAGCTAGAGAACGTAGAAGTGAGTGGAAAAGGTGTTTCAACAGGTGCTGGTGTAGGTAATATACGGGAAGGGCAGGTTTTACTCGATGATAATGCCACAAATTTGTTTATTTAGGTAATATTTAGTCTATACTTTATTTTGATCAAAAAAATCTTATGTATAGGACTTTAATCGTATGCTTTTTTCTTCTAATTTGCCACTTTATGCAGTTATATGCGAATGACCTTGAACACACCGAAACTGAGCTATATGAGGAGGCAGTTAAGCTTTATGATCAGAAAAAATATAAGCGAGCTATTAGAGCATTTCAAAAGATAGAGGATTTGTATCCTTTATCTTATTGGGCAATGAAAGCCAAATTATTGTCTGGACTTTCTCACTATAATATGGGTAAATACAGCAGTGTTGCAAGTGATATGGATGATTATATATACGTTTATCCAAATGGTGAAGATTTGCCATATGTATATTACTTAAGAGTATTATCTTATTACATGCAAATTAACAAAGTGCAGCTTGGGCAAAAAATTGCATATAAAACTTTAGAGCTAGCTAATGAATATATTAATCTTTTTCCGAATAGCGAATATATAGAAGAGGTTAAAGAAAAAGAAAAATTAATCACAGAACATATATCAAAAAAAGAGTATTCTATTGGTGAATTTTACCTAAAGCGTGGTGAATATTTGGCAGCAATTAAGCGTTTTCAAAATATGATAAGCGATAAAGATTCTAAATATTCTTCTAGAGTTATTAGTTATTTAATAACAGCTCACTTAGCTCTTGGCCTTGACTTAGAAGCTGAGCAGTATGAAAATATGTTAGTAGAAGGGGTGAATTAGTTTTCTTATGGCTGGTCATTCACAGTTTTCAAATATAAAACATCGAAAAGGTGCTCAGGATGCAAAGCGCTCGCAAAAATTTGCGAAGCTCATTAGGGAAATAACAGTTGCTGCAAAACAAGGGCTGACTGATCCCGAACTCAATCCACGTCTTCGCTCTGCTATCTTTGCTGCGCGAAAGGAAAATCTACCAAAAGATAAAATAGAAACAGCAATAAAAAATGCAGCTGGTAACGTTGCTGGAGAAAGTTATGAAGAAATACAATATGAAGGCTGCGGACCTTCTGGTGCTGCACTTATTGTCCATGCTCTGACAAATAATCGCAACCGAACTGCTTCTGAGATACGTTATATCTTTTCTCGCAAAGGCGGTAATTTGGGAGAAACAGGATGTGTGAGTTACCTTTTCGATCATGTAGGTTTAATTATCTATAAAGCAGAGGGTATAAATTTTGAAGGTTTATTTAACTATGGAATTGAATTAGAAGTATTGAATGTTGAGAAAAATAACAAAGAAGAATTATATGTTATAACTTGTGAAGTAAAAGACTTTGGTAAAGTACGTGACGCTTTCTATACAAAATTTGGAGAACCAGAACTTGCTCGTCTTTCATGGCAACCAAAGGACCTGATTGAAGTTAGCGATAAAGAATTAATTGATAAATTATCTATATTAGTTGAAGAGCTAGAAGATAGTGATGATGTGCAGTATGTTGAAGGTAATTTTATTTTTGCTGATAAATTATGAGGCTGGTAATACTTACACTGCTTTGTATTTTACCAGCATATGCAACTGAAACATTTGCGCAGAAAGACTATTGTCATTCCAGTGACAAGACACTGGAATCTAGCAAAATTGATTATAAACAGTACGCTATACAACATTTTCGATTAAAAAGCTGGATTCCAGTGTCAAATACTGTAATGACACTAACCCACTCTCCAGTGTTATTCCAAGACGGGATCAGGAAAAAAAAAGCTGCTTTGGTGACAGAAAGTGATAGAAAGTTATCATTCATATCCAGTGACATAAAATCCTCTTTTTTTGATGCAGGAGGTTTGTCGCCAAATACAGTGATGAAATTAATCAACATATATAAAGATTTTGGTATAGATTTTAAAAAAGACATTGTGCCCAAAAGCAAGTTGGAAGTTCTGTGTGAGAGTGATCAGAAGGCTGAAGAAAAAATTTTATATACTTCACTCACAACAAGCAATAAAGCTATAAGTTTATATTATTATGAGTCACAAAACAGCAAAGAAGAGTACTTTAATAAAGAGGGGGTAAGCTTGAAGAGTAGCGAAATTTTTGTAAGTCCCTTAAAAGGAGATTTTCGTATATCTTCGAAATTTGGTAATAGAAAGCATCCTGTTCGCGGTAAAATTGCTTTTCACAAAGGAGTAGATTATGCAGCTAAGCTTGGCAGTCCCATATATACTGCTGCAGAGGGTGTGGTAGAATATATAGGAAAGAATGGTGGCTATGGAAATTACATCAAAATAAAACACAAAAATGAATATTCAACTTGTTACGCACATATAAGCAAATTTAGTAGCGATATAAAGTTAGGCTCTAAAGTAAAGCAGGGGCAGATCATTGCTTATGTCGGCAGCACTGGTGTTGCAACAGGACCTCATTTACATTATGAAGTTATATATAATGGTAAACATATTGATCCGCTTACGATAGCTCATGGCAATGAGATAAAGTTGCCTGATCGTGAATTAAGAGAGTTTAAATTATTTGTAAGTAGGGTAGATGAGATAATCAGCAGAGAGGGTGCAAGTGAAAAAGCAATCTGATAAAGACAGCACAGATAAAAATACGATAAGTGATAGAAATCTAAGTAAAATTCAGGCTTTTCCTGTACTAATAGCGCTAGGGTTAATTTTATTGGTACTTTTTGTGTATGACAGCACAATTGCACTTGGAGTTGCTGCTGTTTCAATTTTGACTTTTCTTCAGGCACTTTTCGTTAATGACCCTAATGAAGCGAGAGTGATAGAGTTTTTTGGCCATTATATTGGAACTTATTTTAAGTCTGGAATATGTGTAACGCTTCCGTTTTCGAGTAAATATAGAGTTTCTCTAAAATTTCAGAATATTAACACAGAAAAAATTAAAGTTAATGATGCTAATGGAAGTCCGATAGAGATTTCAGTAGTAATTGTTTGGAGAGTTAGCAGTCCTGCAAAGGCATATTATAATGTTAATAATTATCATGAATTCGTTTTTGTGCAAAGTGACTCGGTAATTAGAGAACTGGCAAGTAATTATCCGTATGATAGCGAAAACGATGAGGAATCTTTGCGTAAAAATTCTGATAAAATTTCAAATGAATTGAAATCAATGCTACAACAAAGATTGAATATTGCTGGAATTGAAATTGCAGAAGCGAGAATATCGCATTTGGCCTATTCATCTGAGATTGCACAAGCGATGCTGAGGCGTCAACAAGCGCATGCCATCACCTCTGCAAGAAGGCATATAGTGCAAAATGCAATAGGAATTATTGAAGAAGTAATAGCCCATTTTGAAAAAAATAAAAGCTTACAATTGGATGGAAAACAAAAGGTTCAATTGATAAACAATTTGCTAGTTGCTCTGATCTCTGAGCGGGATGCACAGCCGACTATTAGTTTGGATAATAATTAGCATAGAAGCCGATTCGGTTTCATGAATGCAAGTCACTGTTAATTTCTTGATTAATAGACTAAATGATATTATAAATTACACGCATTAGGGGTCCTAAAAAGCTGAGAGTATATAAAGTACAACCCTTTGAACCTGATCTTGTTAAAATAAACGTAGGAAAATGTATGTATATAAATATTGAATAATACTTTGGCTTCATCGCGTTCATTACATCTCTCATTGGGTTATTGCCTCAAGTATATAGATCATATATCACAAAACTTACTCGTGACGTATCGATGCTAATGTTGGTGAATTATCTTATTTGTTCATCATCTTGGCTTATTTACGGTGTTTGTCAGGGTTTAACTTTTGTGATACTCAGTAATATTGCTGGATTAGTGATCAGTATAATATCAATTGTTCAAAAATGTTACTACGATGCAAAAACTGCACGGAGCGTTTTATAACCATATGCTACATTGTAGCGTGGAGCAAGAATATCGTTCTATTGTAGTACCAAATGGAGAAATACCTGATTCATCATTTTTTAAACAAGATATACCTGTTATTGCTGTAGATGGAGTAGCAAATAAGCTTCTATCAATTGGCGTAAAACCTGATCTTGTAATAGGAGATTTGGATAGTATAAATCCGAATTTACGTGCTAATTTAAATACAGTATATCTACCTGATCAAGATTATTGCGACTTTTCTAAAGCAATGGCTCACTTAAAAACAGTAAAGTTATTGCCATCAATAGTAACGGGTATTACTGGAGGAGCAATTGATCATATACTACAAATTAACTTTTTTAAGTACAGATAGTATCTTTTATATGCCTTCGCCTCCCACGGTGGGGTACGCCTTACAAAAAGGTATTAGCTATTTTCCTCTTTGCTAAAAAATACTAAAATATCCTTACTTGGTATACCGAAAGCTCAAATATCAACTAAAGTATTACAATGGGAACTGTACCTTAGTAACCTTGCTTTTCCAGGAAAGAATTCTTGCTTTAATCGAAGTTTAGGCAATGAGTTATCTATAGAAATACACAGCGGCGTGTGTTTAGCAATGATATATTTAGAAGCAGTAAATGATGATGGTGTGTGTTGAGTTAAAACATTAAGAAAAAAAAAGTAGAAAACCGTGTTAACACTAATTCTAAAAACTACAGGCGCCTGTTATGAGCTAAAGTAAAGGTCAAATATCTGGAATTCTGGACATAAAATCCTCCTGTATAAAAAAAGATTCAGAATGTACACACAACAGATGTAGCTGAATCCTTATTGAAAAATTGGTTAAAAGGTCTGCAGACCAAGATAGATTTTGAGCTCTTTAAATATCTCTACCATCATTATAATGGCATCGTGAGTATGCGGAAGAAGTTTTTTCATACAGAGAATAAAAAGGAGTTTGCTAATTTTCATACTGATCGGATTTCACTACTCAAACCTAGAAACTTTAATTTATCAAGGCATCTGTTCAGGGGAATATGCAAGTCATTGCTCCCTTTCTTGTCATTCCAGTGTCAAGCACTGGAATGACACCATTTGCTGTGCAATTTACCTGCAAAAATGAATGTTCGTACAGCTGTGTGCTTGACGCTAAAATCCATTATACTCCATAAATTTAACTGGGTGCCAGTGTCAGCTACTTTCATAACATCAACTGATTTTTTTGCATTCCAATTATGCAAGAAATCTATTGTATAATATTATTATTACCCTCTTGATAGTTTGTTAGCTCCTCTCCTCCTGAGTTACTTGGTGCAATTATTTGATCATATTCAGTTGATGGTTCATCAGATCCAAACAACCATGAAAAAAAATCCACCCAAAAATGATCTTATTAAAGAAAAAGGTTTAATCAGTATACCAAACAAACTACTAAAAAAAGAGCTTGGCTGTTCTTCATTTATTGATGATTCACTTCGTGTACTAACAACATTTTGTGTAAGTGTTATGTCAATAGAATGTCCATTATCAGCAGCTTCAATTTTTACATCACTTTCCTCTTCTGCACTGATCTCCTGTTGTTCTTCCTTTTGGTCTTGCTCTTGTGTAACTGGTTGGACGTTACCTTCTCGTCCAGCATCTTCCTCTTGATCTCCTTCACTATCTGTCGATACTGAACTGTCATCAGTTTTTTTTCATCCTTGTCTTTTACATTGATAGCGATTCCGTCTACTGCTAATAGAATTTTTACTATGTCTATATGACCATTTTTAGCAGCATAATGTAAAGGGGTCTTTTCACTTTCATCTATTGCATTAACATCTGCCCCCTTATCTAGACATCTTCTAGCTGCTGAGAAAAACTGTCCCCAAGCTTAGCAAATAAGTGTAAGGGAGTCGCTTTATATAATTCTAGTTTAATTTCATTAATACCATTGGGTTTGTTAAAATATATTACAGAACTAAATCTTGTTTTATTATTTATATCGGTACCAATCTTTATGAAGTCTAAATCATTTTTAACAAAATCTTTTCCTGATGATTGGTAATGGTCAATTACTTGCTTTTTTATTGACTTATGAGATCTTTTAATATTTTCTATAATTTTATTTACTTCTTCTTGTGAAAAGCTGAAAGCTAAAGGTTCATTATCTTTATAATCATCAGAAATTGTCGCTTTGAAAAGGGTATAAACTTTATTGATTTATCTTGAAGATACTTCTTTTTGTGAAAAGTTGAAAGCTGGAGGATACACACTGTAATTAAAACCTTCATATTTAGACTCAAGTGGCCCAGTTCCAATAAATTTTAGATTATGATCCTTTGTTAGTTGTGATAAAAATTTTTCCATTTACTTTCATCAAAATCGTTGTAACGAGGCCATGAGCAAATTAATACTTTATCTCCAAATTGTACATGAATACTGTTTGGTTGTTTAAATATATCATTATATTCTTTTCCAAAATCATAGGTTTTAAGAACCTCAACTGACATATTATGAACATCATTGTTGATATATTTTAAGAAGATTTCCCTAACTTTGCGAGTCTTTTCAGCTAATCAAACTTTCTCACCCTGATTTAGGGAGCTGTTAAAATGTATATAATCAATAAAATTGCCACCCATCTGCACTTTTCTATAGAAATTGTATTATCATGGTACAGTTGCTAATAATCAATGAACTCTGCAGATAAAGTTCTCTGGATGCCAGAACCACATACCGAAATTACACCTTCATAAGGTTATATAAGAAATCTATTGTAATCAGCCTTCTCTGTGTTTTTCAGTATATTTAAGTAAACTATATATAAGAATTGCAATTATAGAACATGCAACTGTTAACAGTAAATTTGGTAAAATACTATAGTGAAAAAATTTTCCTACTATATATATTCCAATAGCTCCAAACATCATATTGCAGAATGAGAGGACTGCACTACCAAGACCTATACCCTTGATCGTTTCTAAAGCAGAAGTTACGTTATTGCTGATTACGAGTGCAAGCCCGATATTGCTCGGAATCCAAAGAACTTGAAGAATAAGTACACTTAACTTGTTTGCGAGATAAAAATATACCAATAAACCATCCGATATCATCGGTAATACCAAACCTATTATTAACATCTTGCTCACTCCTATTTTTGGTACGTACCTTCTATTAATTAAAGTTCCAATTATGTAAAATATAACTATGATTGATATGAGATAGCCAAAATATTGTACTTCAACGCCCATTGATTCAAATATGAACGGGTAGTTAGCAATGTATGCCCAAAGCCACATGAAAGTTAATCCATGAATGGTTGAAAATCCAAGGAAACGATAATTCTTAAATATTAATATATACTGCTTGAAGATATTAATACTGGCTTTACTTTTATTTACGGTCAGCGTTTCTTGTAGCTTCAAGTAAATAAAAATGAGCATAATAATTGCGGCAAGTGATATGATAAAAAACAAAAACTTCCAACTATAACCATGTGAAACTATATAACTGCCTACCACTGGAGCTATTCCAGGTGAAAGTGCTACTATCATATTTAGCTTTGAGATTACTCTTGAGTATTCACTACCTGAGTACATATCCCTGATTGCTGCATATCCGACAACGCCTGCAACACCAGCTCCAGCTCCTTGTATAAACCGGATTAATATTAAAAGTATAATATTACCAGCTATACAACATACAATACTTGCCAAAGTAAAAATTGTCATACCAATCAGCATTATTAGGCGCCTGCCATAATAGTCTGACAATGGGCCATAAATTAATCCAGATATTGCAACTCCTACTAAATTTAAACTGATCGTAAGCTGCGCTATATTACCTTTCACCTTAAAATAGTTGGCAATACTTGGCAATGCAACTGAGTATAAGTCTGTTGCCATATCAACAACTGCTACAGATAATATCATAATAAGAGAGATGATATTTTGTGAAAAAGCTGTCGACACTAGTGATTTACTGGATTAAATATGTTTAATTGTAGTATATTTTTCTCATTAGTATATTAATTTAACTGCTAATCTCTGTATAAAATATGGATAAATCACAATTAGTTAAAGAGGTTTTCGATTCTGTAGCGAATCGCTACGACATTATGAATGATATAATGAGCCTTGGAATGCACAGGCTATGGAAAGAGAAGATGGTAAATAGTGTGCATTTTAAAAAGAACTCCAAGGTTTTGGATATTGCTGGAGGAACCGGAGATATAGCTATAAGAATAGCAAGAGGTGAACCAAGTACTCAAGTTACAGTATGTGATATAAATCAAAACATGCTGGACAAAGGGCGTGATAAAGCAATAAATTCAAATCAGCTAAATTTCAATTGGGTATGTGCAAATGCAGAGAGTTTACCATTTGAAGATTCTGAATTTGATTATTATACAGTAGCTTTTGGTATTAGAAACTTTTCTGACCGTAAAAAGGCTTTAAGTGAAGCATATAGGGTATTGAAGCCAGATGGGAAATTTATTTGCTTGGAGTTTGCCCCTATGCATTATCAAAATGAGATATTCACCAAATTTTATGACTTATACTCATTTAAAGTAATTCCTAAAATTGGTAGCATGGTTGCTAAAGATAAGGGTTCTTACGAATACCTAGTAAGAAGCATAAGAGAATTTCCAACTCAAACTAATTTTCAAATGGAAATTGAAGAGGTAGGCTTTAAGGATGTTGAGTTCTATAATATGAGCTATGGAATAGTGGCGTTACACATTGGAATAAAATGAATATTAAACTCTGGTATGCTCATCCTTCCAACAGTTCTTTTGCTATCTTCCTTTAATTGCGCAGCGTTTTTCCTTCAGTAGAAATCAAGCTAAAGTTTCTTGAACGTATTGCTCTAACGAAGTACACTGTAAACTAATATTGTAACTTTTTCCTGAAGCTAAATACTTAACTTTAAAATAAAATGCGATCTAACATTAAGCAGCTATTTTACTATATAAAACCTAGTCTACATTATTTTAGCATAGCTTTTATTGCAGTTCTATTTTCAGCTTTAACGATTCTTCTTTTTGGTAGGGGCTTAAGCAACATAATTGATTCTGGCGCAGAGCATAACTTTACTACCAAGCTCGTAGTTTCAATACTGATAGTTTTAGGCATTTCTTTCACTGCATTTATTCGGTTATATTTCATTGGCATTGGCAGCGAGAAAGTTATCGCAATAATCAGATACGACTTATATAGCAGTATCACTGACTTGCAACCGAGTTTCTTTGAGAACACGGGCGTACAAGATGTTATCTCAGCATTAATTACTGATACCTCTGCATTGCAATCGATAATAAACAGCAGCTTACTGACAATATTGAGAAATTTTGTTGTACTGACTGGTAGTGTTGCAATGCTATTATACACAAATCTGCACCTCACTGCATATGCAGCTGCAATAATACCCATACTGCTCATTATCATGACTTCACTTGGAAAAAAAGTTCGCAATTATGCACGCTTCGCTCAGGATGAATTAAGTGAGCTTGCATCGTTTAGTGAGGAAAATTTTAGATCTATAATAACTATCAAATCGTTTGTACTCGAAGAAAATGAAAAAATTCGTTTTCAGAAACATCTAAACTCAGTATCAAAATCATACGTAAAATTAGTACTCTTACGTGCTATTTTAGTAACTCTAGTTATCACGTGTGTGATAGGTTCTCTAGTTATTTTGCTTTTTTTTGGAATAAAAGAAGTCTTAAGTAATAATATGACTATTGGAGAACTCTCCTCATTTGTGTTTTATTCAGCGCTTGCTTCAGGGGCTGTAAACAATCTAAGCGATAACATCAGTGATTTGCAACGAGGTCTTGGAATCGTAGGGCGTTTATTTGAATTTATGAACGTAAAAAGCTCTATATTAGATAGTGATAATCCTATAAGGATCAATAGTGTTCAAAAAAGAATTTCGTTTAATGATGTAACATTTTTTTATGCTGATAAGCCAGCATTAAATAACGTATCATTTTCTATAGAGGTAGGCCAATCAGTATCAATTGTTGGACCATCTGGAAGTGGCAAGAGCACCATTTTAAAGCTTTTGCTCCGTTTTCACGATCCAAGTGAAGGCAGTATTACTATTGATGGGCATGACATCAAATCAATTGCGCTAAGTGACCTCAGATCGTTGTTTGGCTTAGTGCCACAAGACCATATGATATTCTCTTGTTCAATAATGGAAAATATACTATATGGTAAACCAGATGCTGAATATGAAGAGGTGAAGCAAGCAGCTATCAGCGCTTATGCAATGGAATTTATTGATAAGCTGCCTGATAAATTTGATACATTTGTAGGAAAAAGAGGACTGAAACTTTCTGAAGGACAAAAACAACGCATCATAATAGCAAGAGCCATACTCAAAAACCCTCAGGTTTTAATATTGGATGAAGCAACCTCTGCTCTTGATTATAAAAGTGAAAACCTAGTGCAAAAAGCACTTAGCAAGTTGATGCAAAACAGAACAACAATTATAATTACGCACAGGCTATCAACCGCACTCAAAACTGACAAGATTATAGTGATTAATTGCGGGAAAGTAGAAGAAGTGGGAACTCATGATTCTCTAATGAGTAAAGATGGGCTGTATGCAAAATTGGTGAGGATATAGTAAAAACTGAAGGAAAATTTGAGTCGTACTTGTTGGTTGTTATGCTATATTGATAATGAAAGTTATTAAATATTTAACTATTTTAACTTATAATAATATCATAGTATTTTTTAAGGGTCATTATGGTTTATAATTATAGTCATTTCCCAAAATCACCTTGTACGGCTTTCGATTTGCCAACACAGGTTGTGCCAACACAAGTTTTACCAGCACCAATTTCGCACTGTGCACAAGCTTCTGCACCTGCATACGCACCTTGTACTACTAATTTATGTCACAATCATTGAAAAGAATAGTTTGCATCTCAAAAAAGCTCAAAGAATTTTTTAATGAAAAAGCAGATAAAATCTCAACTACAACAGGATTCATAAAAAGTAAAGAGGAAGCTAAAAGGCTCATCGTTTGTAAAAGCCATAGTCTTGGGTAATATAGGGATTGATAATTGTAGTATAGATACAATTTGTCAATTATTGAATGGAGACTCGATAAATATAACAAAACAAGGTCTGGACTTTAGATTTACCAAGGAAGCAGTGGAATTTATGAAAAGAATGTATAATGAGTCTTTAGTTTTATTTAAAAATATCTTAAAGGTTGATTGCAGAATTTTGAAGCACTTTAGAAGTGTTAAGCTATTGGATAGTAGCTATATCAGCCATACCTAATGGTATGGAAAATATATATAAAGGTTATGGTACTAGCTACAGTGTTTATGAAAGTAATACTAAGTATAGAATAAAGTTACAATTAGTTTTTGACTACCTAACCCAGACATTAGAGCAGCTTAATATAACTGAGGGAATAAGGTCAGATCAGGGGTATAGAAGACATTTAAGCAATATATCGAGCAATGATTGACTAATATCTGATTTGGGTTATTTTGTGCCAAGTTCCTTTAAACAAATCAATGGAGCCGGAGCTTATTTTATAAGTCGTTATAAATCTGGTACCAACATATATGGTACAGAAACAAATCAAAAAATAGAGTTATTAGAATGTTTAGAGGATAAATTGTTTCTAGAAAATGAGGTGCTATTAGGAAAAGAAACAAAAATTAAAGTGAGAATTATATGTCACAAATTAACTGAAGAACAGTCTATAATTAGAAGAAGGGCTAATAGGTTAGCAAAATCACATGGATATACATCTTCTCAAAAGAATCAAAAATTGCTGGATTGGTCGATATTCATAACTAACGTTCCAGAAAATAAAATTAGTGCTGATCAGGTATTAATAATTTACCGAGTAAGATGGCAGATTGAATTATTATTTAGATTGTATAAGAGTCACATCAGGCTTGACGAACTTACAGGAAAACCATACAGAGTATGGTGTAAACTATACGCTAAATTGTGCGCAATTCTTATATTTCATGGAATAGTTGGTTGTACAGAACTAAAAAAGAGTACAGAACTTAGTCTAATAAAGGAATTTATTGAGCTTAAAAGGCGAGTTAGACAGCTATTCTTAACATTAAATTGTGTAGTCAGTAAGGTACAAATTTTCCTCAAAAAAACTCGTCTTAACCTGATCAAAATTCTCCTTAAAAGACAAATATAGAAAAACAAGAATATCAACTTTGAGTGCACTAAATTTCCTCATTTTCCCTTAACTTGACGCGTATGGTTTTAGTAGCACACACAACTGTACAAATATTGTGATTTATACCTCAAAAATGCGAGTAGCTCATTTGGTGTCATGTTACATTCGAGTTATACCTTATCACCAGGCTTCACAAATAGATGACCCAATGTTATTAGCTTTATAGGCTTACTTTCATTATTTGCTACTACCCAAACTCCATCGTCTTCATAATCAACAATTTCTATTGCTGTAAATACTACATAATTATTATCATCAACAATCTTTATTCCAAGAATACCATCGTCATTTAAGCTTAAGGCCGAAGAAGGAATTTTATATGCAAATCTTTCACCTGAAGGGAGGCTTACACTAGCAGTCAGTCCTTGCAAAGATATAATCTCATTATCAGTTACCTTTACCTCCACTCTATAAGATCCAGTTTTAGGCTCAGCAATTTTACTAATAAAACTCACTTCACCTACTAATTCCCTTCCATCTAGCAAATTAATTTGCGCTGTGCTACCTAGCTTTATTTTATTTACTTCATTTTCTGAAACATATAACACCACAAGAACCTGATCAAAATTAACTACGTCAGTTATCTTATGTCCAAGATTAACAAAATCCCCTTCATTTATGTTGATCTTATCTATATAACCATCAATAGGAGATTTAATCGCAGTGTTTTCTAAATCCAATTCTAGCCTTTTTAGGTCAGCTTTTGCACTCTGCAATGCAGTAAAAGCTGATTCCACTCTTATCTGTGCTCCATAGCCTTTTTTATTCAATTTTCGAGAGGAATCATACTCAATTTCACGCTGATTTAATAAAGCTTTGGCTTTCTCAACTTGTGCAACTCTATCGTAATCTTCTATCTTTAAAATTACATCGCCTCTTTTTACTTTTTCACCATCAGACAAATAAATAGCAATAACTTGACCACTTGTTCTTGAGACAAGGCTTGCCCTATGCAAGGGATTTACTGTACCAGAAAAATTTAAATATACAGTGCGATTTTGTGGAGTATAATCCTGAGTTTTTACTAAAAAACTACTAATTGGATTATCACTATGAACCGCCTGATCTTTTTTTTAAAAATGTACTGTTGATAAAAAACAGTAGAATAAGAGCAATAATGGAAACGATGATTACTTTGTTTCTCATCCTTAAACAGTAAAGTTTATTGACCAATCTTGTTAGAAATAATTGCATAAATTTTCGAATCAGAATTGTAAGTATAATATATCTATTGTCACTCTATAAACAGTTTTATGTGAGGAAATTTTTCTAAAATGAAGTAAGTTTGCCAAAATGAAATTTTTAATTAAGAAACCTTATCCGAAAAGTTATAATGTCAATATAAGAATTAACATTATATTAGCATATAAGTACTAACGTGCTATTAGTTTTATAATTAAGGAGTATATTATGACAAACCCTATACTAAACCCTACATTTCAATGGAGGGCACTTCATGATTGCTATAGATAATGTGAAGAAAAGTCCCCAGGTAATAGTTGGTAGGTAACAGCAGAGCGAAATAATTGCAAGTGGTACTGTCGTCTGAAAGATACTCATGGCTTATTTAAATCTGATTCACAAGAAGAGTCGACACCTATTGATATAAGTAGTACATTCAGAGAGATTGGAAATAAATTCTATGATCTCGCAGATTCAGTGCTGTTCTATAGTAAAATAAAGGATCAAAGTTCAATTGGTAAGTCTACTTTTGTAAACTTACTCTCTCATATTGACTCAACTACAGAGCTGAAGTGCTAATGCCTGATTTTTTTACTGACTTTCCGTATTTTCATGAAGAGGAGACCCTATTAACTCCATCCTGGTCTGTTGTACCACAATGTTCGTACAGCAACTAAAAGGGTGTCATTCCAGTGCTTGACACTGGGATCTAGAAATTCTGAGTTTTTGAAAAGATTATGGATTCCAGCGTCACGCACTGGAATGACACCTATTTATTTTCGGTGCTCCCTTTCTTGTCATCCGAGTAGCCTTCGCTTGTCATTCAAGTAGCAGATACTCGAATCCATTATACTCCGTAAATTTAACTGGATGCCAGTGTCTGAGCACTGGCATGACAACAAAGGAAATACTTTCATGACACCCATTTGTCTCTATGGTTGTATTTCTCTCATCTACCTATTTTGCCACCATGATGAGTAGATATATTAGCATATATTTAATAGAGTTTACCTCTTCACTAAAAGGGTACCCAATTGTTCAACACTATCAATTTTAATTTGTAAAGTATCCTTTACAAACTTGTTAGCCTGGTCTGTACTCATAAAAGCTACCCATTTATTAGGCATTAATTTTTCCACAGCAGCTCTATCTTCATTTGGGCAATCACAAATATAGCTATACTTTTTCAAACTTAGAAGTTTAGCAAAGACATCAAGATCATTCTCATGGTGAAAAGCAACATTTATACCTACTATTTCGTCCGTTTCTTGCAGCTTTCCATCTTTGTCTATTACCTTTGCCTTAGCAAGCGCAACTGTAGGCTTATGGCCATAATTTCTTCCAATAACCCTTCTTATTGAATGTTCTATTGCTATTTTTTGCACTCCAGGATTTTTATCAAACTCTTTCAAAAAACTAAGGTGTAAGTTAATATATTCAGAGTATTTCAATCTGTGTTTTTTATGTATAGTTGGTTTGTAGGACAGTTCATTTGTAGGTGACTTATAGTTTGCAAGAAGCAATTTTTGTTCATACTGCTCATTAAATTCCTTCATCTTTTTAAAATGTCTTTCATATTGAGTCAATCCATCTTTCCCTTTTTTCTCCATCCTTTTCAAGAATTCCTCTACTGGCTCTCGTTTGGCTATAATAATTTTGCGTATAAGCGGGATTTGTTTTTTCAAGATAACCCAACATGGTAAGCAAACAACTTTCGCATCTTTCGAAAATAGACCTTCTAACTTTTTCACTGCATTGTATAAGTTTGCTGATTCTGGTTTATAATGCCCACTATCATTGTCTATATAAGTTATTTTACCATTTACCACTTTCATTAAACCAGAACATAAAACTGGCCTACCACCTGCAAGAGTTGAATGACGATAAGCCCATTCGCCTTTGTTAACATTAATATGTTCATGAGTTACTAATTTTCCATCAAGCGTGATAACATAAGCTACACAACCTCTTTTACCCTTACTAATTTTATCAGTTGTATCATATAGTTCGCCTTTAAAGCCTTTTAACTTGTTATTTTCTACTTCTGGCATTAAGTCCACGTATAATTTTCCTTCATAAGGAATTCTAGTATATTCTGCTTGGTCATCTGGAGTAAAATACTTAACCCTTGTATTAGTTCGAGGAATTTTCCTTCCTTCAACTCCAACTTCTGGAAACAAATTATATCGTGGAAAAAAATAAGTAAAATTATTCTCTATCCAACACATAATCTTATTTATGATACCAAAAACCTTTCTATTACCTAAATCAATAGAGAGTTGCTGTTCCTTTGGTACTACCAGATGATTGGACTTTGTACCAGATTTGCCAAATTCTTTGGCAGCACATTTAAACTTTTCTAGTAAATGTTCCTTACGTTCTTTTGATACTGACATTTTCACCTCGCTCACCACCATTTTATCTTATATTATTTCAAACAGAAAGTCAACTTTTCTTAAGATACTAAGAAAAAAGTAGCAGCAAAATAGCTAAACTGACTTAGATTTATCGACAATTTGAGAAATCATCATTCCGCTACTTGTTAGCGAAATCTATGTTCTTACAGTTGTGCTGCCCAACAAACTTATGCTAAGCTGTGCTGCCACTAATTTTGCAACCGGTACTCTATAGGGCGAGCATGACACATAATCAACCCCTGATTTGATGAAAAACTCTATGGACTGTGGATTCGCTCCATGCTCTCCACATATACCAAGTTTAATTTCTTTTCTGGTTTTTTTGCCCCTTTCGATAGCTATTCTGATTAATTCCCCTACCCCTTCGACATCTAGCACCTCAAAGGGATCGTTTTTGAATATGTTGCTTTCCTTATAAGAATCGAGGAAATTAACTGAATCATCTCGTGAAAGTCCCATAGTTGTTTGTGTTAAATCATTAGTGCCAAAACTAAAAAATTCTGCGTGTTTTGCGAGTTTGTCAGCAATAAGTGCTGCTCTTGGCAGTTCTATCATCGTTCCGATTGAATAATTCACATCGAAATTTTTAGCTTCTTTCTTTACTAACTCGCATATCAGAACAAACTCTTTCTCGCTCATGATAAAAGGAATCATGATTTCAGGTTTCACTTCTATCTTCTTTTCTTCCCTTAATTCACTTGCAGCACTGAGTATTGCCCTAATCTGAATTTTATATATTTCAGGATGAGAAATAGCAAGCCTACACCCTCGATGGCCAAGCATTGGATTTTTTTCTGATAACTGTACTATTTTATTTTTTACCGATTCAACTGACTTATTCAATGATCTGGCGATTTTTTCTATAATGGATTGATCATGAGGTAAAAACTCATGTAGAGGTGGATCAAGTAATCGTATAGTGACTTCCTTGCCCTCCATAATAGAAAACATTTCTTTGAAATCAGACTTTTGCATTTCTTCGAGTTTATTTAATGCATTTGCCCTTTCATTTTCATCATCAGCTATTATCAATTTTTGAATGAATTCGATCCTATCACTAGCAAAAAACATATGTTCTGTGCGACATAAGCCTATACCTTCTGCACCGAATCCTTTTGCAATTTTTGCATCTTTTGGAGTATCAGCGTTCGCTCTCACCTTCACTGTTTTGACTTTATCTACCCAGTTAATTATCGTTTTGAACTCTTGAGATAATTCAGGCAAAATTGTAGGGAGAATACCAAGCATAACCTCTCCTGTTCCTCCATTGATGGTGATTGATTCACCTTTATTTACTTTTATATCCCCCATAGAAAGAAATTTTTCATCTTTATCAATATAAAGTCCATTTAGACTACAAATACATGGTTTACCCATTCCACGAGTTACAACAGCGGCATGCGAGGTCATACCTCCTCGCGCTGTTACTATTCCACTTGCAGCATTCATTCCATTAATATCTTCAGGGCTCGTCTCTGATCTTACAAAAATTACTTTTTTACCCTGCTCTGCAGCTTTTTCAGCATCACTTGCACTGAATACTACATACCCAGAAGCAACACCTGGAGAAGCTGGCAGTCCTTTGCCTATTACTTCTTGATCGATTTTAACATCAAGAACTGGATGCAATAAGTTGTCAAAAGTTTTTGGATCAATTCTCAATATTCCTTCCTCTTTTGTAATCGCTCCTTCGTTTACCATATCAACTATTATGCGAATAGCAGCTTCGGCTGTGCGCTTGCCATACCTAGTCTGCAAAATCCATAACTTACCGTCCTGTACAGTAAATTCGATATCCTGCATGTCCTTATTATGACTTTCAAGTTTTTCACATACCGCGCATAATTCTCGGTAGACACTTGGTAGCAACTTCTCCATGGTACTTTCTTGCTCCCCTTCAATTGGCATAGGAGTATAAACACCAGAAACCACATCCTCACCCTGAGCATTAACTAAAAACTCACCAAAAAGCTTTTTTTCTCCAGTTGAAGGATTACGTGTAAATATCACGCCGGTTGCAGAATTATCATTTAAATTACCAAAAACCATTGCTTGCACGTTGACCGCTGTTCCAAGGTTTTCAGGAATATTATGTATTCTTCTATAGGAAACAGCCCTATCATTTTTCCAAGAGGCAAATACTGCATTAACTGAGTTTAACAATTGCTCTTCAACGTTCTGCGGGAAATTTTTTCCTATTTTCTCACATACTATCTCTTTAAAATCATTAACAATTTTCTTTAAAACATTAACATCAAGATCAGCTAAGCTTTTTGCTCCACTCTTTTGCTGCTCATTATCAATAACATCTTGAAATAGGTGATGATCAAGATGTAGTACAACATTGGAGTACATCATGATGAAACGGCAGTAGCTATCGTAAGCAAAACGTTCGCCACTTTTTTTTGCAAGCCCAACAACGGTTTCATCATTTAGACCAACATTTAAAATAGTATCAAGCATGCCCGGCATTGAACTAACACTACCAGAGCGTATGGAAACTAATAAGGGATTATTTAAATCCCCAAATTTACAACCGATGTCATTTTCGAGCATCGTCATGTAGTTTTTTATCTCGTTACGTAGATCACAAGACAATTCATTATCTTGACAATAGGCCTGACAAACAGCAGTGGAAATTGTAAAACCAGGTGGAACAGGAATGCCAATGTTACACATCTCTGCCAGATTTGCTCCCTTCCCTCCTAGTAGATTTCTCATTGCTGCATTGCCTTCACAGTTGCTTTGGCTAAAGTAATATATTAACTTTTCTTGCATTTTTTCGGATCTTCACTAATATACATACTATTCTAATAAATTTGTCAGGCAGTAGTAATAAATTTTGTAAAATTCAGCAGAGCTAATACATTAAGTAGTCCCTTTTCCTTTCATTCTAGTACTCTTTTCTGTCATCTCAACGACCTCTATGATGTCGTTCCAGCGCATTACGCTAGAATCTAGTTTGTCCATAATCTCAACAAAAACGCTGTGTTTTAGCATAATTTTGTGCTCAATATGCTTATTTGTAGTAAAGACTTCTGGATTCCAGCATCAAGTGCTGGAATGACACCGTCATACCTGTTGGAGTATGAATGTAGTCTTATCTCACACTCCTGTCATCCCAGTGCCCAGACACTGGGATCCAGAATACTGATCAAGTAATAAGAACTAGTCACGCGCTGGCTCTCTTAAATTACGTTAGCTATCAGTGTTAAGAAATTTACCAATCAAAAAAAAAGGCAAAAGAATCCACATGGTGCTAATTTTATTACTGTAATTGATAATGTGCTAACGCTTAAAATAAGCGCGATCTGGCCGAATGTAGAAAAATAAAAAAAGGCATTCAGCCGACATAATTTCGGCAATAAATACAAGATTTGTCAAGAAGCTTCTATTAAATGAAAATTATGAAAAAATCTATTGCAAGTCTTTTAATATTCTGTTATATGAGTCCATCAAAGCCTTTCATCAACTCACTTGCTTTCTTTAGGAGCTGGAACAAATAAAAATTATTATGTTTGGATTAGAGAATAAGAAATTTCTGATTACTGGTGCATCAGGCGGAATAGGCCAGGCAATTGTAGAAATTATGCATAAGGCCAGAGCAACTTTGTGTATTTCTAGTACAAAAAAAGAAGTACTTGAAGAAGTTGCTAAAAAATATGAAAAAAACATTCACCTACTTCCTTGTGAACTATCAAATCCTGAAGAGGTAAATCAACTAATAAATAAAGCAAGTGAGTTGATGAAAGGCTTTGATGGACTCATATGCAATGCAGGAATTACACAAGACAGCTTATTGTTGAGAATGACAGATGAAGCATGGCAAAAGGTAATTGATATTAATTTGAACTCTACATTTAAACTAAATAGAGAAGCATGCAGAAAATTAATTAAAAACAACTGGGGAAGAATTATAAATCTTTCCTCAATAGTAGGTTTAACAGGCAATGCCGGGCAAGTAAATTATGCAGCATCAAAAGCTGGAATAATAGCTATGAGCAAATCTATAGCAAAAGAAGTTGCAAGTCGCGGTGTAACAGTAAATTGCATTGCTCCTGGGTTTATAGATACTAAGATGACTGAAGTTCTAAATCAAAAACAAAAAGAAAAAATATTAGATAATGTTCCAATGCAAAGAATGGGAACAGGAGAAGAAATAGCAGCAGGAGTATTGTTTTTAGCAAGCGACGAAGCAAGATATATAACGGGGCATGTGCTTAACATCAACGGTGGGCTATTTATGTAGCAACACTTATTTATGGACAAACTATAAGTTTTACCTTAAAATAAATGTATATAAATTTAGATTCACACTACTTTGTTACTTGGAGGCAAAACAGTGAGCTATATAATAAAAAAACTTTTTAATGCTCTATGTGTAGTGATGTTTCTCTCTTTTTCAGATTACGTAAATGCTGCTGATAATATAAATGATGCAACTGCCCAAGTAATATGCAATATTATTGGTTATATTTGGGCAATAGGTGGGCCACTTATGACTATAGTCATAATAGGTGCGGCTTTACTTGCAATATTTGGTAGAATGCCATGGCCAGCTATGTTTGCCTTGGTTGTGTTTTGTGGTGTATTTTTTGGCGCCAAAACGATTATGATGAGAATTATACCCAATATAACTACTGAAGCGAAAGATATGTTGGATAAGTGCGGGAAATAACCTAAAATAAGTGTGTTTTTGTGTGTATTGTTCCTTCATGTCCTCAATTTGCAGCAAGCAAGAGCTATCTTTCGGCAAAGTTTTAATAGCTAACTCAGCGTACTTCATAAATTTCTCTAAATTACCTTCAATAAAAGCCTTTTTCGTCAAAGCAAAATAATACATTGCCATATCAGCGCTACGTTTATATGCAACACTGAAATACTTCCAGACAAGGGCGTTATTTGTTTCTACGTTTGCAACCTGCTCTAGGTAAAAAATTGCCTTCTCTATTTCACCGTGTAATAATAAAGTATGAGATAACGCAAGTTTCACTAAATAGTTATTCTTCTCAGATAAATATCTAAGTGATTCTTCATACATTTTTATTGCTTCACTTAAATTTCCAGCTTTGTATAACATCTCCGCTTTTAATTCATATAAATAAGGATCATTGAGTGACTCTTGAATCAATGAATTAACTTTAGCAATAGCTTCTTCTATCTTTCCTTGCCTATAGTGAATTACAGCATTTACATACTTAGAACTACCTTCATATTTAGTAGATAACACATGAATAGGAGCAAAGAAAGAGTCTAGCTTTGTAAGCATACGCTCAAACTTCAGCAATTTATCTGCAAGGATTGGTTTTACATTGTTTTTAACCTTATAATTCTGTACAGCAAATATACGCTTATCACTAAGCGGGTGAGTGTGGAAATACTCTTCAGTGTTTTCACGCTCAATACTCTTAAAATAGTCAAAAATCTCTTTCATACCCAAATTATCATAGCCAGATTCATCTAGGTATCTTAAAGCATAGCTATCTGCTACACTCTCTTGCTCTTGAGAATAGTTAAAAAACAACCTTGAACTAAGCGTTACACCACTAAGCAAGATTGCACTCGCAATCTGAGGGTTAATGACAATACTAGAAACTAATCCTACCATATAACTAACCATTGCTATTGATTGAAAATAACCTACAGCACTACTCATTTGTAATACATGACCAGCAGATATATGAGCAATTTCATGTGCCAATATACTAAGTAAGACATAAGGTTCAGTCGAATATTGTAAAAGCCCTAAATGAATGAAAATGCTATTATTGTTAATTACAAAAGCATTAATCGATCTATCATCAACTATAAAAACTTTTATTTTATCATTATCAATACCCGCAGCAGAAAATAAAGGTTGCGCTAGATCCTTTACTACCATTTCCACTTCACTATCTCTAATAATACTAACAGAGTAAGCGCTGTTACAGTATACGAAAAAAAATAGTAAAACAAAAAGCTTAGACATGGAAGTTCCTTGTTCGTATAACTTTAGGAATTTTACATTTTAACTATACGAATTTATAAACGCTAGTTTAAATTTTGAACGTAACTGATAAGTTTATCAATGGTAGTTAACTTAATTTTGTGTTGTTCAGCAAATTCAAGCAACTGGGGTAAGCGCATCATAGAGCCATCATCATTCACTAATTCACACCCTACAGCCGCATGACTAGATCCAACCAATTTTGCTATCTCAACACTTGCCTCAGTATGACCGTTGCGTGCTAAAACCCCACCCTCACTTGCAATAATAGGAAAAACATGACCAGGAGTAATAATATCATCCTTAGTACTTTTTCCATCAATAGCAGTAAGTATCGTATGCGTTCTATCATGAGCAGAAACACCCGTTGTAATACCATAACGAGCATCGACTGACGTAGTAAATGCAGTGTGAGGAATAAGTGCTTCATCTACATTACTTCTCTTCATAAATTCAAGGTTAAGTTTATTCATGTAAAATTTTGTCATAGCTAAAAACACAATACCAGTGCCATACCTAACCATGAAAGCAATATGTTCTGGTTTCACCTTTTCAGCTAAAATAACCAAATCACCTTCATTCTCCCTGTTTTCATCGTCAACTAAAATGAATAATTTACCAGAACTAGCGTCCCTGAGTACATCTTCCACAGAAGAAATACCGGGTAGATTAATTGAAGGATAAGTTACTTGCACCATGATCTACTTAAACTCAATCTTAACTATTTTATACAATTTCTCTCCATTTGGCACTATCACTTCCACATACTCACCAACTTTTTTGCCAATTAAAGCACTACCGAGTGGTGAATCCGTAGAGATCAACTGCTTTGAAGCATCAGCTTCATATCCACCTACAATCTTATAAACATATTCAATTTCACTGTTATCATCGTTTAACATGCTTACCGTAACAGTTGCACCAAACATTACTGTATCACCAGACAAATTTTTTACTTCTATCACTTCTGCATGTGAAAGTTTACTTTCTACCTCAATTATACGGCCTTCAATAAAACTCAATCTCTCCCGTGCTGCATGATATTCTGCATTTTCGGATAAATCGCCTTGATCACGAGCATCAGAAATAGCCTGTATGATAGAAGGTTTTTCTTCCTTTAATTTCTCAAGTTCGACTTGCATACTCTCAAAACCTTCTCTTGTAATAGGAAACCTGTTAACAATGGATGAAGTCATAATCACCGCCTAAACGCAATTAAATTGAGTGACAAAATCACTCACAATACCAATAATATCATCTTTTATATCATCATTCGTGTCACCCGACAACCTCTTTAACACTCCAGGGTGAACAGTTTGAAAATAATTGATAAGATCACACTCGAACCTATTGATGTTGCTCACCTGTACCTTATTTAATTGACCATACAGATTAGAAAAGATATACATAAGCAATACTTGCTCTTCTATTTGCATAGGTGAGTACTGTTTTTGCTTTAATAATTCAATAAGGTATTTACCTTTGTTTAAGGACAATTGAACAGTAGCATCAAGATCAGAACCAAATTTAGCAAAGTCTTCCAGTTCTCTATATTGAGCCAAACTCAGCTTTATAGAACCAGCAACTTTTTTCACAGATTTCAATTGTGCAGCAGAGCCAACCCGAGAAACCGATAAACCTATATTCACTGCAGGGCGAAATCCTTTGTGAAACAATTCAGACTCAAGAAAAATTTGTCCATCGGTAATTGAAATCACATTAGTTGGAACATATGCAGATACATCACCAGCCTGAGTCTCAATAATCGGCAAAGCAGTCAAAGATCCCTGTCCTTTTTCATCAGACATTTTGGCAGCTCTTTCAAGCAAGCGAGAGTGTACATAGAATATATCTCCAGGATAAGCTTCACGACCAGGAGGACGTCTGAGCAATAAGGACATCTGCCTATATGCCACAGCATGCTTAGATAAATCATCATATACCACCAAGCAATGCATTCCATTATCACGGAAAAATTCTCCAATAGTGCAACCGGTATAAGGTGCTAAAAATTGCATAGGCGCGCAGTCAGATGCGCTAGCCACAACTACGGTTGTATACTCTAATGCTCCACTTTCTTTTAGCTTATTCACCACTTTTGCTACCGTCGAAATTTTTTGTCCAATAGCAACATAAACACAGTAAATTTTTTGATTTTCGTTTACCTCATCATTAATCTTCTTCTGATTGATAATAGTATCAATCGCAATAGTGGTTTTACCAATTTGTCTATCGCCAATAATTAATTCACGTTGCCCTCTACCTATAGGAATCAACAAATCTATAATTTTAATTCCTGTCTGCAGAGGTTCATGCACAGATTTACGGTCAATAATACCTGGCGCTTTAGACTCTATATACATTTTGCTCTTGGCTCTAATTTCTCCTCCATCGTCTATAGGATCGCCCAATGCATTTACAACTCTCCCTAATAATTCATGACCTACAGGGACCTGTACAACATCACCACTACATTTTACAACGTCCCCTTCTTTTACATCACGGTCATTGCCAAGCACAACTATTCCAGCTGTATCATGATCTAAATCAAGAACTATTCCTTCTACACCGCTTGCAAAAGATACCTTTTCACCAAACTTTGCTTTTTCCAGCCCATAGACCAGTGCGATACCATCCGTTACTGAAATTACTTCACCTATATTTTCTCGCTTTATAGGATTATCAAATGTCTCAACCTTCTCTTTTATTATGTCTACTACTTCAGAGACATTTATGCTATTCTTCATATATAATTCCTTATTTTCAACATTTCCATTTTACTCAAATCAACCAATCTATCCAAATAACTCTTAAGCGAAGCATCAATCAAGTTAAAACCATACCTAACTACGAAGCCACCTAGTATAGAAGGATCAACTACATTACTGACTTTTACTATTTTACCAAGAAAGTTCAAAGATTCAGTAATTATTTTTATATCAGGTTTCTTTAAAACCTCTGCTGATTTTATAGTAATTTCCAATTCGTTTTCACTTTCCCTTACAAGATTTAAGAATTTTTCTAATATAAGGATTAATAAACGGGAGCGCTTGTTTGCAAGTGTAACCATAATAAATTTGACTAAGTTTTCACTCAAGTTCTCATTTATAGAAAGTATCGCTTCTTTTTTGTGCAAAAGAGAAACCATGGGATGAGATAGATACACAAAAACATCTTGATCTTTTAAAAAAGCTAACAAAAATTCTACTTCTTTTCTTATAATACCTAATCTACTCCCTGAGACATGAAACAGTGCTCTAGCATAAGATGAAACTAAATTATTGTTTTTCATATTAAATTACCCATTCTAGTAAATCTAAGTTATTTAAGCTACCATTCCTCAATCCAAGCATTTTTTATACAAATAGGTCTTCTCCTTAAGGAAAGAAAACATAAACCATATCTGACTGAATAACCTAACAAATCAAGATTTTTACTTAAGAAATATTTAGAAGAATTTATAATAGACTGACACTGAAAATGAGATATCGGTACTTCTTTTCCATATAAACTTGTTTTAGCTTCTATAAAAATCAGTTCCTTTTTTTTAGATACAATTAAGTCAATCTCACCCAACTTACAACGGAAGCGACGTTTTATAATATTATATAATTTCAGCTTTAAACATATCGAAACTAACAATTCTCCAAAGTAACCTGCAAAATAGCGTAACCTACTTACCATAAAAAAAATAACTAGCCTTGTGTAACCACTTTGTTTCCTTTTCTATTTTTACTATAAATCTCACCTTTTGCTGAAATATCTCTATCAACTAGCTCTATCACTGCCATTGGAGCGCAATCACCCTTTCGAGTACCAAATTTTATTATTCTAGAATATCCACCTTTACGGTCTTGATAACGATTAGCTAGAACACTTAATAATTTATCAACTACTAACTTACTATTATGAAGACGTGAAAGCAAAAGCCTTCTGCCATGTAAAGAATCGTTATTCTTAGCAATTGTAATAAACTTTTCCACATATGGACGAAGTGCTTTAGCCTTTGGTAAAGTAGTTACAATCTGCTCATGATTAATTAACGAGATAGATAGATTCTTTAACATTGATAACCTATGGCTGGTACAACGAGACAGTTTATTTTTCTTTATTCCATGTTTCATATACTACCTAATCCTCATCAGTATGTTGTTTAGCCAGTTCATCTATATCCTTAGGCGGCCAATTTGGTATACTCATACCCAAAGACAAACCTAAATTATTTAAAATTGCCTTGATTTCATTCAAAGACTTTCGGCCAAAATTAGCAGTTCTTAACATTTCAACTTCGGTCTTTTGCACAAGATCACCTATATAAATGATATTTTCATTTTTCAGACAGTTATGAGATCTAACAGATAATTCCATTTCATCTACTTTACGCAATAGAATAGGATCATAGCCCAAATCTTTAGCACCACTAGACAAAGAAACTTGCGATTTTTTATAATTCATATCAGAACTAATAAAAGGCTGAAGTTGCTCCTGTAATATTCTTGCAGCATAGTCAACAGCTTGACTCGGAGAGATTGTACCATCAGTTTCAATTGACAATATCAGCTTGTCTTTATCAGTAACTTGACCAACACGACTATTCTCTACTCTATACGAAACTCTCTCAATAGGACTATATAAAGCATTAACTGGAATAAAACCAATTAAATCTTGTTCATTCATAGACTTTAAAAATTCATTTTCTTTATATTTATTTACAGAAAGATAACCCTTTCCACTAGCAACATATATAGCAATGCTAAGCTCCACATCTTGACCTAGTGTACATATCACCAAATCTTTATTGACAATAGAGCATTGGTCATCAGTTTCTATCATTCCAGCCAATACTTGACAAGGACCTTTAGCGCTCAAATTTAAGCACTTATTAGACGTGTTATTTAGCTTGCATCTCAACATGCCCATATTTAATGCTATATCAGTTATATCCTCTCTAACTCCTTGGATCGAAGTAAATTCATGATTCACGCCTTCAATTTTTATTCCATAAACAGCACTACCGCGAAGAGAAGACAACATCGCGCGCCTTAATGCATGACCCAACGTTAAAGCAAAACCACTTTCTAAAGGTTCTAGAACTATATCACCTTTTTTACTTGAATCACCTGGTACTACCTTAATCGCATTAGGCTTAGTTAATCTATCTAAATCCCCACAGAAAGAAACACTATCACTATAATACATACAAAAACCTTCCAAATATCCTATACCCTTCTTTTTTTCCTCAATCTACACCCATTATGAGGTATCGCCGTTTTATCTGCAATTGAAGTAACAGTCAATCCACAATTCCGAAGTGCTTTAACTGCAGCTTCTGCACCAAAACCAGGACCACGAATTATTACAGAAACAACCTTCATACCAAATCTCTCTATTACTTTCTTCGCAGCAGAATCAGCAACCTTACCTGCAGCATAAGGTGTAGATTTTCTCGAACCAGAAAAACCACATGCACCAACAGAAGTTTGGTAAAGCGTATTACCACAAACATCAGTCACATTTACAAAGGTATTATTAAAAGTTGCACGAATATGGACAATACCAGTAATAAACCCTTTTGTATTCTTACCAACCGTTTTAACTTTTTTCATAAAAACTCACGATAATAACAAAATTTATTTTTTCCCAGCAATAGGCAATTTAGATCTGCCTTTACGAGTTTTAGCATTGGTATGGGTTCTTTGTCCCCTCACAGGCAAACCTTTTCTATGCCTTAATCCTCTGTAGCAACCGATTTCCATTAAAGATTTTATATCCATAGCCACTTTTTTTCTGAGTTCACCCTCTATGACATATTTTTGCCTAATAAAACTACTAATTCTCTCTATATCTTCATCTTGTAATTGCGAAACACGCTTGCGCTCATCAATTTTACAGCTACGACAAATTATATTTGCAGTAGTAATACCTATACCATGTATATAAGTTAATGCGAAAGGAACACACTTCTTGACTGGAACATTTATGCCTGCAATACGTGCCACTAATACCTCGATACTCTATTAATAATAACTCCTAATTTATACCATAAAACAACTTATAGTCAAATCAAATTACAAGAAATTTTACTTTCAATCTCTTGCATTACTCTATCAACACTCAAATTAGCGTTAATTGTTAACAACTTGCCCTTATAATACTCGCGCAAACCCTTCATTTGAAAATGATATTCTCTTATCCTCTTATTAATTGCAAGCATATTAGCATCATCAACTCTCTTCTCCAATCTCGTACTTTCACACTTAGCACAGGTAGTATTTTTAAAAGAAGATATACTATATATACTTTTACAATCCAAACAAGTAAGACGATCTTTTAATCTAAAAATTGCAATATTATCGTCAAGCTGCAACTCAATTACAAGATCAACATCCCTATTGCATCTTTTTTGCAAAACTTGAGTCAAAAAATGAGCTTGATTTAAATTTCTTGGAAAACCATCTAACAAAAAATCACCATCTATTAATGCAAGCTGGTCACACAATAATTTACATATAACTTCATCTTGAATTAAATTACCAGATTCAACAGTATCCTTTATTCCTTTACCTAATTTACTCCCACCAGATATAATATTCCTTAACAAATCTCCTACTGAAACTAATTTCAAATTATACTTTGCTATTAACAAACTGGACTGAGTACCCTTACCAGAGCCAGGAGGACCAAAAATTGTAATAATCACTTTAGTCTCCTTGTTTTAGACTCATATTTCTTTATCCAACTATCGTACCTATTTGAAAAAACGTAAGATTGTACTTGCGTAATAGTATCAGTAATAACGTTAACTATAATCAGCAAGCTCGTCCCACCAAAAATAAATGGTATATCATAATGGTACCTCATAATTTCAGGTATAGTACATATTACCACCAAATACGCAGAACCAATAAATGTTAATTTAAAAACTATATCTTGAAGATAATCAGAAGTATGTTTTCCAGGCCCTCTACCAGGAATAAAACCACCATTTTTCCTAAGAAAGTCAGCGTTTTCCTCTGGATTAAATATAAAATTAGTATAGAAAAAATTAAAAAGTACTATGAGTATTAAGTAAGTTATAATATACATCACTTTATTTGCCATAAAGTAGTTTAAAATAAAGTCGGCAATGGCATGACCTTTATAGAAATTTGCAATTGAAATAGGCGTTAATAAAATTGCGTTAGCAAAAATAGTTGGTATTACACCAGATAAATTGATCTTCAATGGAATGTAAGTAAAATCATCATTATGTAATTTTTTAAACTGTTTTTTGGGATATTGAACAATTACCTTTCTATAAGAAGATTCTGTAAAAATGACTAAAAGGAGCAGTAAAAAAAACAATGCTATAACAAAAAGGGTAATGAAAAACGACATACTACCATTTTTATTTAATGTTAGCAGAGATGATAAAGCATTATGTAATTCAGATGTTATGCCAGTAAAAATGATTAATGAGATACCATTGCCTATACCGCTCACACTGATCCGCTCACCAAGCCATATTAAAAATACAGTTCCACCTAAAAGGCTAAAGACACCTATAGTACGAAACATAATACCAGGTTCAACTACAACTAATACCCCTTCCCCATTCATTCTTTCTAACCCTATTAAGATCGCAATTGATTGAAAGATACAAAACACTATAGTCATATAGCGTATATAAGAGTTCATCTTTCGACGTCCTAACTCTCCTTCATTTTTAATTTCATTGATTCCTTTGACGGCAGAAGATAATAATTGCATAACTATGGATGCAACTATATATGGCATAACGTTCAACGCCAAGATCGTCATTCTAGCTAAAGCGCCACCAGAAAATAAATTAAATATTCCAAAAACACCAGAATCCTCTTTTGGAAATATATCATTGATTATATCAAGATTAACTCCAGGAATAGGAACATAAGTACCTAAACGATAACAAACTAAAGCCATTAGCGTAAAAAACACACGCTTTAGTAAATCACTTTTATATAACACGTAGAATCCAAACTATTAAATGCAAATTTACTGCTCATGATTTATGACAGTATTGCTACACTACCACCAACTGAAGCTACAGATCTTTTTGCAGCTTCTGATGCAAAATCGACATGAAACACAAATTTTTCGCTTAATTTACCCTTATTAAGAAGTTTGATTTTACTTTTAACAGATCTTATAAAACCTAATTTATGCAGTAGCTCCTTATCTATGATAGAATCCTTGACTATTTTTTTAGCTTCCATTAAGCACTGTACATCATCAACATTAAATATAGAGTATAAGTTTTTGCGTATAGGCTTAAAACCTCTTTTAGGTAAACGAGTATATATAGACTGCTGTCCACCTTCAAAACCATTTACAGAAACTCCACTTCTCGCTTTTTGCCCTTTATGCCCCCTACCGGATGTTTTACCTTTACCACAACCAATACCCCTACCTAATAATTTAGGCCTCTTTTTCTTAGATAATTTGGTAAACACAGAATTTAATTTTACAGCATCATTCATACTTTACCTATTTCCAACTATCTCACTAATCTTTTTACCCCTCTTACCTGCCACTTGGCGAGGAGATAACATAACACCAAAAGCCTTAAATACTGCACATATGATATTATGGGGATCATTTGATCTAGTAGACTTAGCTACCACATCCTTTATACCTAACACCTCAAAAACCGACCTGATTGCCCCACCAGCAATAATACCTGTTCCAGTTCTTGCAGCTCTTAAAACTATCTCACCAGAACAAAATTTAGCTTTAATATCATGATGTAAAGTTCTACCTTCACGTAAGTACACCCTAACCATCGACTTCTTTGCAGCATTTACAGCTTTCACTCTTGCTTCAGCAACCTCTGCGTGTTTACCTATCCCACATCCTACCCTACCCTTACCATCACCAACAACAACCAAAGTTGAAAATGAAAATCTCCTACCACCTTTAGTAACCGTTGTTACCCTTCGTACTGAAACCAAAAGTTCTGATAAATCGTTATTACTTTGTAAATTCTTTACAGCCATACTTCAAACCTTCTAAAATTCAAATCCAGAGCTTCTTAAAGCTTCAGCAAATTGAGAAATCAATCCTGTATACTTATATGCCCCCCGATCAAAGACGAACCGCTGCTGCAATTTTATACTAGGTAGACGCTCAATCAATAAAGAAGAAACCTGTTTTATAGTTTCAGCATTGACCCTACCTTTACATACATTCCTAATTTTATCATCCAAAGTAGAAGCAGAAGCTAGGGTTGTTCCTTTTGCATCGTTAATCAACTGAACGTAAAAATGTCTATTAGACTTAAATATGGATATACGCAAACGCCCAGCGCTCTTATCGAGCTTTGCTCTATTACGAAGCTTCCTTTTTTCATAGCCACTCAAAAAATTATACAATCTTTTCATTTTAATTACTTCTTTTTATTTACAACCTTACGCAGCATAAATCTGCCTTTTATTACAATACCCTTACCTTTATAAGGATCATATTTTCTAATTTTGCATATATCAGAAGCCACCATATAGACTTTTTGCTTATCCATACCGCGAATCACTAAATGAGTTGGCTTTATACACTTAATCTCAACGTCTTTAGGGACTTTATACTTAATATTATGACTATAACCAAGATATAAAGTCAAATACTTATCATCACATTCTGCTTTATATCCTACACCATTAATCTCAAGATCAACAGAAAAACCATTAACCATACCGTTAATCACGTTATTAATATTACTTCTATAAGTACCCCATATAGATTTTATTTTATTATAATCATCCCTGCCTTGATCAACAGAAAGTAACAATTGATTATCAACTATCTGACACAGAATACCACTACACAAGCTCAGCTCTTCTTCTGCCCTAACACTTCTTATTAACACCCTACCATCATTATATTCAACTGAAAGATCAGCAGGAATACTGATAGGCGCGGCACCTATACGAGACATACATTTCCTCTATCATTTAAAATACACGACACAAAACTTCTCCACCAACTTTTAATCTACGTGCATTATAATCGGTCATCACTCCTCTCGGCGTAGATATAATAAAAATTCCAAGACCATTATATGCTTTAGAAATGTCCTTACACTTAGAATAATAACGACAACCGGGCTTTGATACCCTAGCTATATCATTAATCACAGGTGATTTATCATAATACTTCAACTGTACAACAAGCGAAGGGACACTATCACTCTCTTGCTTTTCATAATTAAGAATATACCCTTCCTCTTTTAAGATCTTCAATATAGAAGAATTCACCTTAGAGAATAGGACTCTTGTTTCTCTATGCATTGCCAATTGAGCATTACGTATTCTTGTTAAAAAATCACCAATACCATCAGATAACGACACTATTACACTCCTTATATCACATTTACCAACTAGATTTTGTAACCCCTGGAACTTGTCCAAAAGAACACAAATCACGTAAAACAATCCTACATAAACCAAATTTTCTATATACTCCTCTCGGCCTACCAGTTAAAGCGCATCTATTCCTAATTCTGATTTTAGAAGAATCTCTAGGCAATTTTTTAATCAGCTTACTTTGAGCTGCAAATCTTTTTGCAATAGATAAATCCCTATTATTCATTATAGATTTTAGTTCTTCCCTTCTCTCCCTATACTGATCGCACAACTTTACTCTACGAAGATTCTTCTGTATCATGGATTTTTTTGCCATATATATTTTCTCTCAATTATCAAAAAAAGGGAATTTAAGAGCTAGTAATAATTCCTTTGCTTCCTTATCACTAACTGCACTTGTTATAATATTAATATCCATACCTCTAATTTTACTTATTTTATCATAGTCTATTTCTAAAAATGATATATGCTCCTTGATACCAAAGGAAAAATTACCATGACCATCAAATTGCTTCACACTAAACCCTCTAAAATCTTTTTCCCTTGGCAAAGCAATATATATTAATCTTTCTAAGAATTCATACATTTTATTTCTACGCAAAGTCACTTTACAACCTACCGTTGCACCTTTTCTAATTTTGAAACCAGAAATAGATTTTTTTGCAAAGGTTAACACAGGCTTTTGCCCAGCAATCAAATGTAGATTATCAAATGGCTCATTTATCGCTTTATTGTCCGTAGCAGCATCTCCAACGCCCATATTGATACACACCTTGACAAGTTTAGGCACTTGCATTACGTTGCCGTAATTAAACTTATCCTTTAAGGATTTTACTATATTATCTTTATACAATTGTTTAAACATACCAACCTAATCTATTACTTCTCCAGAAACCTTTGCAAAACGCACTTTTCTACCATCTACAATCTTAAATCCTACTTTAGTTGGAGTTTTACACTTAGGATCCAAAATTGCAACATTGGATACATCAATAGCTAACTCTTTATTCAATATACCACCACCACTACCAGCTCTTGGTTTAGTATGTCTCTTACACACATTTACGCCAGAAACAACTACCTTCCTCTTAGCATCACGTATTATGACTTTGATTACCTTACCAATTTTTCTCTTATCCTTACCAGTTAAAACTATAATATCATCACCACTTTTTATTTTAGCACTCATTATAAAACCTCATCAGCTAATGACATTATTTTCATAAAAGAACCAGATAGTAACTTTTTTACTGGACCAAACACCCGAGTGCCAAGTGGTTCACCTTGATCATTAATTAAAACCACAGCATTGCTAGAAAAACGAATTATAGAACCATCAGATTTCTTAACACTATTTTTTACTCTAACAACAACTGCTTTATATACTTTTCCTTTTTCAACTTTACCTTTTGGGTTAATAGACTTAGTAGATATAATAACCGTATCACCTACAGATGCAGATTTCCTACCACCCAATAAGCCAATGCAAAGTACTGCACGCGCACCAGAATTGTCAGCTACTTCTAATAATGTATTTTTTTGAATCATATAAATACCTATTCCCTTTTAGCTATTGATAACAACCCATTTTTTAGTAACAGAAATAGGCTTATGTTCCTGTATTAAAACTTTATCCCCCTTTTTGCAACTATTATCCTCATCATGTGCCGTATACTTCTTATATTTTTTAATAACTTTTCTATACAACCTATCCTTATACATTTGCAACACCGAAACCTTGACAGTCTTATCAGACTCAGCATCAGTTACGACACCACAAAAAACCTTCTTAGGCATTCTTTCCCTCTCTCTTTCTTCTATTCAATACAGTTAGACTACGAGCTATGCTCTTTTTTATCAAGCTAAAACGTGAAAAATTGTTGCACTGGCCCAGCTTTTTTTGAAAAGCCAAATTAACAAATTCTTTCCTTAAATTCACAAGGAGTTCATGTAACCCTTGTGAAGATTCTGATTCAACTTTAACTATATCCATTGCAACTCCATTCAATTATGATTAGATATAAATTTACACTTCATAGGAAGCTTAGCAGTCGCTTTTTCAAGCGCCAATCTTGCTAAATGCATGGGAACATCACTACTAATTTCAAACAAAACCCTACCGGGCTTAGCTCTAAATACCCAAAATTCAACACTACCTTTCCCTTTACCCATACGTACATCTGCTGGCTTTTTACTAACCGGAGTATCAGGAAAAATTCTTATCCACAACTTACCAGAGCGTTTTAACGTTCTAGATATTACGCGCCTTGCAGTTTCAATATGCTTAGACTGAACCTTACCGACTTCCATAGCTTTTAATCCATAATCTCCAAAGGACAGCGTGCTACCACCCTTAGCATTACCCTTGATTCTCCCCTTAAATGATTTTTTATATTTACTCTTTTTGGGAACAAACATTTCAATATACCTTAACTACCAACATAAACCCAAACTTTAACTCCTATAATACCACATATAGTCTTCGCTTCACAAAAAGCATAATCTATATTAGCACGCAAAGTGTGTAAAGGCAAACGACCTTCTTTGTACCATTCAGTACGAGCTATTTCAGCTCCACCAAGACGCCCAGAGCAACTTACTTTAATACCCTCAGCACCCATCTTCAAACAATTTTGAATAGCTTTTTTCATCGCTCTTCTACATGAAATCCTTTTTTCTAGCTGATATGTAATACTCCTTGATATTAAAACTGCATCTATTTCAGACTTTTTAACTCCTACTACATTCACTTCGACACTACTTTTTACTTTTTTAGCTATTTTTTGCTTTATCTTCTCAATATCCAAACCCTTCTTACCTATTATAACTCCAGGCTTAGAAGAATGTATTATTACAGACACTAAATTAACTGTACGCTCTACAATTACTTTAGAAATACCAGCATGCTTAAAGGATTGATTTATATAACCACGAATAAATAGATCGTGATGCAATCTCTGTTTATAATCGTCTGTAGCACACCAAACAGAATCCCAGGTATTACCATTTACCCTCAATCTAAATACTTTAGGATTAACCTTCTGTCCCATATTTTTACACTTTCCTTATTAACTTTCCATTTCTATAAATCATATAATTTCTTTCAATTTTATAGTTATATTACTATAAAATTTACTCATTCTATTAGCCCTACCCATAGCTTTTGGATATACTCTACGCAAAGTAAGGGACTTACCTATTAAAATTTCCTTTATATATAAATTATCAATGTTCAATCCATAATTATTTTGAGCATTAGAAATTGCAGAATTCAACACTTTCATTATAAAACCAGCAGCTTTTTTTTCACAAAATCTTAATTGTACATTAGCAAAAGAAACTTTTTTATTACGCACTAAATCAGCAACCAAATTCAATTTGCGAGGAGTCGATCTTAAGGTCCTAGAAGCAGCCTCAACTATTATATCGCTATTTTTCATATACATTACCTATCTTCTTGTTGCCTTTTTATCACCACCGTGCCCAGTAAATTTACGAGTAGGCGAAAATTCACCAAATTTATGACCTATCATATTCTGATTATCAACACTAACAGGAATGTAATCTTTACCATTATAAACAGCAAACTTTAAACCCAAACAATTAGGGAGAATTACAGAAGCCCTGGAACGAATTTTTATCACCTTGTTAATAGAACCCTCTTTTAAAGCTCTCTGAACTAATCTTAGAACAGATGGGTGTAAAAAAGGCGGTTTCCATACAGATCTACTCATAAATTAACCTTTCAATTTTTTTATATACTTATCACTAGATTTATTTTTTTTCCTAGTTTTCCTTCCTTTTGTTGCAATACCCCAAGGAGTAACAGGATGACGACCGCCAGAAGTTTTTCCTTCCCCACCCCCATGAGGATGGTCAATCGGATTCATCGCAACTCCACGTATAGTAGGTCTGATCCCAAGCCACCTACTTCTCCCAGCTTTACCCAACTTTCTATTCTTATGGTCAGCGTTAGATACCACACCAATAGTAGCCTTGCAAGAAGATAAAATCAACCTAATTTGACCAGACCTGAGTCGTAATAAAACATATTGGCCATCACGACCAACGATTTGTGCATAACAACCAGCAGCTCTAGCAATCGCAGCACCATTACCTGGCTTCAGCTCAACATTATGAACGAAAGAACCAACAGGTATATGCTTGAGTAGTAAACAATTCCCCGGCAAAATATCAGCATCATCTCCAGCTGTCACAACATCACCAGGCTTCATACCTTGAGGAGCTAATATATAAGACTTAGTATCATCTTCCCTATATGATACTAACGCTAGAAACCCACTTCTATTTGGATCATACTCTATTTTCTCAACTACACCCTGATCACTTCTATTACGTTTAAAATCTATAACTCTATACTTCTTCTTGTGACCACCACCCCTGTGACGAGTTGTAATTCTACCATGATTATTTCTTCCACCACTGGATTTCTTACCAAATACAAGAGACTTCTCTGGCTTATCTTTTGATAAACCAATTTTACTTATTAATACAGTCCCACGAGAAGACGGAGTAACAGGATTAAGAAATTTCATACCCATATTAAACGTTCATTATATCTAATTTTTGACCATCTATCAAAGAAAAATAAACCTTTTTTCTCTGTTTTTTACAACCAATCACACCCCTGAAACGTCTATGTTTAGGTTTAACTCTAATAACATTTATAGAAGAAATTCTGATATTAAATAAAGACTCTATTGCCGATTTTATTTGACGCTTATTTACATTTACAAAAACATACAAAGAGTATTTATTAAACTTCTCTCTTAAAAGAGAAGACTTTTCTGTGATTACAGGAGATTTTATTATATTATTATATTTAATCATAACAATCTACCTTCAAGATGCTTCAAAGTGTCTTTTGTTAACATCACGCATTCATGATTCAATATATCAAAAACATTTAACCCAATGGGTTTGATTAAATCTACATAATACAAATTTTTAGCAGCACGTAACAAATCATCTCCATAATCACCAACTATTAAAAAAGAAGAGAATTTAAAATTTTTGATATATTCACACATTTTAGATGTTTTCTTCACATCAACATTTAAACTATCAAGAACAACAACTTGATTATTTAAATATTTTAGAGACAAAGCAATTCTCAAACCAAATCTACGTACTTTTTTGTTAAGAGAATAAGCATGACTCCTCACAACAGGACCAAAAATAATTCCACCACCTCTAAATTGAGGAGATCGCAAGCTCCCCTGTCTCGCCCTACCGGTACGTTTTTGACCATACGGCTTAGCTGTTGTACCAGAAACATCACTGATACCCTTTGTTTTATGAGCACCAACTCTTCTCTTTGCTAGTTGCCATCTCACTATATCATGCAAAATACTCAATTTTTGCTTGACAGAAAATATTAAGGGATTAAGCTCAACACTACCTACATTATTATTAGATAGATCAACTAATTTACATTCCATAACTAACTCACCAAATTACTAGCATCACCACTCATATTCAACAGCAGACCTACTGGAAAAGGAACATCTTTGTGTAAAGGCTTTTTAACTGCATCTCTCACAAAAACATAAGAGTTTTTAAACCCAGGAACATTATTACCCTTTACAGCAATTATGCTATTTTCATAATCAATGGATAATATTTTCATATTCTGTACAGTTACTCTGCTACTACCTAAATGACCAGCCATTTTCTTCCCCTTGAACACTCTACCAGGATCTTGACATTGACCAGTAGAACCTTGTGATCTATGAGCAATAGAAACGCCATGAGACGCCCTAAGCCCACTGAAGTTATGCCGCTTCATCACACCGGCAAACCCTTTGCCTAAAGAATAACCGGTAATGTCAAGATATTGACCAACTACAAAATGATTAACCCCCACCTTTTTACCACATTCTATTCCGAATAAATCAGTTAATCTACTTTCGTATAACCTACACTTACTATTTATACCCTTTTTCTTTAAATACTCCAACTGAGGTTTTGCTATTTTTTTTAAATCTCCTGTGCCTAAAATGACTGAATTGTAGCCACATTTATCTTGTCCTTTTACATCAACAATATAAGTTTCGCTGAGATGCAATAAGGTTACAGCCATGCGACTATTATCAAAATACATAGCGGTATGCCCAACATTCGTCATTAACAAACCGATTCTCCTAAGCGAATTTATTCTCTCCATTTCCTTTTCCTAAATATTAACTTCCTTAACCTTTAAATCCACTTCCACACCAGCAGAAAAAGATAAATCCGCAAGCATCTTCATCATAGTAGAAGTAGGATTATGTACAATAATCAACCGCTTAGAAATTCTCATTTCAAATTGCTCACGAGATTTTTTATCAACATGAGGAGATCTATTAACAGTAAATTTAGAGTCTTTTCTTGGCAATGCAATCGGACCAGATAAATCTGCATTAAACTGCTTTAATTGATCAATAAACTCGCGAATACATTTTTCCAATAAAGAACAATCGAAAGCTTTGATTCTAATATATATATCTTGCTTCATCTTAGTTATTACACTCATTCTAAAATTTCCGAAACAACTCCAGAACCAACAGTTCTACCACCTTCTCTTATCGCAAAACGCAATCCTTTATCCATTGCTATCGGTACTTGCAACTCCACTTCTATACTTACATTGTCCCCTGGCATTACCATCTCCTTTCCTTCTAGCAATTTTATGCTCCCAGTTACATCCGTTGTCCTCAAGTAAAACTGTGGCTGATAATTTCCAAAAAATGGTGTATGTCTTCCTCCTTCTTCTTTCTTCAATATATACACCTCCGCATTAAATCTCTTATGCGGGGTTATTGTCCCTGGTTTCGCCAGTACTTGCCCTCTCTCCACTTCTTCTCTCTTTGTTCCTCTTAGTAGTATTCCCACATTGAGCCCTGCACTGCCCTTATCTAGCAACTTCTTAAACATCTCAACACCAGTACATATCGTCTTTTGTGTCCCCCTCAGACCTATTATCTCTATCTCATCCCCCGTCTTTATCTCCCCCTTCTCTATTCTTCCTGTTACTACCGTCCCTCGGCCCGATATTGAAAATACATCTTCTATTGGCAATAAAAACGGCAAATCTATAGGCCTTGGAGGTACTGCCACATACTCATCTAACTTCTCCATCAATTTATCTATTGATTTCTTTCCATACTCACTGCTATCATCCTCTAGTGCTTTTAACGCAGACCCAACTATCATAGGCACTTCATCACCTGGAAATCCATACTTACTTAGCAACTCTCTCACTTCCATTTCTACCAAACCTATCATATCAGCATCAGCAACATCAGCTTTATTTATATATACCACGATATACCCAACACCCACCTGTTTTGCCAGCAATATATGCTCTCTCGTTTGTGGCATCGGCCCATCAACCCCCGACACTACCAATATCGCTGCATCCATCTGTGCTGCACCTACTATCATATTCTTTACATAATCAGCATGTCCAGGGCAATCAACGTGTGCATAGTGTCTCTTTTCTGTTTGATATTCAACATGCGCTGTTGCTATTGTTATCCCTCTCTTTCTTTCTTCTGGCGCTTTATCTATTTGATCATATGCTACAAAATTACCATAATGCTTTGTTATCGCCGCCGTTAACGTTGTCTTCCCATGATCGACATGCCCTATCGTTCCCACGTTTACATGCGGCTTTCCAAATGCTTCTACTATCGCTGTCATAATCTTAACTCTTCTACCTAAACTACAAATACATCAATAGATGATATGTTGATTTTATATAAATACAACAAAAAAAAGAGCGGATAGTGGGAATCGAACCCACGTCACTAGCTTGGAAGGCTAGAGCTCTACCATTAAGCTATACCCGCATATGGAGGAGGTAGGATTCGAACCTACGTACGCAATGCGGACAGATTTACAGTCTGTTACCTTTAACCACTCGGTCACTCCTCCACAAAAATCTGTTAAGAGAACACTACCTTAACTTAAGCTTTATTACTCTCAATATTAAACATCCAAATCCAAAAGATCAAGTAATAAAAGCCAATCTAACTGATTTCAGTTAGATTTTACTTTTGTATAACAAAATATTGTCAATAAAATGCCCAAATAAATGATGTGAATCATGTGTACCTGGAGCTCCTTCTGGATGGTATTGAGTAGAAAAGACTGGGTAATCCTTCATCATTATCCCCTCTACACTATTGTCAAATAGAGAAATATGAGTAACTTCAACGTTACTTGGAAGAGAAGCCGAATCAACAACAAAACCATGATTTTGGCTAGTTATCTCAACTTTTTTACTCCCCAGATCATAAACTGGATGATTACTCCCTCGATGACCAATATCCATCTTGACGGTCTTTGCTCCCAAAGTAACTGCAAGTAATTGATGGCCCAGGCATATGCCAAAAACTGGTATTTTAGATTTTACAATAATTTCTATTTCTGAAATTACACTCTCTCCTATCCCTTGTGGATCACCAGGGCCATTTGAAAGCACTATACCATCTGGATTCATGCTTAATACTTTGTGAGCAAAACCTGTATCTGGTTTGACTAATTCAACCGTACAATCAAGTTCTACTAAGCGTGAGATTATACTATTTTTTACACCAAAATCAACAATTACAACCCGATATTTTGCATTAAAAGCACTTTGAAAGTTATTACTTAAACTGACTTTCTTAGTTATTTCTATTCCATTTACAGATTTGTATTTCTTCAATTCATCTAATATATGTGACTCACTTGAAGGACATATCATTCCATTTTGAGATCCATTTTTTCTCAAATATCTCGTCAAAGCTCTAGTATCAATTCCCGATATCCCAACTACATTATTTTTCTCCAACCAATCATTTAAACTAATATATGAAGAAGAGTGAGACATAAGAGAAAGTTCACGCATAACCACACCACTTGCAAAAATTTTCTCTCCTTCATTATCTTTGTGATTTATTCCAACATTACCAATATGAGGAAAAGTGAATGCTATGATTTGGTTAGCAAAAGAAGGATCGGTTATAGTATGTTGATACCCGGTCATACCAGTGATAAAACAAACCTCGCCTATACATTTGCCCTTTTTACCTACTGATCTTCCGCGAAAGCACTTGCCATCTTGTAAAACTAAAGCTGCATCCTGCATTTAATTCTCTCAACTCATTTAAGGTATTATATAAGAATTTTAAATTACAAGTAAGCAAATACTAAATTTCCCTTTAAGTTTATATAAAATTCAAAATTATAAGTAGCTTTCTTTTTTTTTATTATTTAGCAAAATTATAGCAAACTTAACTTGTGTGAATAGGCAATAGTCATTACATCCATACTTCATGTTATGTAAATTCACATGGATAGAAAACTTGTCTCACTACAGGAACATCATCTGGCATTGGAGAAAGTCTAGCATGGTTGCTCATTAAAGATGGATGGTTTGTGATTGACGTTGCAAGGCGCACTGAAAAACTGGAAAAATTAAAAGAAGAATTAGGTAGTAATTTTTTGCCTATAACGTGTGATGTAAGCAAAAGTGAAAATGTTAAAAACTCGTCTGATTTTTAAAAAAGCAAAATATTATACCAAATCTCTTTTTTCTTAATGCAGGATGTGGCAAAATAGAAGATAAGTTTCATACCAACATTCATAGAAAAACATTTAAAACCAATTATTTTGGCGTTATCAAATGGATTGAAGAATGGATTCATCATAATTCCTTGGCAACTTTTGCGGTTATATCTTCTCTTGTTGTTATGCATGCAACACCACATGCTTCTGCATACTGTGCCAGCAAAGCAGCACTAAAAAGTTGTATTCAATCACTAAAAATCCAATATACTAATAGTAGTATAAAGTTTATCACCATAATGCTAGGGCCAGTAAAAACAGATATGTTTAAGTCTAATAAACCACTTTCCTTCATATGGGAGCCAGAAAAAGCTGCAGCATATATTTTAAAAAGTATATTTAAGGGAAAGAAAGTTATAGTTTTTCCAATTTTCTGGCGGTTATTTTTTCATATTTTACAAATTCTTCCCACTAAAATGACTGCAAGAATCTTACGATAATCACCAGATCTACCATCTTGTAAAGCTAAAGCTCTTCAAAACTCAATCGCAAGCTTCTCCACACAAAAACATCTTGACTATCGCATGTTTCATATTATACGAATAAGCTGTTGGTGAAAGTGGAGGTTTGCAATGCCTAATAATACAGATCAGTCTAAAAAAATAAATGAGAGATGGTTATTTATAGGAGGTGCTTCATTGTTTCTTGTAATAATGCTACCATCAATTTTTCTCTTAGCAAAAATAGCTATGATGTTTGTTATAATCTCAACTACAGCAATAGCAATAAAAATTGCCTCAAAAGCAATATCAAACGTTTTAGAGGATAAAGAGAATCAATCAACACAAAATAAAATTATAAACTTAGCTATTGGAGAGGTGTCCATATTTGCAGGTGGGCTATCATTACTTATTACAGCAAAAGTTGGTTTCATCGCAATATGTTCAACTATAGCTATTTAGCTCTGTACGAATATATTAAAGATGAAAAAATAGGTAAGGATATAAATGATAAATTCGATGAAATAGCTAATAATACAACTGAGTTTTGCGTCAACAGCATTAAAAAACTTATTCCATCACAAAGTTGTGAAGTGTAATCTTTTGTTTATAAATTTTTAGATCCATGGCTAACGTATAAACACTAAAATCAGCACTTCCTTTCTTGTTATCCTAGTAATGGCTTCCACCATCAAAAATGGTGTATTATTTTTATACTCGTAAATCTAACTAGATTCCAGTACTGGAATGACATTACCCTGAATGGAAATCGGTGCGTGATGTACATCTGTATAGAGATTAAATATGTCATTGAGTTAGCCTCTTTGTTATCATTCTAGTACTGCCATTCTATAGGTAACAGCTGTACCTGGAACTCCTCTCTTGTCATTCCAGCACTTGATGCTGGAATCCAGAAAACTTAATTTCAAACCAGCATCCCTCTTTTCATCCCAATTTCCAAAATGTTACTCCAGCACTGAAATCTAGCCTTTTTATAACTATCGAAAACACTGTATTACTTTACAAATTTAACTAGATATAATTACTTGCATGGCACGTTCGTAAAATTACGATAAAAAATTACCTGATAAACTCTAATAGTTTTGTTATCAAGCACAGTGAAGGCGTTCTAGAGCTCGGAATCTATCTTCGTCTGCAGACCTTTTTATTCAATTAATCTATAATCTTTCAGCTAAAATATATTTTAGCTATACTTCAGTTGTAGCTGTATACATTTTCTGAATCTTTTTTGATTAATAGGAGGATCATTATGTTTAAAATTCTGAATTACGCATATCATTAACCCGCATGTCTTTAAGGAACAGATGGCACCTATGTCCTTTTTATACTATATTTTATAGCAATATCATGTATTACTTTACGCCCCAGTCTTTTTCAAATATTGCGAGCCCTTGATCAGTAAGTGGATGATTAATTAACTGTCTAAGTATTTTTGCTGGTACAGTAATTGAATGAGCACCAAGCCGTGCAGCTTCTATTACATGTGCCGGACTTCTTACTGATGCAACAAGAACTTTTGTCTTAAAATTATAATTAGAATATATAGCGCATATATCTCCTATTAGTGATAAGCCATCATAGCTTATATCATCAAGGCGACCAACAAAGGGAGAAATAAAACAAGCACCGGCCTTAGCGGCAAACAGTGCTTGTCCAGGAGAAAAACATAGTGTAACGTTAGCAGGTATTTCGTGCTCTGTCCACAACTTTTTACAAGAAATTAATCCTTCATGTGTAAGGGGTAACTTTACTACGATATTACTAGCTATTTTCGCTAACTTCAGGCCTTCCTTAACCATATCTTCATGGCTATCTGCAACAACTTCAACACTAACAGGGCCTTTTATAATAGAGCATATTTCACTTACTAAATCTTCGTATTTATCTTTATTCCCAGACTTTGCTATTAAAGAAGGATTAGTTGTTATACCATCAATGAACCCTTTTAGCTCCTTAATTTCATGTAAATCAGCACTATCAAGAAAAATTTCCATATTATTGTCCTGTTCAAAAACTATTTTTACAAAATATTGTCATCTTTGAAAAGTATTAAATAAAATCGGATTTTTAACTCAATTCAATTTTTAGTCCGTTAGGAAAGAAAATATTGCACTGAGACACAGTATAGCGCTTTCCTTAATTGGTTGCATTTTATTAACAGAATTCGCATAACCAATTTCTGAAGTTTACTAGCTTTACGTTCAATAGAAATTCTTGCATATCCTAAAATTTAGTGCTACTATTAGCATGGTAACACAAATAGGTAATGAAGAACAATGAACAAAACGACTAAGGTCGAGTTTAACGCTCGCAATTAAATTCAACTAAAAAGGTTAACATAAAAGGAGTTTTGATAGCTTAATCACTCCTAAACTAAGGATATTGTCAAAGCGATAGTAATAGGGGGTATATTATGTCAACAAATTTTCCGACGTTAAAAACCATATTAGCGGAGATGAAAAGAAAAAATAGCATTACTGTTTTAGAAGAACATTGTCAGGAAAAATGGGAGGTTTATGACTTGCTCATGGATTTAACAAATGATGAAAATTTTAGGCAAGCATATATAGATCTATCTTTCAACAAGAGCTTTAAAAAAAGCTTTATAGAATCAGCAAATCAGGCAAAAAAAGCTGTAACTAAGTATTTTAGAGACAAAGACATAGACCTTCGAGCTTTTTATGTAGAAACTAATAATTCTGATAAAGTGTTAAACATTAATCTTATTAATTACAATAGAAGTGAGCCAATAAGAATCAGTGATATCTTACAGCAAGAAAGGGATATTAGCACATTGAATATTTATTGCAATAAAAAGCATGACATATATGCTTATCGAAAAGATAAGGAAAGACATTATGAATTTAAAGAGGGTGCATATTATGAAATGACAAGCACTTGGCCTGTGCAGGACAAGGATGGGAAAGCTTTTACCTGTACTATGGTTATGAATGTAAGTAGTGCTGGTATAACTGAAGTACTAAAGTTTGATGGTAAAGATTTTGAATCCTCATCTAAGGAGTTTTTGGAATTAATAAGACAAAATGAAGAATTATATATTCAAGGTCTCTCTCTACATGACGCTCTCAAAGCATTATTGGAGAAGAATAAAGATGCTCCAGCTGTTATTAATCTGCAAAATAATGAAGATATCGTAATCAATAAAGATGAAAAGATGAAAGATCTTGAAAATGATGCTAAAAGCAATCCTATTCTTTCTTTCACTAGCAACAATGTATCAGAGGTTAATCCACAGCAGATTGCAACTCAGGCAATTGCAACTCAAACAGAAGTTAATTCACAGCACACTGAAACTCAGACAGAGGTCTCTGTACAACACGTTAAGACTCAAACAGAAATTGGCTCTCAACAGACTGAAACTCAGACAGAAGTTAACTCACAACAACTAGATCAAAAGCTTACAAAAGATGAACAAGAAATTAGAGAATTAAATGAACTGAGGAACAATTTACGATACAGGTTCGACAACGCTGAACAAGAACTTGAAGAGTTAGAAAAGCACAATAGTGATTTACAGGATAAACTTGGAGAAGAAAAGCAAAAAAATGCAAAATTACAAACTGAACTGACACAAAAAGATGAAAAACTAGCAAATATATCAACAGAGCTGCAAGAAAGAGCGCAAGAACTTGAAGGTGCATATGAAGAAAAGAAAGACCTGAAGAAAAAGCTGGAAGTTGCCAATGCAGAAAAAGAAGAGTTGATAAGTGACTTAAGCAAATTGCATAGGGAATTAAATCAACTGAAAGAAGAAAAGTATAATTTGGAAGACAAGCTTAATCAATCAGAACACTATAGCAGTAGTACAAAAAAAAGCAGTGAACAACAAATATCATATTTGAAAGAAGAGTTATTCTTACTGAAAGAAGCAAAGCAAGTAGAATCAGAACAAGAACTCGTGGAGGCTAAGCAAAAAATTGAGGAATTGAAGGAACAGTACAATAATTTACAAATTGAGTATGAAAAAAATGAACAAAGACTTGAGAAAGAAATGAGTAAAACAGATGAGCGAATAATCCAGCTCAATAAGGAGCAAGAGCAGAAAATTCAAGAAATTTATGGAAAAAGTAAGGAACTGGAAGAAAAGGTAGAAGAACTGAAGGAAAAGCTAAAAACTGCTAATGCAGAACAAGAGAAACTACAAGGTAAATTGAACCAGTTTAAAAAAAAAGAGAAAGAGATAGAGGAAGAGATAGAGGAAGCAGAACACATGATAAGTGCAAGGGATAAGCGTATAGCGAGTTATAAATCTCAAATACAAAATTTAGAAAATGAGCATAACAAACATTTGGCATTTGATGCACAAGAGACAGATCAGTTAACGTGGGAGTTTGAAGAGTTAAAAAACGAGCTGTGGCTTAAAGATGAGGAGATTAAGAGAATAAGAGAGCAGTTACGGCAGAAGATAGAAGAAGAAACAATAAATGAATATCATCCATTACTGAAATTAAAGCTTAAAGAATATGAAGATAAGATTGAGGGATTGATGCAAATAGTTGAAGATAAAGTTAGGAGAATTGAAAGAATAACAGGAAAAAGAAAACGGCTAAACGATAAAGCACAATACTTTAATAGCGAAGTAGAAATGTTAAGTCCAGTAATTGATAAAGTATTTGTTAATAAAAAGGAAATTCCTGATAATGATTTAAAAATGTTTTACCAGCTTACAGAGGAAATTGATGATTCAGAAAAAAAACCTAGGTCTTTAAGCCTTGATAGCGCATTTCATAGCGATCACTGTAGTTCACTTCTAGACTTAATCAGCAGTATATCAAAGATGTGTAGCCAAAGTCAGCGTGGAGGTGTTTAATACTGTTCAGATGCATATGAAATCAGTGCTTCTTCTTTTCACCCAACTCTTGTCATCCCAGTGCGTGACACTGGGAGCTGTACATAAAAACATTTGCAAATTATGTGATGGAGAAGAGATTCTAGGAACATATGTTAAAATCATATCCATGATGAAAATAAGATAGATCCCAGTGTCACGCACTGGGATGAATCCTTCTAATGTTCGTACAGTTGTGTGTCAGATACTTGAACGACAAACACTGAGACGACAAGAGTAGATTTATTTCTTGAACAAAAAAAAGAGCCCCTAAAGAGATTTAACATCAAGATAACTTAAATATATACTAACTCTCTTATCTTTTAGTGATTCCTCATAATGAGTCAGGTGATCAAAAACCTGAATTTGATTTGTTAGAATGCTACAATTATTATTTTTAACCTCTAATATACCATTATCAATTACAACTCTTTCCTTTGTCTGGTTACTCATTTTAACAGTAATTATACCAGGGAATAAATAAATTAAATAAGGGGAATGGCAGGCTAAAATCATCAATTCCCCTTCAAGCCCACTCACTGAAAGAGAACCCACTTCATCGAATGAAATTCGATTATCAGGAGAAAAAAATTGCACCTTAAAAGTGTTCATAATCTTTAATGTCCGGCTCCAACTTCAGCTCTTATTGATTCAGCCTTTTCTATTGCTTCACTTATACTTCCCACCATATAAAAAGCAGCTTCTGGCAGATGATCATATTTACCTTCAATAATTCCTTTAAAACTAGAAATAGTATCAGAAAGTGAAACAAATTTGCCAGACATTCCAGTAAATACCTCCGCAACATGAAAAGGTTGAGAAAGAAACTTCTGAATTTTACGAGCTCTATCAACAATAATTTTATCTTCATCAGACAGTTCATCCATACCAAGTATTGCGATAATATCCTGCAGCGACTTATAAGTTTGCAATATACGTTTCACCTCAGAAGCCACATTATAATGTTCTTCACCAATGATTTCAGCAGACAAAGACTGAGAAGTTGAGTCAAGTGGATCAACAGCAGGGTATATACCCATTTCAGCTATCTGCCTTGATAACACTGTAGTGGCATCAAGATGAGAGAATGTCGTTGCTGGAGCTGGATCGGTCAAATCGTCTGCAGGAACATATATAGCTTGTACAGAAGTAATAGAACCAGCAGTGGTTGAGGCTATTCTCTCTTGCATAGCGCCCATATCGGTCGCAAGAGTTGGCTGATAACCAACAGCCGACGGTATTCTTCCAAGCAAAGCAGAAATTTCAGAGCCAGCTTGAGTAAAACGGAAGATATTATCTACAAAAAATAGAACATCTTGATTTTCATGATCACGAAAATACTCCGCCATAGTTAGTGCTGTTAAAGCAACCCTAGCCCTTGCTCCAGGAGGTTCATTCATTTGACCATAAACCAAAACGGCTTGAGATTTTTCGTGCTCATTTATATCTATTACATTCGAAGTAATCATCTCGTTATAAAGATCATTACCTTCACGCGTTCTCTCTCCTACTCCAGCAAACACAGAAAATCCTTTATGAGCTTTTGCTATATTGTTAATCAATTCCATTATCAGAACTGTTTTACCAACACCAGCTCCACCAAATAAGCCAATTTTTCCTCCTTTAAGATAAGGAGCAAGAAGATCTATAACCTTTATTCCTGTAACTAAAACTTCTTCCTGTATCTTCTGCTCGGTAAAACTTGGAGGTGATCTATGTATAGGTTCTAAATTATACTTTCCTTTTAAGGGACCACACTCATCTATAAGCTCTCCTACAACGTTAAAAATCCTTCCTAAAGTTGAGCGTCCAACCGGAACTGATATTGTTGCACCTGTATCAACAAACTCATCACCTCTTGACATACCATCTGTGCTATCCATAGCAATGCAACGAACTATATTGTCACCTATATGTTGTGAAACCTCTAAAACTAGCTCCTTGCCCTTACATTTTAGTTTGCTTTTTAAAGCATTAAATATCTTAGGTAACTCGCCTTCAAATTTTAAATCAACAACTGCTTGAGTTATTTTAACTACTTTACCTGTACTCATCCCTTTCATTACCTAATACTACAATTCTATAAAAGAACTTCTAAAGAAAATAAATCTTATATTATGAACAGAAATTTTGCAATATTAAAACACTTACTAGTTACGTTTCATTATAAGCAATGCAAATGCATTCAATAGCCAAGTAATAACAAACAGCACCAAACTAAGCGCATAAGCAGCAAGAGTTTGCACACTATTGAAATCCTGATCTCCGGTAAGTAATGTAGCAATTTGTACAGTGATAGTAGTAACTGAATTGAGAGGATTAAAGGTCAAATTTGCATTGATTCCCACAGCCATTAGTACAATCATTGTTTCACCTATCACCCTTGAAATTGATAATAAAACTGCACTTAAAATTGTAGGCATTGCATAAGGTATTGTTACATGCCATATAGTTTCCGCTGGTGTTGCACCAAGCGCCATAAAACCATAACGTAAACTTTTTGGAACAGATCTTATAGCATCTTCAAGCAAAGAAATAATAAAAGGAAGAATCATTATTCCAATCGATAAACCAGCAATCAAAGCACTTTCTGAGTGTATACTTAGATTAAAAAATTTCGCTACCTGCTTTACAAAAAAAGACAAAAATACAACTGAGAAGTATCCATATACAACAGTGGGAATAGCAGACAAAACCTGTAAGGCTGTATTAATAACATAACGCACTTTTTCACTCGCATACTCACTAATATATATTGCAGAAAATAAACCAAGTGGCACCGCAACTAACATTGCTACAATAGTTATAAGTAATGTCCCCACTAAAAGTGGCGCTATGCCAAAACACCCCACCTCTCCTTCACCAATAATAGCTACATTATGCTTCCATTTTAAGCAAAATAAGAATTCTGAAATAGATACTTTATTAAAAAAAGAAATGGACTGAACAAAAATAGATAGCATTATGAATAAAGTGATAAAAAGTGATATTGATAAAGCCATAAATAACAAAAATTTTACCATCTTATTTCTTTTACTTTTAAAAATAAAAATCAGCATAAAAAAAAGTAACGCTATAGAAATAGAAGTTACAAAATAACCATCATAGAATGCTAACAAACAAGGTAGCATCCACATACAACTCAAATATATATAAGACTTAATTTTACTTACTGCTTGAAACTTACTCAAACAAAGTAAAAGGATTAGTAAAACAGGTACGCCTATAATTAAATTCATTTTTCCATATATCAAATTTTACTCAACAAGAATGCCATAGAAGTTGACCATTGTTTGACAATAGAGCAAAATAGTTTAAAATAAATAATCATATTAATATAAAAACAATGAAAAGAACATTTCAACCAAAAAATTTAAAAAAAAAGCACAAACATGGATTTCGTTCACGTATGTCAACAAAAGCTGGAAGAAAAATTCTTAATAAGCGCCGCTCATTAGGATGTAATAAATTATGCGCATAGTAAGCATAAAAAAAAAGAGTTTTCCTTTGCTTTTAAAAACAGATTAGCACCTTACAGCCTTTTTTATCGAGGGGTATATATATCACTATATGCTATAAAAGAAAAAGAACCTGAAAAGTATATTCATGTTATTAGGGTAGGTCTGGCTATCAGTAAAAAAGTCGGAAAAGCAGCAAAAAGAAATAAAATAAAAAGGCAATTACGAATGCTAACTAAAGTTAGCATTTCTAATATAACTAATGTAGGATACTATTATATAATACTAGCCCATAAAAACATTATGCAAGCAGGCTATAAAAATTTACAAAAAGACCTCAATATTTGCTTAAAGAAAGATAAAATAAGAAGGAATTTTCACTAAAGTATTTACAGCTATATTTTTTATGATAAGATAAGTGAAGTTTTTAAAATAAATTAACAGATGTGCGTGCTTGAGGTAGAGAGTGTAAAAAAACAAGGTAAAAAGCTCAATACAAATAATGCTGAAGAGAGTTTTTATGAATATAGAAACTCTAGCTGTCGTACACAATGGGGAATGGCATTTGAACAAAGCCGATACTTAGAACAAAATAAATATGATCCTAGAGGGAGATTGCTAAATTTTAATATAGAAGCAACTCATTACAATAAAAGAATAGTTTAATAAAAGTACCCGTTCAGGGAAGTGGTTCAAGAAACGACAGGCAGGGGATTGTATAGTTCTCTTTGTTTCCGTGTTAAGTATAATAAAATTATCCTTTCAAGTTCCTAGCTCTGATTACGTAAAACATAAGCTTTTACAGTATCGGATTTTAAAATATTTTTTCGCAACTTGAGAAGCTCCAGTTACTTCAGATAGGTAGCTTTAAGTGATAGCTTATACGTTTTGCAACTTTCTTACACTTCTGTTTCATTTTTTAATAAAGCTTTTTTAGCATAAATAATTCAGTAGATGCGTTTTTTAAGTAATAGCCCAGAATTTTAACTTCAATAGTTCAGCTATGTTTCAAAGTGCCTGTCAGCAACTATTACGACTGCAACATACACTGTCTTTTAAATCTTCTTCCCTTTAAAATTTGCAGTATTGCTTCAGCACTAACTAAGTTCACCTTTATTATAACATGTTGATGCGCAAAAGCTCACTTTTCTTATTCGATTTGCTCATAAACCTTTTTGCATTTTTAAGGAACTCTATATTCACTATTTGATACGCTTTCAATTTACATTAAAAACACCACTTATAATTCTCGCATTTTGAATTTTTATAAAATCAACCGAGTACTACAATTATCAACTAACTGTTGGAACGAATGTATCTGCTTCTTGGTAGTTTGCCACTTCTTCTTTCTCCTCATCCCCAATAAGTTAATTAGTATTCAATTATATAAAGTTTGATTTTCGGAAGATCAATTGTTTGATGATTTATTAAATGTTACTATCCCTCCTGCTAATTTGCAAATAGGGGACAAATCCTACTTTTATCTTAAAGTTTTTGCAGAGTCCTAAAAGATCAGCTATATTACCTCACAGCTACTCTATGCTTACCTTGTTTCAGCGCTCTACTGAAAAGATACAAATAAGAAGAAATTTTTATAAACTTGGCGACGACCTACTTTCCCTTTTTAAGTATCATCGGCGCTAAAAAGTTTCACTTCCGAGTTCGAAATGAGATCGGGTGGTTCATTTTTGCTATAGCCACCAAGTCAACAAAAATCTCTAACTTAACAAATTTTAATTTAATATTTAACACTGCATATACACATATAGAAAGGAAATAAATCAATCAGGCTATTAGTACCAGTTAGCTTCACATGTCACCATGCTTCTACACCTAGCCTATCAACGTGGTAGTCTCCCACGGCCTTAATTGGGAAATTTTTTTGAAGAGGGTTTCTTGCTTATATGCTTTCAGCAATTATCCCATCTATACATAGCTACCCAGCGATGCTATTGGCATAACAGCTGGTACACCAGAGGTATATACATCTCGGTCCTCTCGTACTAGAGTCAGATCTTCTCAAATTTCCTTCACCCACGGCAGATAGAAACCGAACTGTCTCACGACGTTCTAAACCCAACTCACGTAACACTTTAATCGGCGAACAGCCGAACCCTTGGGACCTTCTCCAGCCCCAGGATGTGATGAGTCGACATCGAGGTGCCAAACGGTGTCGTCGATATGAACTCTCGAACACCATCAGCCTGTTATCCCCGGCGTACCTTTTATCCGTTGAGCGATAACCCTTCCATACAGAATTACCGGATCACTATGACCGACTTTCGTCTCTGCTTGGCTTGTCAGCCTCGCAGTCAGGCAAGCTTGTGCCATTGTACTATCAAGCTGATTTCCGACCAGCTCTAGCTTACCTTCGCACGCCTCCGTTACTTTTTAGGAGGCGACCGCCCCAGTCAAACTACCCACCATACAATGTCCTAGTTCCAGATAATGAAACATAGTTAGATATCAAAAGTGTAAAGGGTGGTATCTCAAGGCTGATTCCATTATAGCTAGCGCCATAACTTCAAAATCTCCCACCTATCCTGCACATCACGCTTCTAATAGCAATGTAAAGCTATAGTAAAGGTGCACGGGGTCTCTTCGTCTAACCGCGGGTACCCCGCATCTGCACGGGGAATTCAATTTCGCTGAAGTGATGTTGGAGACAGTGGAGAAATCGTTACGCCATTCGTGCGGGTCGGAACTTACCCGACAAGGAATTTCGCTACCTTAGGACCGTCAGTGTTACGGCCGCCGTTTACTGGGGCTTCAATTCAGAGCTTGCACCCCTCCTATTAACCTTCCAGCACCGGGCAGGCGTCAGACCCTATACTTCCACTTACGTGTTTGCAGAGTCCTGTGTTTTTAGTAAACAGTCGCTACTCCCTATTTTGTGCCACCTACTTATAGTTGCCTAAAAGCAGGTTACCCTTCTTCCGAAGTTACAGGTACAATTTGCCGAGTTCCTTCAACATCATTCTTTCAACACCTTAGTATACTCTACTCATCCACCAGTGTCGGTTTACGGTACGGCCTCATAAATATAAGTGCTATTTCCTGGAGCTTCTTTTAAGCATAGATCAATCCAATCAGACCTATACAAATACAAAACCCGTCACACTTAAGAGGTTTAGGAATATTAACCTAATTGCCATCGACTACTCCTTTACGGACTCGCCTTAGGAACCGACTAACCCTACGCAGATTAACTTAACGTAGGAACCCTTAGATTTTTGGTGAGAGTGTTTTTCACACTCTTTTACGCTACTTATGTCAGCATTCTCACTTCCGATATCTCCAGCGGTTTTTACAAACCACCTTCACAGACTTACGGAACGCTCCGCTACCGCGCCTATCAATCGAAATCAATAGGCACCCACATCTTCGGTATACAGCTTTAGCCCCGGTAAATTTTCGGCGCAGAAAAACTTATTTAGACAAGTGAGCTGTTACGCTTTCTTTAAAGGATGGCTGCTTCCAAGCCAACCTCCTAGCTGTAATGGTTTTTCTACTTCCTTTCCCACTTAGCTGCAATTTTGGGACCTTAGATAGTGATCTGGGCTGTTTCCCTTTCCACCACGGACTTAGCACCCATAGTGTGTCTGCTGTACAATTAATTACTGGTATTCGGAGTTTGGTTAGATTTGGTAAGATGATGAATCCCCCTAGTCTATCCAGTGCTCTACCCCCAATAAAATAAATACAACGCTCTACCTAAATAGATTTCGCGGAGAACCAGCTATTTCCAAGTTTGATTGGCCTTTCACCCCTAATCACAACTCATCCAATAATGTTGCAACATTAACTGGTTCGATCCTTCAGTATGTTTTACCATACCTTCAATCTGGTCATGACTAGATCACTTGGTTTCGGGTCTAATCCATAAAACTAGACGCCCTATTCAGACTTGCTTTCGCTATGCCTACACCTACCGGCTTAAGCTTGCTTCATAGATTAACTCGCTGACCCATTATGCAAAAGGTACGCTGTCACTCTAAATATCAATAAATTGATATAGAGCTCCAACTGTTTGTAAGCACTTGATTTCAGATTCTATTTCACTCCCCTCCCGGGGTTCTTTTCACCTTTCCCTCACGGTACTTGTTCACTATCGGTCGTTAAGGAGTATTTAGGCTTGGAGGATGGTCCCCCCATATTCAAACAGGATTTCACGTGTCCCGCTCTACTCAAGGATTTAAAAACTTTCTATTTGTACAGGACTATCACCTTCTATGGTTACCATTTCCAGAGTATTCTAATTCTTATTTTTAAATCACTAGCCTTTTCCGCTTTCGCTCGTCACTACTAACAGAATCTCGGTTGATTTCTTTTCCTTTGGCTACTTAGATATTTCAGTTCACCAAGTTTGCCTTATATACTTAGTATATAATAACTAGCTAAGCTAGTTGGGTTTCCCCATTCGGAAATCTGCGGATCAAAATTCGTTGACAATTCCCCACAGCTTATCGCAGCCTGCCACGTCCTTCATCGCCTCTTAACGCCAAGGCATCCATCAAGTGCTCTTAATAATTTATTTATCTGACTATATGTAGAATATGCAGAGTTAAATATTAACTTACAATTGAATTGAGATTAAATAATCTCTACCATAAAACTTTTCAAACATCTAAAAACTAATCTTTTGTATCTTACAATCTGATAAATCATATGTCAACGCCTTTTTACACAAAACATTTACCTATTATTATCAACAACAATATACCAGCAATCTTAAACAGTACAATCTGAGAAATATTCGGAAAATTGATATGTACAGAAAAATTAATGAAAAAGATATTTTGTAAGATAAAATGTGTTAAAATTAGTTACCTAAAAATGAAAATGAACATTTGGAGTATTTCTAATGTATGAAAAGTAGTCTATCTTTTATAAAAAACTTTGCTTTGAATTGTATATCCAAGCTCACTGGCTTATTAAACAGTAAAAAAGTAAAAAATTTCATTGTGGATAAATACAGCACTCTCCATAAAGAAATTGTAGTGTTTCTTGAAAAATCTAAAAACCTGTTAAATACCAACACTGAAATCGGGTTATATCACTTCTATAAAGGTAATATATCAGATGCAAAGTTAAGATTTTGGTTAATTAGCATATTCTACCCTAATTTACCTCTAGTCTGGTATAATATCGGAAGATGTCATTTTGCAGTAGGCAATACTAATAAAGCCTATAATTATTTAACAAAGACGCTAAAATTAGATAGTAGTCACAAAGAAGCTTCTTACTATATAAAGAAAATAACAAACACATCAGATATTGTAGAATTGCCTAAAAATCTCATAAAGCAATATTTTGATTACACAGGTGAATATTTTGTTGAACATTGGTTAATTGCCAAACAATACAAAGGACATGAACTAGTACATATGATAATCAAAAAAATCTTTCACAACTCCACTTCTGAACTGAATATACTTGACCTTGGTTGCGGTACTGGAATATGTGGTCACTTCCTAAAAATAAATAATATTAGAAGTTGCATAACAGGAGTTGACATCTCAAATAGAATGCTCAATATTGCAAGAGGATGTCTTATAAAAGGTAAACCTGTTTACAATGAGTTAATACATACAGAAATGAAAGAGTTTCTTAAACAAGAGAAGAGCCAGCGGTATGATGTAATTATCTTTGCTGAAGTACTACACTATCTACATGATTTTCTAGCAGAATTGGAACTAGCAAAAAGATTGACAAACAAAAAAGGGGTTATTGTATGTTTAGTAAGAAGAAAGGAAGGTAGAGGTATTGACTTTGCAAACAAAGGAGATTATTTTCGTCATTCAGAAGACTATATTCAGCATGTTGCAAAAGAAACAAATATGCAAATAAGTCAAATGAGTTACTGTAAAATATATGGCGGTCAGGTTGATGGTATCTTATTTGCATTACAACATCCACAAACAAATTCAACAACTTAATCGAGAAATCGCTCAAACAAATTTCTATATTATCATAAAAGGAGCCTTATGAATTACATTACTATTAATTACGCAAAAGATAGTAAATTAACCGATTTTGGAAAAGCAGTTCTATTGGATAGGTATTTAATAGAAAATGAAAGTTATCAAGATCTCTTTATACGTATTGCTAATTACTATTCTGATGATAGAAAACATGCACAACGTCTTTATGATTACATGAGCAACTTGTGGTTCATGCCTTCAACACCAATACTTAGTAACGGCGGTACCAAAAGAGGATTGCCTATTTCCTGCTTTCTTAATGAAACTGAAGATAGCTTGAAGGGAATAGTTGATCTATGGAATGAAAATGTTTGGCTCGCTGCACGTGGTGGTGGAATAGGTAGTTATTGGGGAAATTTACGTTCAATTGGTGAAAGTGTCAAAGGTAGCGGTAAAACATCGGGAATTGTGCCATTTATCGTAGTACAAAACGCTCTGACGCTTGCAATCAGCCAAGGATCCTTAAGAAGAGGAAGCTCAGCAGTTTATCTTCCTGTATGGCATCCAGAAATAGAAGAGTTTCTAGATTTACGTAAGCCAACTGGTGGTGACCCAAATCGCAAAGCATTAAATATACATCATGCTGTAATAGTAACAGATAAGTTTATGCAAGCTGTTGAAGATGATCAAGAATGGGATTTAATAAGCCCTCATAACAATAAAGTTATTTCAACAGTAAAAGCACGGGATATATGGATTAAAATATTAACAGCAAGAATTGAAACTGGAGAACCTTATATTATCTTTCTTAATGCAACAAATAACAATAAACCAGAACCTTACAAAAAGCTCAATTTAGATATCAAAATGTCAAACCTATGCAGTGAAATAACTTTAACTACAGGTTACGATCACCTGAACAAGTCGCGCACTGCTGTATGTTGTTTATCATCCGTAAATCTTGAATACTACGAAGAATGGAAAGATAGTGAGCTTTTCATAGAAGATATAATGCGTTTTCTTGATAATGTATTAGAGGATTTCACAAACCAAGCACCAAATGAAATACAGCGAGCAAAATATTCCGCAATAAGAGAGCGTAGTATCGGTCTTGGCGTGATGGGTTTTCATTCATTTTTACAAAGTAAAATGGTTCCTTTTGAATCAGTAACAGCCCAACAATGGAATAAAAAAATATTTAAGCATTTGCGCGAGCAAGCAGATGTAGTTTCTAAAAAATTAGCAGAAGAAAAAGGGCCATGTCTTGACGCTAAAGAAATTGATCTAATGGAAAGGTTCACACATAAGCTCGCTATTGCTCCAACTGCCTCAATTTCGATTATCGCAGGCAACACTTCCCCTGGAATAGAGCCATATGCAGCAAACGTATTTATACAGAAGACATTGACAGGTTCATTTGTAGTACGAAATAAATTCTTGCAAAAACTACTAGCAGAAAAAAATCAAGACAATGATGAAACATGGTCCTCAATTTCAACAAATGAGGGTTCTGTTCAGCATTTAGATTTTCTTAGCAAGCATGAAAAACTGACATTTAAAACAGCATACGAACTTGATCAACAATGGATCATAGAACATGCAAGTGATAGAACTTCTTATATTTGTCAATCTCAATCAGTAAATCTGTTCTTACCTGCCAATGTGCATAAACGTTACTTACATAAAATACACATGCTTGCTTGGAAAAAAGGATTAAAGAGCTTATATTACTGCAGATCACAATCAATGCAGAGAGCTGACAAGGTCTCACATGACATATTCAAAAAAAGTGAAATATTGCAACAAAAAACAGATATTAATTATGATGAATGTCTATCATGCCAGTAGACTGTACATACCTTACTGTCACAAAAATACAATTGTATAAAAGTTATGTTTTCATAGATGCTACATAGAAATCCAGATGAATTTCTAAAGTCTACTCCAAGAGATAAACGTATAATGTGCCTTGATATGGGAGAAAAACAAATAGGCGTAGCATTTAGTGATAACACACAGCTTATAGCCACAGCTCATAGTATATACTACAGAAGAAATATAAGCAAAGATTTAGGTTATCTGTATAGAATATTCAAAGAAAATGAAGCTGGATCAATGGTAATAGGACTACCATTCAAAATAGATGACCAAGAGACCGAATGGTGTAAAGCAATAATCCAATTCGCAAATAAAATAATAAAAAAATGTAAGATAAACATATATCTACAAGACGAAAGTTTATCAACATCTCTTGCAACTCACACACTAAAAATCACCGGAATATCAATCACAAAATCAAAGAAAATAGATGATAAAATTGCTGCATGTATTATTCTGCAACGAACATTGGATAAGATAAACACCATCAAATAGTTTTTTTAAGCTGAATTTACATAAAATTACTTGATCAAACAAGAACTTTTCGTATAAGCATGACAAATTGCTGTAGCAAGAGCGTCAGCAGCATGGTGACATTTTATATTTGAGTTTTTAACTACTTGCTTCACCATAAATATAATCTGATCCTTACCAGCATGACCATCTCCGGTAATGCTCTTTTTTATATAATTTGCATCATATTCATTCATGGTCAACTTCGTCATTTGTAATACTAAAATTGTAATTGCTCTTGCATATCCTAAAGTTAGTGAAGATTTTGGATTTTTATTAACAAAAATTTTCTCTACAGCAGCTTCATTTGGAGAATATAGAGAAATTACTTTCTTTAATTCTTCAAAAATTATATGTAGACGTTCACCTGCACCCAATTTACCATCAGTTGATATGGCACCACCACCCAAAAATTCGATACTATCCTTTTCTTCCAGGCTGATAATGGCCCAACCGGTTCTGCTTATCCCTGGATCTAGACCTATTATTTTAATCACTTAATAAAGGCTTAACCAATAAATAAACAGAAATAAAAACATCCAGACTAGATCGACAAAGTGCCAATACCAAGAAGCAAACTCAAAGCATAAGTGATCTTGAGGTGTAAATTGATCTTTTCGAGCTCTAAATAAACATACTGACAAAAATATTATACCTATTATAACATGCACACAATGAAAACCAGTAATCATGTAAAAGTTGGATGTATAAATAAGTTTTTCTCCTGTTTCTCGTAAAGAAAAACTTGCTTCATGATATTCGATTGCTTGCACTATTATAAAGAACATCCCAAGCAATATAGTTATAGACAGCATTTTAATCATGCTTTTTTTATCATTTTCAAGTAAAAAATGATGTGCTGAGGTAATTGTTGTACCAGAAAGTAATAATATTAGTGTATTCATAAATGGTAACGACCATGGATCAGGTGGTAAAATCCCTTCAGGGGGCCATTCAATTTTTTTTGTAGGAGAAAACGCTTCAAACAAAAAGATCGGATCAAGCCAGGCTTTAAAGAATGAACAAAAGAACGCTATAAAAAACACAACTTCCGAGAGGATAAATAAGTACATTGCCAGCTTGAGTCCATGTTTTACAATGGCAGTATGGCATTTATCATAAATTGCTTCTCTTATTACATCTCTCCACCAATAAAACAGCACTCCTGATACCGCAGAGATTCCCAAAACTAAACCAAATATTCCAAAAATTTTTTTATGGAGTGTACCAACTAATCCAAGTGCAAGAACAAGAATTGCTGCTGATATAGCAATTGGCCAGGGACTTGGGTCTACTAAATGAAAATCATGTTCTTTACTTTTCATATCATCTTCAAAAATACGTACCAAGCATACAAATTAGCTTAAAATTGTCAATATTTCTTAAAATCTTGATCAAATTTTAAAAAATTATATTAGCTATTCCAAAAGCCTAACTCAAATTGTGCAGTTATTTTAAATAATTCAAGCATTATGGTCCTTTCACTTTCCCTTACTTTGTTACAATACTCGTCAACAATACCTTCCAAAGCAACACATCCAGATTCCATCAAGCTACTGCCAAAAAAAAATCAAACCAATCCTTATACCTATTATTTTTTTTAATTTTACTTCTCATACTACCAATAGCAACTTTATATATAAAATGGCAAGAGTAAATAACTGTTACAGCTTCATAAATTTCTCTATACGAAGTAGACAAAAGAAAGTTAGTAAAATTGAAACACTCTAGCGACTTTTCTCCACGATTTATGGAGTATACAGCAAAGTAGTGTTCGCATAACACTCTTATAATCTATATTCCTCCTTGAGCCACCTCAATCAATGGAACAATGTTGTTACAACTCTCCATTTTTGATGCAATAATTAACACAGTACGAACATAATCAGCTACAAAAAATGCATCTTGTTGTATATAAAACCTGAATTTTCTATGTTTAAAGTATTACTTGCTAACTCAACATTGAAAGGATGCTCAATAATATCCTTTAAAAGATTTGACCAATAATAACTCTTAACTATACCACTAAACATCACATAAATTAGAATATAATTTAGTGTTAATACTACAGACTATGCTAGAGAATATATCTCATCCCAAAACATTATTTCTAGCTCTAGACCTCTCTTAAAAAAAACTCACGCATCTTTTTCCTCTCACAATCGCCAGCCTTTGCATATAGATTATTTGCAACGTCAGTAACTTGATTAATCGTAGCATTCATTACTGTGTTATTATAGATATCAATCCACCCTTGATATCTGTGATCTTCAATTTTTTTTAGGCATAACCTCTCCTACCATATGATTTATAATAATTTGGTATATATTAAAACAAGGACAAGAAGCTGCTAAAGATTCAGCAACAGAATTATGATATGCAGCACGCATAAAAAAGTCAGTAAAAGCAGAATAAGATTCTGATTTTTTATGGTTATCGGATAAATCACAAGTCTCAAAATATTCAGTATACTGCTTTCGAACCGCAAATGTTCCCCTTGCTACATTAACCAAACTGCTCATTATTTCAATGTCATCAACTTTAGATGCAATAATCAATAAAGCACGAGTATAGTCCACTAAATATAAATCCTGCTAAAGATAAATTTTGAACTTTTCATAATCTAGCGTATTGTTTATCAATTCAACATTGAAAGGATGTTCTTTTATTTCCTCAATAAGATCAGATGATTCTTTTATAGCAATATCATAAAATTCTTCTTTTGGTTTGTCGGACATCTTGTAAGCCTCATAAGTACTAAAACTAGTATAGTTACTAAAAAGTTACTTACAATTTACAGTAAGTTATTTGATCAGTATAAAGCTAGAAATAAAAGAGTTTAATAGTTTAAAGAAATTCTCTCTTTTCTTCTTCTATATTAAATTCTTTACAAAAATCAGTAGATAAGTCCACACCTTCCCAAGAAAATCCACCATCACTTTCTGATTCTTTACCAAAATGCCCATAGCAGGCTGTACGTTTATATATAGGACGATTAAGTGATAAATGTCTTATTATGCCTTTAGTTGATAAATCTATGTTACGTTCAATAAACCCTTTAATCCTCTCTTCATCTATTGTATTCGTGCCAAATGTATCAATGTAAAATGAAGTAGGTTTTGAGACACCAATAGCATAAGAAAGCTGCACAAGACAACGTTCAGCTAAACCTGCAAAGACAATATTTTTAGCAAGGTATCTCGCCATATAAGCTGCGGATCTATCAACTTTTGTTGCATCTTTTCCAGAAAACGCTCCTCCACCGTGTGGAATATAGCCTCCATAAGTATCAACCATAACTTTTCGTCCGGTTAATCCACAATCACCAACTGGTCCACCAATAACAAATCTACCTGTTGGATTGACTAAGAGATTTTCTTTAGGGCACATCCACCCTTCAGGCAAAGATGAAGCTATGTAAGGATAAATTATTTCCTTCACTTTCGATTGACTCAGATCCTCAAGATGCTGTATTGAAACAACAATACTTTCAGCACGCACTGGAAGGTTATTCTCATACACCAAAGTGATTTGCGATTTTGCATCCGGACCAAGCTTTACCTCTTTGACCATACTCATAATATTTCTCAGAATCGAGTGTGCATAAAAAATGGGTGCTGGCATGAGGCTTTCTGTCTCTCTTGTTGCATAGCCATACATTATGCCCTGATCCCCAGCACCTTGATCAACACCTATTGCAATGTCATTTGATTGTTCATGTAGTAATATATTTACTTTCACTGTTTCCCAGTGGAAACCATCATGCTCATAACCAATGTCTTTTATTGTATTCCGTACAATACTTTCAATCTTGCTATTTTCAATGTTCGGCCCAAATACTTCCCCAGCTATAATAACATTATCTTTAGTAACCAAAGTCTCTATTGCAGTACGAGAAGAAGAGTCATTAAAAAGGTATTCGTCAAGTATTGTATCTGAAATCCGGTCTGCTACTTTGTCTGGATGACCGGCTGCTACTGATTCACTGGTTACTGAATTCTTATGTAAAACCATCGCTTAGTTACACGATATCAAAACTGTTGCAAATTTAAACGGTGGGTCTGGGAAGAGTTGAACCTCCGACCTCACGCTTATCAGGCGTGCGCTCTAACCACCTGAGCTACAGACCCTTATCTATTCAAGCCAAGGCTTGCATATCATCTGTAGGCACAACATCAATAAACGTCTTTTTATTTGCTGATTCTCTAAAACTCACCCAGCCTTTCGTTTTAGCAAAAATAGTATGATCTTTACCCATACCAACATTCTTTCCAGGATGAAATTTTGTACCTCTTTGACGTACAATTATGTTACCTGGAATAACCTCACCATTCTTCTTTATCCCGAGCCGACGCCCTGCCGAATCTCTACCATTACAGGAACTACCACCTGATTTTTTAGTTGCCATATCTTACCTCTTACTTTTTAAGACTAATTTCATTGATACGAAGAACAGTAATATACTGCCTATGACCATTTTTCCTACGGTAATTTTTTCTTCTCTTTTTCTTAAAGATTATAACTTTCTTATCTCTACACTGGCTCAGTACTTCAGCTTTAACAACAGCATTAGATGAACAAGATAAGCCATTACTTGAAACACAAATCACTTTATTGATTTCTACTTCCTCTCTTTCTTCAGCTTGCAATCTTTCTACTTTAATTATGCTGCCTTTTTTTACTAAATACTGCTTTCCACCAGTTTCGATTACTGCAAACATGACAAATATCAATTATTGTTGTTAACACTAATCGTAAATGATGTTACACATACTGTCAATATAAATAAAAACATGAAATACTTCTACCTTTATCTGCTTTTCCTCGTGGAGAGTAGTCAAGTTTTAAAACTTGACTACTCTTACATTCTCTTAGTCTCATGAAAACTTTACGACGTTAATAAAAACTCAAGCTTTCACTAAAAACATTCAATTGGAGCTTATAAATTAAAACTCATTCCAAGTTCAAACCCATGAGAAAAATTACTGAACTTGTGAAGTTTATAGCCAGCGAAAACATTCGTTCTCTCAGAAAGTGGAAGATTAATACCAGCACCTATCTGGTAGGAAAAAACTTTTCTACGTCTGGCTGTTGACCTTGCTGTGCTGGTGGAGATACTTTAGCTCCACCTCCTACACCAAAAGTAACATAAGGAGTAATATCCGTACTTTCAAATTTATAATGACAATGAAGCTTTGCCATGAATCCTAGCTCTGCCAAAGATCCTCCAAACAAAACAGATTTGACTATAGGACCAGCTGAAATTTTTATGCTATCTGTATAATGACAGCCAAGATCATAATTAATACCAAGATTGCCATTAAAGATTAATATATGCATATAAATATATAAATATTTAAAATAGTATAAATTGCAAGTAAAAAATTGGAATTATTTTATTTTTTTTGTTATTTGTCTTTCTCTTGCAATTGCAAATTGGAATATCTTTCACTATCTGCTACAATCAGCATTTGAGTCTACATCACTTACTTTCGCTTCAATATAATTTCCTACTAGCCTTTACTAAAAATATTCAATCAGAGTTTATAAATTAAAACTCACTCCTAGCTCAATTCCATGGAAAATTTTATGAAACCTTTGCAATTTGTAGCCAGCAAAAACACTTGTTCTTTCAGAAAGTGGAAGATTAATACCAGCACCTATTTGATAAGAAAAATTTATCATTGACTATAGTTTTGAAAACCTCTGCCAATAGGGTACTTATGTTTTCACCTACATTATCAGCTCTACTCATTTTAGGTTTAGCCTTCATTGTACGAACCATAACAGGACCAACACCAGCAGTAATATAACGAGTCATATTCGTACCTTCAAATTTATGATGATAATGAAGATTTGCCATAAGCCCCATAAATCCTCCAAATTCTTCATCAAGAGTAGGTTTGATTACAGAATTAATAATAGTCTTTATTACACAGCCAACTGAATTTTAGTGCTATGTGTGTAGTGAAAACCAACATCATAATTAATACCAAGCCGGCTATATGATAAAAAAGTATAGATTCTATCTTTAATCCAATCAACTCCAAAAGACGGTGCTGACAGGAAACAACAGACCACCAAAATAAGCAACTTTTTCATTTTTAACATGTATATTGATATACATGTATACTAATACATATATTAAAAATAACATAATTCGTGTAATAAAAATTAGAGTTATTTTATTTTCTTAGTTATTTGCCTTTCTCTCGCAATTGCAAGACTTTTCTCTGGCACATCCTCTACTATAACGCTACCTGCTGCAATGACAGAGTCATCATGCACATTAAGCGGTGCAACTAATGAACTATTGGCACCAATAAAACAATTGCTTCCAATATTTGTTTTATGTTTCTTTTTCCCATCATAATTACAAATAACGGTACCTGAACCTATATTACTCCCCTGCCCTACCTGAGTATTTCCTATATAACTTAAATGCTTTATCCTAGTATTTATACCTATATCACTTGCTTTTGTTTCAACAAAATTACCTATGATTGCACCATCACCTATTGTTGTATTTTCACATTTGGCAAATGGACCAACCCTAACACCAGATCCTATTTTTACTCCAGGACCAAAAAAAACGTATGGGTAAATAATCGAATCCATACCAATTTGCGTATCAAGAGAGAAGAAAACAGTTTCTGGAGCAACAAGTGTTACTCCAGAGTTAGTGAAAAACTTTCTTTTTTCTTCTTGAAAGTAAAACTCGGCCGTTGCAAGGTCATTCCTATTATTTATGCCAGTTACCTCCTCCTCATCAGCAATAACATAGCCGACATTTAAATTACTCTTTACTGCAATGGCAACGATATCGGTCAAGTAATATTCATGAGCTTGGTTATTACACTCTATTTTCTCCACCAATTCACGTAGATTCTTTTCACGTGCAACCATTATTCCGGCATTAGCAAGAAATTCCTCATCATTATTTCCACCATTTTGTGCTTCTACGACTTCTCTTGGGGAACCGTTCTCAATAATTAGTCTACCGTATCCTTTATTATTAGTTTTAAACCCAAGACAAACTAAAGCATTGCTCTCTCCTAAGCAGCTTATCATTTTAGTTATTGTGCTGCTTTTTATTAATGGAGTATCCCCATACTGCACAATAACTATATCTGACAATTCTTTCAGGTTTCTCATTGCAATTTTGACTGCATCCCCTGTACCGAGCATTGACTCTTGTACAATTAGTTTTATACCCTCAAAGCATTTCAGCCTTTGAGTTAAAGGCAAATCGACTACAATAACTATTTTTTCAGGATTCAGCTGCTTTGCATTGTAAATGACATGCTCAAGCATGGAGAAATTACCTATTTTGTGCAGAACCTTAGGCAAGCTTGAATTCATTCGTTTACCATGCCCAGCAGCAGGTACAACAAATATATAAGATTTATTTGTCACTTATCTTAAAGACGAAAAATGAAAACCATAATGGTTGAGCCAACTAACTCTATTGTCGTAAAAGCTCCTTAGATCACTAATTTGATATTTCAGCATTGCTAGCCTTTCTATACCAATCCCAAATGCAAAGCCACTGTATTTAGTATGGTCTATTCCAACATTTTTAAAGACATTTGGATGCACCATACCACATCCAAGTACTTCAATCCATTTACTACCTTTATAACTTATGTCCACTTCTGCAGAAGGCTCGGTAAAAGGGAAAAAACTATTACGAAAGCGTATTTTTAGACCTTTATCTCCGAAAAATTTACCAAGGAAGCGATGAATAGTAAATTTTAATTGGCCCATATTGACATTTTCATTAACATAAAGCCCTTCTATCTGATGAAACATAGGAGTGTGAGTTGCATCAAAGTCGTTTCTGTATACTCTACCAGGAGATACGATTTTAATCGGAAAAGTTTTCGCTTTTTCCATAACTCTGATCTCCACAGATGAGGTATGAGTGCGCAGCAGCATTCTTTTATCGTTTATTTTATTCTTTAAGTAGAAGGTATCTTGCTCCTCTCGCGCAGGATGATGACTTGGGGTATTTAGCGCATCAAACACGTGAAATTCATCTTCAATATCAGGACCATCAACTGCTTTGAAGCCCATATGTGCAAAAATGAGCTTTACTTCACTTATAACTTTGCTCAGTGGATGAATCTTGCCAATTCTTTCTGGTCTGACAGGCAGTGTGATATCAACTGCTTCATTTTGCAGTTTTAACTTAACTTCTTTATCTTTTAGTTTATTTTCTTTGCTTGTTATAAGCTGTTCTACCTTATTGCGTAAAACATTAATCACTGCACCTAGGTCGCGTTTTTCTCCTGCATCATCTATATTATTTAAGTCATCGAAATAAGCTTTTACTACACCCTTTCTCCCCAAGTATGACAACCTAACTTTTTCTAAATCCTGCAAAGAAGCAGCATTTTCAATCTCAGAAACTGCCTTATCTTCAAGTAAAGGTATTTCACTTATTAGCTCTTTATTCACCTTAAAAACACTAGCTTAAACTTTCATTATAGTGCAATCTTTAATATCATCAATAAAACTATTTGGATGAAAAGGTGTCATCCCAGTGTTTGACACTGGGATCCAGGAATTTTATTAGGTTGGCAAGCATAAAAGTAGCCGTTTTATGTGAAAATACAACGTTTTGATGATCATGAAAAAAACTGGATGCCAGTGTCTGGGCACTGGCATGACATCATCTTTTTTTTATCAGATGCATATGAAATCAGCGCTTTCTTTCTTTTTATCCCAGTCCTTGACACTGGGATCCATAACAGGTAATAAAAAGTGCTGGAGTGACATCTCTATAGGACTCCTAACTAATCCAGAATATTAAAGAATTTACCAGGCAAAAAAAGGCAAAAGAATCCCCCAGTAGTGAGTTTGACCCTGTAATAATGTAAACTGGCATTGTAATAATGTGCTAAAGCTTATTTAAAGCGCGTTTTGGCTGAATGTAGAAAAAATAAAAAAGACATGCAGCCGATATAATTTTATGTAATCTGCCAATATATACCTGAGTTTTTACTGAATTTTGTTATTAAATCCGCAGAGATTAAAAACAAGGATAAACACTCTCATTATATTAAAAAATTTACTCATACATAGTAGTAACATAGAAACTAAGAAAAAATACGAAATCGAGGATTTACCTAAGTTTTTAAGAATAGATCCAAAGACATAAGTAAGGCATTTTCTAACGAAGTACTGGAGATTAGCACCATTCGCTCAAAAAATATTACAAGTGATGAGCAAAAGTTTTCATTTACGATCAAGCTGCTGACAGAGGTAAACCCTAATACAATATTACCTCAAATAAAACATTTAATTGACTTTTTTAAATCTGCCTTTCTCAGGAGAAAAACTTCACAGCCAATATAAAAGTAGCAAAAGTAAAGGGAAGAACTATACAATAACTACCATAAAGCTAATAAAACTGTAGAAGAATGCATAAGTAATGCTCCAATTCAAATCCTCCTGCAGGGCATAACGATAACGCTACAAACAAACGTTAAAACATTAACCTCGATAGCTTGCAACAAATCGAGATATTCTTAGATGAGCAGCTAAAACATTTAGAAAAAGCCAAAAGTGAGGGGCAAAGTCAAGATATATTACAAGTAGAAGAAACTGAAAATAAAAACGAAAATGTGATTGAAAAAAAAGGAACACGCAAGATAAACAAATTGTACAAGGTTCGTTTGGCTACAATATAGCAAGTAACAGAAAGCAAATTACACGTGCACCATTAATTGGTGCTGCAATGCATGAAAATTTTTCCTGGTTTAGGTCTCTTTTCAGCAATTCAATTTTTTGAAATGCAACACAATTCTTTTTCCCACAACTGCAAATTTTCTATACAGAATAGCAATATACCATCTGGTGTCATTCCAGCGCAAAAAGAACCAGTGTCAGAAACTCGGATAACAGAGGGTAGTATAGGAAATCTAGTACCTCAAGAAACAGAGCGGGATATAGGTCAAACTAGGCCGCACTCAGACTACTTTAAAGCTAACAGAAAAAGAAGTCAAAAAAAGCAGGCTAAAGAATTATTGCAAGAAGAAAAACAATCAATCATAAAACAAGCTCAAATTGATGCTAGAGTAGCTATGATAGATAATGTAGCTGAGCACAAGGAAAAAAAACTCGATGAAATATTCGTAGAAGTAGTAAGTGAATATAAAAATCAAGACTCAGATACATTTTACAATATTTTCAACTCAGTATTTAATATTATTTATTTCCAAGATAAACAACTACATGAAGTATTAGAACCAGATGAGATATCAGAAGTGCTAGAGGTACTCAAAAGGCCATAACCCCCTAATAATTCACTTTTAGGTAAAGAATATTTACGAAAGCAAGTATATAGAAAAAAAGAGCAGTTGATTAAATTAGTTTCAGGCCAACCTTCTCAACAGCCTAAAAATGTTTCTCATGAAATTTTACCAAGCAAAGCTGTAGAACATTTACCAAAACAAATGAAGCTAAAACTAGATTGCCTACTAATATTAGGCTCAAATCACCATTAAAAGCTATGTTTTCTTCGAAAGAGACTTATTTTTGTCTATTTTTAGTAGCAGCTTCTATATCAGCACTCTGCCTATGGCACTTGCCGCTGGGAAAAGTGTCAATTTTAAATGAATTGGTGCCAACCGAAAAAAGGGGAAGTATCAGTCTAACATTAAACATAGGGTTACCAATATTAATTACACTGTGCGTTTTGAACCTGGCTTACTTTCTATATTCTGAATATTATGTAGAATCTATTGAGCAGATAAGTAAAAAAGATCTTCCTTTTCGCACCTAACAAATAAGATCTTTTGTGATATAATTATTTATTTTATTGCATGTTTAAAGGAATTATCAAAGATATTGGCACTATAACTGATATCACTATCCACCCTAACTCTGATCAAATCTTCCATATTGAGACACAAAATTTATCCTATATAAACAAAGGAGATTCAATATCCTGCTCCGGAGTGTGTTTAACTGTTGTCAACATAATGAGCAATGTATTCACAGTTCAAGTGTCTCAAGAAACCATGAAGGTTTCTAACTTAAATACGTGGAAAACAGGGAAAAAAATAAACCTAGAACAAGCAATGAAACTAAGTGACAGAATTGACGGCCACTTGGTTCAGGGTCATGTGGATGACACAACAGAAATTTTAACAATCAATCAAAATTTAGAATCTCATGAAATCAGACTATCATGCCCACAAGAATTAATTAAATTTATTGCAAAAAAAGGTTCTGTAACGCTAGATGGGGTTTCCCTTACGGTCAATTTAGTTATCAACCAAGAATTCACTGTGAACATTATTCCCTACACATGGAAAAATACAACTCTTCAATATAACAAAACAGGTAATTACCTAAATTTAGAAGTTGATATGATTGCTCGGTACTTAGAACAGCTGATAAAATACCAACACAATTAATTTTACAACTTTGTTATCTACAACTATTATATCTTGGAAATTATATAGATACAAAATATGTTTTTCGATAGCCTAATTATCTTTATTATTGTCTTGTGTGTAATAATATCGATAACTAGAGGTTTTATAAAAGAGGTATGTGCATTAATGTTCTTGCTCTTATCAGTCTTTTTGACAGCTAGTTACTATGATTTTTTTATTATAAATTACAGTAAGTATTTCGACTCTAAAGCTACACAAAACATACTTTCTACAATCTCTGTGTTTATCATACTTAATCTTACATTCATGACAATGAATAACTGGCTAATGTACATATTATCACCTATAAGGTTGGGATTAATGGATAGAGTTACTGGAATGTTTGTCGGAACACTTAGAGGAATATTGCTTTCTTATGTACTATTTTTTGCTGTGCACTTATATTGCCACACAGTATACGATAAACAAGAGGGAGAGTATAAAGTAGAAGACATATTGCCCAATTGGATAATAAGTTCACACTCTTATCAGGCTTTATTTGTGACAACAGAAGAAGTAATTAACATGTATGTGCCAGAGTCATTGATATTAAAAATAAAAGAGATCGGTGAGGAAATGGTTGATCAAGAAAAATCTCAAAACAATAAAGAAAAGTGAGTGTTCATTTTCTATAGCTAAATTATCTTAGACAGCTGTTATCCACAGCAGTGCGCCATAGGTTACCAGTTCCTATTACCAATCAAACAAAACTGCAAACATTGACGAATAAGTAAATCACCAAAAAAAAAATTTAAATGTATAACTTTAGTGCATCAATGTAATTGAACAAAACTTTTTTAGTGAGTTCAAAATTTTCTAAGGTATTTCCTTCACATCTTGCTGTAATACAGTTTTGCGTATTTGATACTCTAAGAAGCCACCAACCTTTATTATCGGTTACCTTAATACCATCAAGCTCTGAAAATACAATATTTTTCTGCTTTAGTGCCTCCTTTACTGACTCAATTATTTGAAATTTTTTCTCATCCTTCACTACAATTTTCACTTCATGAGTGATATATAACTTTGGCAAATCTTCAATCATCTCAGATAGGCTTTGCTTTTTCTTAAGTAAAATATTAACGACTTTAACAGCAGAATATAGTCCATCATCGAAACCCAACTCAGAAAAGAAAAAATGTCCACTCAGTTCACCGGCAAATTTTGCCCCTTCTTCCACCATCTTTTTCTTAACTAATGAGTGTCCAGTGGCACAGGTAATTATTTGCCCTCCTAATTTGCTAACGAAATCATGCACTTTCATACTCATTTTTACGTTGGCAATAACCTTGCTTTTTGGGTGTTCCGCCAATACTTCACGTGAAAAAATCATAAACAAGTGATCATTGGAAACAACATTACCTTTATTATCAATCAAGCGTACCCTATCACCATCACCATCAAGTGCAATACCAAGATCACATTTATCTTTCTTGATAATATCTATTAACTGAGCAAGATTTTTCTCTTCTATGGGATCTGGGTCATGCAGTGGAAACGTTCCATCTATAAAGCTATTGGTTACGATGTGTATATGATCTGGTAAAATCTTTTCAATATACCTTACAATTGTTGGACTATTGCCAAAATCCCAAGCTATTTTTAGTTTTTGTGTAGCGTTATTCTTGAGCGCATTTTTTAATATGTTAACGTACTCACTATATATATTCGTGTTAATTACGCTTCCAATTTTCGTGCTGTTTTTAATTGTACTGCCTATAATTTCCTTCATTTCTCGATCTGAGTAAACTTTTTTACTACTGAAAAATTTAAAGCCGTTATATTCTCTTGGATTATGAGAAGCAGTGATCATAATCCCAAGATCTGCATTCATTGTTGCAGCGTAGAGCATAGGTGAAGAACAGAGTCCAACTCGTATAACATTTGCACCGGATAAAATCAAGCCTCTGATTAATTCTTTTTCTATACTTGGTGAATCTATCCTGCTGTCATAGCCTATACAAACGTTAGCTGCAGTTTGACCGAATTTTCTACCTATTTCATACCCATCACCGATTTGCAGGTCTTTGCCTACCACACCTCTAATATCGTATTTTCTTATAATAGTATTGTCCATACTGCACTTCTTGGAGTGGTTAATATATAACATTCCCGTCAAATACTCAAGTTTATTTAACTATAAGATTAGTTGATTTTTAAGAAAATATGCTAATATTATAATATAGTTCTCTAAAAATAGAAATTATGCTAAAAGAAAAGTTATTTATAGCTGAAAATCAAGGTTTAGATGTAGATGAGCAAAAGAAAATGATATTTTAAGTTTCATTAAATCTTGCAAAAATTTTCAGGATTTTATCAGAAAACTAGAAGAAGAAAATTTAATCTGGTACTTTGTTGGTCCTTTACACAAAGATGAGAACATTAAAGAACAGGTAAGTTCAAAGTGGAAAGAGGAGTTTCACAAGTTTGAGCAATTAATAAATGAAACACATAAAAAATTTGTATAATCTCTACCAGGTGAAATTTTCTTAGTATATACAACAAAAGATAATGACTTTAAAATTAGGTTTGAAAATAAAGAAAAACCAATAGAGATCAGTGAACTTTTAAGAGCCAGCGACGAAGGTAAGGTTTATAACCTATCTTTGAGGAAAGATAGTCAAATAACTGCAAGCAAAAAAGGCAGCGAAAGGCACTATGATCTTACTGGTTCAAGCTCATGTGAAATGACCATTGACTGGCAGAATAAGGATTCTAAAGGCAATAGCGTAGATTGTAGCATGACTGTAGAAGTAAATTCTAAAGGCATAAAAAGAGTGATTGGTGAACCAAAATTTGGAGGAATAACGAGTTCAGAAGAAGCATTAAAATTAGTTGAGCAGAATAAAGAAGTTTTTATCAATGGCAAAACTCTATATCAAACTTTCACTGACATGGTCAAAAATGTGAACGAGCAGCAAACGCTGGTAGAGGAAATATTTACAAAAGATTCACCACAGTCAGCTACATCGAGTAGCAGTGGATATCACTCTCCTGGTTCACGCAGGAGTTCTTTGTCTATTAGTAGTGAATTTAATGGTGAAGATGAAATATTTGAGAGTAATACGTTTGATGAAGAAGAGAACAAACAAGAAGGAAGTGAGTTACAGGATAGAATAAGGGAATTAGAGGAAGAAAACACATATTTCAAGGAGCAAAACGCAAAGTTAAAAAAACATAATAAAAGGATAACGGAAGAAGGTGATGAGGAACAAAATAAATTAACCGAGGAAAAGCAAGATTTGGGAAAAGAAGTCACAAGACTTAAAGATGAATTGAAAAGAAAGGAAAAAGAGTTAGCAAAAAAGATCAAGACATAAAGCAATTACAACCAAAAGTAACCGTACTAGAATAAAGTCAAAAAAATAAAAATGTTGAAATAATAGATTTAACTAATCAATTGAAAGATAAAGAAAGTGAGATTCAGTCAACAAATAGAATAATGAGGAACTACAGAAAAAATTGGATCAAGCTGAGAGTGAACTAAGTAAGTTGAGAGCAGAAAACACAAAGCTGAGAAATGATATAACGGAAATATTGGTAGAAGGTTCAAAAGATAATCATGAAAAGCAGTTGGCAGAAGAATTGACGGAAGCAAGAAATGAAAACAATACATTGGCTAAAAAGATGAAACAATTATCTCAAGAATTCAATGCATTACAGAGAAAAAAAACGAAGACTTAGAGAGGAAAATTAGACAACTTAAATCTGGAAAATCACTTGCGGATGAGATGAGTGAAGTAACTACGAAAGTAGCTACTTCAACTCAAACTGAAGTTGAATATGAAAGTAGAGGAATCGAGGCAAGTGATCACGAAACTACAGTTCCTAAAACACAAGAACAAGGTACACAAGCTAAAAGTAAAAAGATGTTAATGAATCATCTTTAACAGGTCAAAAAGAGGCCAAAGAAGAGGAAGATCAAATAACCAGACCAAAAACCATTATGGATTGGCCTGTTCCAACTCCGAATGATAAACCAGAAGAGCAGAAAACTCCATTAGAGCCAACTAAGGTCAATATAGAATATCAGATCTAAACACAGTTCCTGCTAAGGCTACAGAAAAATCTACCCCTTTAGGATTATGAGTTTTTGCTTCAACTATAGCTAATCCAAACGAGATATTATATTGCAACAATCACTAATTTCTGTGCTTTCAAAAAAACACATCAAGCAAAATCATTTGAAAGCAAGTGGACATTGTTAGGTGAATTAACCCTAACTTAAGAATCATGTATATAAAATATTAGTATGTTTAATTAATAGTGAGGTTAAAAATGTCACCTAGTGAAATAAAATCTAACTCACGTCCTGTTGAAGCTCAACAAGATAATTTGGGTGTTAGTACAATTACGCAAGATTCATTAAGTGCAGATATTGTTCATGATTCTAAAAAACTAAAGGAAAGAATTACTGACTTGTTAAAAGGAGATACAGAATTCTCCAAAATGAAGCAAGGAGATCAGGTCCTTGTAGTAGGTACAGCAAGTGGATTATTTGCAGCAATGCTACCACTTTTGGCAGTTGGTGCAACACTTGCTATACCAAGTGCTATAGTTGGTCTTACTCTATTTTACGCTGCGAAAGTTGCTGTAAAAGCAGTTCAATCTGGATATAAAGGGCTCAAATATTCATCAGAAAAAACAGTTGAAGGAGCGAAGCATATTGGCGGAAAAATTAAGGATGGCTACGAGTATTCAGCAAATTCACTGAAGAGAGGTGCTAGTTTTATAAGTGAAAAAACAAAGGAAAAGACAAGTAATGTGCTCACTACAACAGCGAATAAATTATATCGTGCAGCTGGTAATGAGAATTATTCAGATAAAATAGATAATGAGCTTATTCCTGATTCACCACAAAAGAAGAGAATTCAAGAAGTGAAAGAAGATCTTAGAGCAATTTGTACTGATGGAAAAAATAATTCCATGTTAATAAAGAGCATACTTTCTGGAATATTAGAAAAAATAGGAGGAAAAAAAGAAACATATCGTGATCAGGGAGATCATTTGCCAGACCAGCTAGTAGATAAATGGAGAGAGCAGAAAAAATTTATTAATAACTTGGACGCAGATGGTTTGTGTAACTTAGTTACAAAAAGACTATCAGATAAAGATAAATACTTTAGAGATAGTATTTTCTCTGAACATTATGATGAGATTAAGGAAGTTATTAAGGAATGTAAGAAAGAGCATACTCATTTTAATACTTTACAAAGGCTTAATGAGTCAGCAAAATGGCATAAAGCAATTCCTGCGCATCCAAAAGCAATTCCTACGGATTCACTGGAAAATAGCTTATCAGATAGTAGTTCAATGAGTTCTGTAAGTACTGTTAGCAGCCAAGCAGAATTATTAAATCCTAATGAGCATAAGGAAGTAAAAGAACCTACTTCACTTTGGAGCAAGTTGTCATCATCACTAAAAGGTGGCAAAAAGCCAGAGGAAGCTACTTATGTAAGACATCTAGATTCTGAGTTGGATCAGATACAACCTGCGGAGATAGGAAAGAGACGTTTTTATGTTGCTCCTGAGAAACCGTCAAGAAGCAATTCAATGGGTTCTTTAAGCACTGACGGTACTGCTACAACTTCTAGCTTTGCCAGTTACCATCGTAATCCTGATAGTGGGTTCAATTCACCAGGTTCTTCTCCGCAACATGGTATGTTTACTGAGAAAAATGGCAAGTTATATGTTGCTCCGGAGAAACCGTCAAGAAGCAATTCAATGGGTTCTTTAGGCACTGACAGCACTGCTACAACTTCTAGCTTTGCCAGTTACCATCGTAATCCTGATAATGGGTTCAATTCACCAAGTTCTTCTCCGCAACATGGTATGTTTACTGAGAAAAATGGCAAGTTAAAAGTCCAAGCTGACTTAAGAAAGACAGGTTCTTTGGAAAAATTGGTGGGACCTTCTTCAACAGTAACTGCTGAAGTTGATGTAGAGCATCGAGCTCCAAAAATGAAGGTATAGAGAGCAAACAAAACTATCTATCTTCTTAAAAAAGATGTTACTCAGTGAGTAACATCTTTTTTTCATTTGATCAAAAGCATCCGCTTGTTTATGATCAATTTTTCATTACTAGGCCAACTACTGAGTTTCTCTTGCCTTTTTCATAGGTTACGCGAGAAACTTAAAAAATAAAAGTTTTTATTCAATAATTTGTGTATAAGGGATATTATTTTACTGCTAGTGAAATAAACCAGAATGAAGTCTATTTTATTGACAAGGCCTTTATTAGATTCGTTGAGCACAAGAAGCACGCTAAAAAAATATGGATACAAAGTTTTTATAGAACCAGTATTCACAATAAAGTACTTAAATCCTGATATATCTACGTATGAATTTGACGTTGTGATATCTACAAGTAAAAACAGTGTAAAGGCTTTTAGTCAAATATGCAAAGAAGATGGCTTTCCAATTATTACGGTTGGTAATTCAACCATGCAGGCTGCAAAAAATTTGGGATTTTACGATATAATCTCAGCAGACAGCAACGTTGATGGTCTGATATCATTCATAAAATCTCATTATTCAAATGCAATGAAGTTCTTATATATAAGGGGACAAGAAGTATCATGTGACCTAAAAAAGAGATTATCTGAAGAAGGTTTTAACGTAAGAGAAGTTGTACTCTATAAAACAATTACTAAAAGGAGTCTAACTAATAGGTGTAAAAATTTACTACTGGATGCTAAAATCGATAGCGTTGCTTTTTTTTCCTCACAAACTGCAAGGGTATTTTGTTCATTAGTTCTAAAAAGTGGGCTATCTCCTTTGATGAATAATACAGTTGCATATACCATGAGTAAAAACATTGCTGATAGTTTAAAGTTAATCAAGTGGAAAAAAGTTATAACATCAAGGTTGCCTACAGGGGAGAGTTTAATTGATATAATTAATAAGGATTGTTGATGCTAAAGATTGCAACTTGGAATGTAAACTCCATACGTAAAAGAATTAACCAACTTTGTAGTTTTATAGTTGATAGTCAGATAGATATAGTTTTGCTGCAAGAGACAAAATGTACGGAAGAGCAATTTCCTTATGCAGAAATAGAAGAATTAGAATATGAATATGCTATCTATGGACAGGTTGCAAGAAATGGCGTTTGTGTTTTATCTAAATATCCAATACTGGAGAAGTTTAAAATTGATATTGTGGAAAGTCATCAAGAAGCACGTTATATAGAGTGTGTGATAAAACACAGCAATAATAAGGTAAGGGTAGGAAGTGTATACGTTCCAAACGGTCAAAGCCCAGACTCTCATACGTTTGAGTATAAACTCAAGTTTTTTGATAACCTATATGAAAGGATGGGCACTTTGTTGAAGAATGAAGAGTTAACCATCATAGCTGGCGATTATAATGTTGCACTGGATGAAGTTGATGTTTTTGATTCAAATTTATTAAATGGCCAAGTATGCTTTCATATAAAAGAGCGTGAGAAGTTAAGAACAATCTTGAATCTTGGGTTTAAAGACGCGTTTAGAATATCTCACCCAAATTTGCAACAATTCACTTGGTGGAATTATCAAGGCAATTCACTCAGAAACAATCAAGGAATGCGAATAGATTATATGCTACTATCGCCACAGGCTGCAGATAAATTGGAAATATGTTACATAGATGATAGGTTGCGTAAACTAGAAAACCCATCTGATCATACTCCCGTTGTATGTGTTATAAAACAATAAAAGACCTATTACAAAATTCACCTTTGGCAAATAGGTCTTACTTGACCGCTGTCTTTTCTGTGCTTTTGGCTGGCTGATCTATAGTAATTTTTCCATCAAGCATAGTAAGCTGCTCACCCCCTTTATTTCCTACCTGAGGAGCTTGTTCTGGAGTAGGTTGTTTTTTACTCCCGTCAGCAATTGTTTCAAGAGAGCTTTCAATTGGGGTTTTTAAAATATCATCAATACCCTTGTCAATTTTTTTATTCAATTTTGCTCTCTTTTCTGTATCATCTTTATCTTGTGAACTAGGATCATATAAAGTACCTTTTTTGTTATTTGAAAAAAGAACCTCAACTCCTCCCTTTACAGCAAATATTATACCAATAACAGCAGCAACTATCGCAGGTGTAGTAGGACCAAAAATTAATATTGAAGAAATGGAAAAAAGAATAGGCAGAAAAACCTTACGTAAGCACTTTGTTACCATCTCTTGATCACTAAGTAGTGGTTCACCCTCTTCTTTTTTATCTCCACCTAAAAATGGTATTTTTTCTTTCACTCCATCCATAAAGGAGCCATAAATATTTTTCGGTTCTATTTTTATTCCCAACGGTAACCCAACAAGTTTTATTAGTGAATCCTTAACTTCTATACCACGTATATCAGCTACACAATCATCTACTAATTTCTTTATTTCAACATTCTTGACATTCTCTTTGTTCGCTAATTCTTTCTCTCTAACTTCTTTAAATACAGAAAGCAAAAGCTGACAAAAATTCTCCTCACCGAGTGATTCTATATCTTTTGGATTGACATTATTAAGTAGTATGTCCTTATAAGCTGATATAAAATCATCAGTTATTCCTTTGTCCTTCTTTAATTCGGCTCTAACTTCTAATACTTTTACAAAGTAATCGCAAATTTCCTTATGTTCCTTCTTGAAGAGTATCTCATTTTGCTCGTTCACCCGAGTAGATGACTCTAAAGGCTTATTTTTTACTTTTGGAACCGCCATAATGACCTACTTGTACTAACCTATGTTTTAATTATAGCATATTTTCACATTAGTTCAAATTTCTTAGAACCTATCTTGAAAGGGAAAAAGAAAAGAATAAAGCAAAAAATAGAAGAGTAACAAATGATATAAGTGATAAGGGAATGTAAAAAATTGCTTCCATATATTTTAAATCTGATTATAACTACAGTTAGAGATATTTTAAGAGCTCAAAATCTATCTTTATCTGCAGACTTTTCAGTCAAATTTTAATCAAAAAGCGTAGCGTACCTTCTTTAGTGCACGTAAGTGTGCTTAATCTCTGTTGTATGTGCGCTACACTTTTTTTTCTAATCTTTTTTTTTTACACAGGGGGATTTTATGTCCAGAATTCCAGATATTTGACCTTTACTTTAGCTAAAAACCAATAGGCGCCTATTGTTTAACGCTAATTAAAATAAAAATTTTTCTAGATCAGTAATATATAGAAAAATCACTGTTTACTGAAAACGGGATATGATTGCCAAGAAAGCTGCTAATGTCACAGATTTTAGGTAAATGTTGTTTGCTTGACGTCTGAGTGTACTCTCCTTACTTCAAGAAGTATTTAATATATGCTTAACCACTTAAGTCCTTTCAAGACAGGTTCTTAGGATCTACGGTATAATTAAGAAAAGCCCCAGTTGTCGCTAATTTTTATTTCTACTTCAAGTGGTATAGATATTTCTATCGCATTTTCCATTATATCTTTCATAAGTTTTGCTGTTTCTTGTACCTTGTCGTCCTCTACTTCAACTAGTAGCTCATCGTGGACTTGGAGGATTATTTTACCTGTTTTCAATTGATCAAAAAGCTGAATCATTGCACGTCTTATTATATCAGCGGCGGTTCCTTGCAGCGGTGCATTGATTGCTGCCCTTTCTGCAAATTGTCTTAGATAAGGAATTTTATTATTTATGTCTCTTACAAAACATCTTCTACCAAACAAAGTCTCTACATAACCATGATTTCTCGCGATAGATACTGCTTTTTCCATATAGACCTTTATTTCCGGGTAACAAGAAAAATAGTAATTAATGTATTCAGCAGCCTCTTGAAAGGTAATGCCAAGTCGCTTTGCAAGGCCAAATGGACTAATGCCATATATAATGCCAAAATTAATGGTTTTTGCTTTGCGTCTTAATTGCTCATCTATTTCTTGCACTCCAAAAACTTGTCTTGCGGTAATATCATGAATATCTTCCCTATTTGCAAAAGCTTCTTTAAATGCCGCAACATCTGCCACATGTGCCAGGAGTCTTAATTCTATTTGCGAATAGTCGGCAGAAATTATCTTGCACCCTTTTGGCACAATAAACGCTTGCCTGATAAGGCTACCTTCTTCGCTTCTGATAGGAATATTTTGTAAATTAGGATTGCTAGAGCTAAGCCTTCCAGTTGCAGTCACAGTAATTGAAAAGCTTGTATGTATCCTACCATCAAGAGGATCAACCTGTTTTATTAACGCGTCAGTATAGGTACCCTTTAATTTACTTGAATGTCGCCAACTTAAAATTTTACCTGCGATTTCTGTCCCCTCCTCTTCAAGTGCCTCTAGAACTTCATAGTTTGTGCTATAAGACCCAGATTTTGACTTTTTCTTTTTACTTAGCTCCATTTTATTAAACAAAACATCACTTAATTGTTTTGGCGATGCAATGTTGAATTTTTCTCCTGCTAAATTATGTATATCGTTTTCAAGTACAGCAATTAGCTGCTCAAACTTATCAGACAATTCCTGCAGTTTTTCAATATTGAGCAGTATTCCATTTTGCTCCATATCAAATATTACTTTCATGAGAGGTCTATCAAAGCGTTCGTAAATCGTAAAAAGTTTTTCCTGGAATAATCTTTGTGTCAGTTTCTCATGGATCGCTATTAAAATTTTTGCCGAGAAAGTTTCTACATTTTTACTTAAGTTGTGTGCAATTATGTTTGGAATGCTGTGATCATGCTTACCTGTGTCAAGGCTGTATGACATGATCATCAGGTCATCAATTGAGTCTAGCACTCTCTCTATTGTAGGAAATATTTCTCTGATCTTTCTAATATCATGTACTATTTTAAGCACCGCATTTGAAAATAAAGTTGATATGGAGCAAAATGGAATACTGCTCAATATTGAAAAACTGCAGGAAT
>NZ_JBJJXK010000002.1:0-186390 GCF_045765165.1 Wolbachia endosymbiont of Trichogramma kaykai
GTCTAGCCCTTCCTTTGCCAACTGCTGTTGCGCTTTCTGATACGACTCTTATTTTTTTAACAAACTTGCCATTTTCTCTGTTTCTTTCTTCAATACTTCAGTTACTTCTTTACTATTTTTCGCATAATATATTGCTGTCATCCCACATTCATCCTCTTGCTCTATTTCTCCTCCAGCTTTCACTAGCTCCTCGACTATTTCTTTTTCACCTACCATACACGCAAGGTGTAGAGGTATGCATTTATTTCCATATTCCTCAGCATTTACTTCTGCTCCTGATTTTATCAATTCTCTCACGATTTCGAGACGTTTCTCCGTTACCGCTAGGTGCAGTGCTGTATATCCTCATACATCTGCTGCATTTACATTCACTCCTTTTTCAACTAATAACCTCACTGTTTTGCGTTTATTGCATAATGCAGAGCTGTTCTTCCATTCTCGTCTCTTGCATAAATATTTTTATATGAGTTCTCTAATAATTCTTTTGCTGATTTATTAAATTTGCCAAGCTTTAACATAATCCACCTCACCTTTTCTTTAAATTTAAATCCCTCTTTTCGCTACCTCATCTATCATTTCGTTCACTTGGTTCATTATTTTGCTTGCTAAATTTTGACATTCTTTCTTTGTTAGCGATTTGTCTCTCTTCCTTATTTCTCCTATCTCTATTATTTTTAGCTCCGGCATGTAGCTTCCATTCAACATGTCTGCTATTTCTCCCACTAGCCCCTCTATTCCATAACACGTCAGTTCTCTACTTTTTGTTATTCCTCCTTGTTCTCTCAGAAACTTACTCGCCTTTTCATTCTCTTCGCTATTCCATGAACAATACTTTTCACTTTCCCAGATGTAATACATTGGTGTTGCGCCATATTTATTCAGTTGATTAACCTCAGCCCCTGCCTTTACCAGCTCTTTTATTATTTCAACTCCTGCTTCTCCCATTTTACACGCAGAGTGCAATGGCGTACATCCGGTGATGTATTGAGTGGCATTTACTTCTGCTCCTTCCCTTAGCAGCACTTTTACATTTTCTAAGCTTTTTGCGGATACTGCACAGTGCAGAGGTGTATAACCATTTTTATCTCTTGCATTAACCTCTGATCCTCTTTTTATTAATAACCTCACTGTTTTGTAATCGGAGATTTCTACTGCTTGGTGCAAGATCGTCTCTCCTTCTTCATTTCTTTTATTAATGTTTTTACTTGATACTTCTTTAAAAAACTTACTAAAAGATTCTCTCTTTTCTTTGCTAAACTTCATACTTACCTCACAAAACTAGCTTTTCTAGCTTTAGATAAATTTCTTATATTTACCTGCTGCTATTCAAGTCATGTCTGTTTTAGCATAAAAAAGCAAGTACTTTTCTTTTTATTTCATATACTTTAACCTTATATTAATATAATATATGAGGATCTAAGTATAAGTACTTAACTTATTACACATATTACTTGACTATTTTTCCAACTTCTGTGCAAATGTCGATGTTCGTGCCATTTCAGTACTCCTGGGTAAAACACTAAAATGTAATTTTCTAATTCGTGTATTGAGTCTTTCTCCTCTGAATCTAAATCGTTCTCATACCTAATATTGTGTTCTGCTATAACGTATCCTACTATTTTTTGGTCAATGAAGTTCTTTGTTTGATAAAAATGAGTAACGCCAAATCTTTCTAAAATTGGTTTGTGTTTTAAATTCCAACGTTGCCCTGAAAGTTTATCGTTTCCCAATACAAATTTATTCCCTCTTTCCTCTACACTACCAACTGGAAAGCACGCATTTATTTCTCCTAATCTCCAACTATCCGATAATACTATCTGTGCTTTTGCAAACTTTATTTCTGGCAATAAGCTCTGTGGTAGTGGATGTAGTGCTTTTGAGTTATACCACTGATGATTTCCTTTCATAGATGCCTTTGTAATCCTTCGTGTGAGGCTCTGTTTCCCCAAGTACTGCTACATCTAACCGATATATATCATTACTAAATGCTTGTTCATAATGGTTACGCAGATAACTCTCTATAACCTTAATTGATGTACCACTAAACCTGAAAAAATTTACTCTTTCAAACGATAATACTGGTCCGTCTTTTTCAATTTTTATCCCTGAGTAATCCGATAACAAAGTTCCAAATAAACTTTCATCTAAAATAAATCTGCTAATATTATAGTGATCATTGAAAATCCTCATTAGTCGCGATCTTACGGGCAATGATAGCTTTGCTAGCTCTACTACTGCATCTACAAAAAAGTCATTTGGAACATCCCTTATCCCTATCTGCAATTCAAAAAGTGCTTACCAGGTGGTTCTTCGATAATTGTAATATCTTCTATATTTGCCCATTTTAGTGATATTTTTAGTGATGCAGGTGTTCCTCTTAAACGCTGAAATTCTACCCCTTCTTTTATCGCTCTTCTTTTCTCTTTTGCCCAACGCAGTATCTCTTCTAAACCATATTCTTCTATTGTCCATGGTAATACTTTTTCCCCTGGACTAAATTTAAACCCTCTGATACAGTTTGGATCAACTTTATAATCAATAGCCCCTACTAATGCTTGCTCTTGCTTTGTTGCGTTTGGGGGTAACAGCATTACTCAATCTTTAAATTTCGCAAATTTGCACACTCGTTACCTAGCACCACAACATCCTCTTTTGGCTCGATTAATTCCACATTTTCTACACTATCTACAAATAGGTTTGCTATTATCCACGATCTTGTCACACTCCACCCTAATCTTTTTGCTAGTTCAAACTTCTTAATAAACTGCTTCTTGATTTCTTCCTCTGATATTACAGGACTTATGCTCATTCTGCTGTGAATATCTATTTCCGTAATATTGCAACCAATTACTGTTACTGTATCGGTTAAAACCCTTATATCATCTCTAGTAACCTGCTTTTTTACAATTTCAAGTAGCTCTTCTGAAGCTATGTCAGTTGTGGATAATTGTGTTGATAAAATCGAGATCTGTACTTTCCCTGGTATAGGTGATTCTACTAATGCATCTTTTACTCTTCTATCTGCCGAAAGTGCATGATAATGATAATACTCTTTGCTTCCTCCCTTGCTTGAGCCTACTATCTTTGCTTTAATTCTTCTTCTAAATCGTTCATCCTCTTCTTCTTTCTGCCTCTCTACTCCATAAAACTCAGCTAAATTATCAATTTCCTATCCTTGCTTACCTAATAGAGAGTAAAAATAAATCAGTGATAGAAATATTGGATTTGTTGGAACAAGTTTCTGGTAATTTACCAGTGTTAGTTCCAGAGGAAGTTTCTCTACAAATCTTTGAACTTCTAGACAACGTAGATATAAAAGGGTTTAATGAAGCAGTTAATAGTACTCAAAAGTGGATAGAGACATCATTTTGATGCATAGAGGTAAGCAAAGTAGTGAGTATTTTTCTCCTCCAATATTGAAGAACCTAATACCGAGGTGAGAGAGGTAAATATTGAAAGTAAAAACAAGACAGTAATAGGTGAACAAACTTGAGATACAAACTAATATTGATGAGAAATAACAGAAAATTAACATCGTTTCTTGAGGATTTATCTTTCAATCTAAGAATGTGTAATAGACACAACTTAATCTAACAAGTAAGTTATAAGAACCTCTATTAATCACACGTATATTTATTACAATTTTAGACAAAGAAGATAATAATAATCCTAATATACTTAATCTACGTGTAGGAAACTAGCAGGAAACCCAAAATGCTCCAATAAAAACACCAAATGATTCAAATGAGTTCTTTTGAGCTAAAATAAAGCCAAGTAATACTGAAGAAGAAAAATTCATCATACTTCAAAACCATAAGTATAGTAGTAAATTTTTTAGAAACTATCTTGAGATATTAACTTAATAATCCCAGTTATAGATTAGAAAGTAGAATTAATAAAGAGAGGAATAGGGTAAATTCAGGTATTTTAGCAAAAATTAAGAGGTTACCCATAAAGAAAGATATTTTACTGTTTCATAGAAGATTTTTGTCACATTGCTGATGAAAAACTTTCAGAAAAGCTTCTATCAAGTGGCAAAAAAACAAGAATACCTGAAATTACCGTGCCAGAAATACTTACTATAATCTTACTTTACCACCAATCGCCGCGCAAAAATTTCAAGTTTTTTTTACTTGAGTTATCTTAAACTATTGTACAGTTCTGAGTTTTCAAAACTCCCTTCGTATCATAGATTTATTGCTCTAAACCCAGGGTTTATGGTATTTGGCAATGCTTTTGCAGTGGTTCTGCGAGCAAGCAAACACTCTATATTGATACAACTGCAATCGCTGTTTGCCACGCAAAAAGGATCGCAAAAAATAAAGTTTTCAAAGAGTTGGCAAATATAGGAAAGACTACCTATGTTCGGTTTTAAATTGCATCTGGCAATCAATGAAATAGGCGAAGTTCAAATTATTACGCTAACTAAAGGCAGCGTTGACAACAGAAAACCTGCACCAAATTTGACTAAAAATTGACAGGACTTTTGTTCGGAGATAAAGAAGAAGGACCTCTTTGAGAAACTCTTCGATAGAGGTCTAAAACTCCTCACTAAAGTGAAAAAAGATATGAAAAACGCACTAATTTCTTTAAAAGAGAAGATTCTATTAAGAAAAGGGTTGATTATTGAGACAGTTTTGGTTGTTTGAAAAATAAATTTGAGCTTCGGCACAGATCCCCCATAAGTTTTTTGGTACATATTTTTCAACATTAGTTCCGTATTCCATGCAGTCGAAAAAGCCCTCTATTTCTAAGCTTTATTGACTCAGATAATCCATAACTGGGGTTTCAATAGGTTATAAGTGGTGAAAATATGGCTATCTATACAGATATAGCTTTCTTATAACAGTCTGAATACGATAAGATATCTGTTGATGGCTATAGCAGGCAAGTAGCATATTACGATCTGTTCGGATTATTGTAAAAAGAGCTATAAATGATTTATTTGGCTAGGTAAAAAGCTCTGTAAGTGGATTGTTAAGTTCTAAACCTGAGAGCACTCCAATTCCAATCTCACAAGTAAATGCAAAAATGGATATAAATGGCACGATGATGTTACTTGACATGCCCATTAGAAAAGTTATAGATTAAAGGTATGTTTCTAAAGAAGAAAAGGTAGGCAAACTTAGGCAAGCTATAGACTCTCAAGGAAGAGCTCCGCAAGAGAAATCTGTTGCTAATGTAGGTAGTTTTACTATAAATAATTTACCAATTTATACTACTTAATTCATACAGTAGTTTATCCCATAGGAATTTGTTCAAAAGAAGTATAACAGAAAGCTTCTATCAAGCAAAAGTTGCTAATATTGATACAATCTTGGGATAAGTAATTTTTATGTTTTTTTCTGAATTGCTTAAAATTTTGATGAAAAAGATCTGTCTAATTTTATAGAAGCAATATTTGGTAAGCTCACTGCTGAAGACTTGAATAGTACATTATTACGAAATTGTGCACTAATGTATTCAGATGACAGTGTTATAATTAAAAATCTAGAAGAAGATGTTGTCAAAAATAATAAAAAGGTAAAAATAGGTTACAAACAATCAAAGAAAAAGATGAGTATAAAACGTTATCAAAAGATATTACTGTAGAGAATGCACAAAAAATAAGTGTCTCATTTTGGCTGTTCTTGTTACGTCTTAGGAATGGTTATTCCGGTTTGTTTGGAAATAGTAGTAGTGAGAATAGAAGTTAGCGTTTGTAGTTTATGTTGTTTGGTTGTGCTTTTGCAGGAATATACCACTATGATAGACCTTCAAGTACGCTTGAGAGTAGTAGTGCTCAAGGGATTAATATACAGCGCTAGAAATCGTGCATCACATTTAGGCTAGACCAAGGAGACCATAAAACGCACTCTTCTCGTGTATGCTGTTTTTGGGTGCTGAAAGTAGCTATATTATTTAAATTTATTGGTATTATATATTAAGAAATCAACAGTTGTTCATCCATGATCATACTGCTAATTTATTCAAACCATTTGTATACCCTTTTAAGTATTAACATTAGGATAGAAAAAGCCTTGGTATTCACTTGAGATTTGCTTAATTTACTCACAATCTCATAATGTGGCACACAAAGTTTTTAGTACTCCCTTCATCAATATATTCTGCTAGAGTCCGTCATTACATCTACCAAAGCCAGAAAGACTACCAGCCTGAGAATCTGTCAAGATGGATCGTGGCATGCTAAGATTATCAGATCCTAACCTTGCTTTGTCTCTATCATCTGGAATAAAATCATATTCAACTCTGGGACGTTTTATTTCCTGCTTAAATGGCGATATAGATTGAACCTCAGATCTTCTCTTTAACAAAGAAGCACTACCGCAAACCATATTTTCATCAACATCAATAGTACTGGAAGATAAATTTTCATTAGCAGTACAAATATATTCAGCTGAGGAATGAAGAGGTGCATTTAATGCATTATCGCCATTCATTTTTATATCATCAACACGTATAATTTCTTTATTATAGCCATCAGCATTTTCTAGAACCTCTTCAGCAATAGCTCCAGAAAGAAAAGGATAGTTGTCATCATCGTTATAAGTGAAAGACACAGGCTTCTCAATTAACCCATCTGACAAGGGATTTAGATTAGGTGAACTTGTACGTAAATTATTCAACTTTGCGTTAAAAATTGAATCACTTGACCAGTCATCTAGTAAACTATGTGATGAACTACAAGACGAATTGCGAGATGAATTGCGAGATGAATTGCGAGATGAATCGCGAGATGAATTGCGAGATGAATTGCGAGATGAATTGCGAGATGAATTGCGAGATGAATTGCGAGATGAATTGCGAGATGAATTACGGTATCCACTATATTCCAGATCAAAATAGACATTAACTACGCAAGAATTCTTTATCTCAATTTTGCGGTTTTCATCAATATTTATGTTATTATGAAGGAAAACTTTTGCAGTGCTTTTCCAAGTACAGTTAGAAAGAGAGTTCAAAGCACCCTCACTGCTAATGGAATTATCAGATAAATCAATCTCCCGAATTCTCATAAAACCAATACTGCTTAACCTTTGTAAACTTTCGTCATTAATATTAGTATCTTTTAATTTGAGAACATCAAGTTGTTTCATATTAGCAGTATCCAAGGCGCAAATATCATCTATGGAGAGAGTATTACCTGATAAGTCAAGTTTAGAAATCCCTCCACAATTAACTCTACCACGCAAGAAATATTTTGCAAAACTTCCACCAGGCATACGTGTATCTACACAGATAAACTTAGAATTTGCAGAAAAAGTTATTTCCTCATTGTTATCTATAGGTCTAATATTCTCATATGTTTCCACATTAACTGTACATTTAGTAGGAACTCGAATACTCAGAACATCAAGGTTAGACCTGAATAAACTCGCTATACATTCGGGAGGGATATGAGGAAAGACATCTAGATAAAGCGTTTTTAGCTCTTGCGAATTTCTACGGGCAAAAGCTAATACACCTGGAGACCCAATGGGATTACCTGTTAAAGTCAAATTAATAAGCTTTGGCCACATCTTATTGACCAAACTTATTGCGCCTATATTGCCAACATTATTAGAACTTAAAGCAGCGTAGGCAAGTAACGGAAAACTATTTCCTGTTAAAAATTTCACACCTTCGTCACCAAGAGCAGCATTACTAATATAAAGCTTTTCAAGCCTTGGATATTTATGAGAAGCTATAAGTTCTGCACCCTGAGAACCAATAGAATTGTCAGATAAATTTAGGTATTGAAGGGCTTCAAAAGTAAGAATTTTTGAAATTCTCCAACCTTCATAATTAAATCTGTTATTGTGCATACGAAGCACAGAAAGCTTTTCAAAAAAACCAGCTTCAAGCAAAGATTGTAAACCTCTATTACCAATATTATTATCTCCTAAATTAAGTTCCATACACTCTGGAAAGTAACAACTTTTTAAAACTATTGCACACTCATCATCAAGCCCGTTATCAGCTAAATTTAATTTTGAAAGATTGCCAACAACTTTTTTAGATAGAGCAAGAAGATCATCTTTGTTAATGGAATTTTTTTCTAAATCAAGCTGAATAACTCCAGAGAAATTCACCTCACCTGACAAGAAATACTTCTTAAACTGCCCCCCAGAGATGCCCATATTCTTAAAAATCAACCTAGAACCATTAGGAAAAGTTACACTTTTAGATGATGGAGGTAAGGGATTATGCTGAGTGGAGGTATCAACATTATAAGCTTCTGGAATATAGTCCGAAGCCTTAATATATAAGAGACCTCTCTTAAATAAATACGATATACCAATATAAGTTATGTCGCAGGATTGTATAGTGATTGTGTTAAATGTGCGTGGAAGATTTTCAGCCAAAAACTTTGCACCCTCATCGCCGATTTTACAGTGAGAAAAAACAATCTCCACAAGAGAACCAAGGTTTTTATTAATAAAAAATTTTAAACAATCTAAATGAAGAACAGAAAACGACAATTCAAATGCTGTGTGATTTTGTCCAAGTGGAATATTATCGGAAAAAGATTTACAAGATGATTTGATCCACTCTGATAACCTGAAACTATCATTGATATTATCACCAATAAACCGATGTTTTACGATGTTTTTTTTATTAACACAAGTTTCTGATAGGGTTAAAAACGATGAAGAATTCATCAGTTGGATTGTATTTCCTTCTTGAAAACGAGTACACGTCTCTTCTCGCTGGACTTGAGAATACTCTCTCAAATCACCATCAAGATATATATCTTTGTCTTGACTAATAACAATACTAGGTAAATCAATAGCATTTTTTGAATGATGAATAAGGTCGTTTAAGGATGATTTATCACTGTTTATCATATTTGAAAGGTTGTCTGTATTAAGGGAGCGATCGTCGACTTGTTGCGCTATAGAATCATGATTGTGCAATCTATCTCCAGATCCAGAGACTATAGTCCTAAATTTCGTGATATCTTTTCCTAGAGGATAATTAAAAAAAGTTACTTCCAATCTTTCAGCAACGACTTTACTTAAAGAATTAACGTTACTATACATTTCTTCAATTGTGCAATTCTCAAAAGATAAGCCTAGTGAAAGAAGACTTGTAAGATGGGATTTGATTAAATCTTTTATGCATGGAAAAGAAACGCGAGTATTTGTTAAGTCAATACAAATAAGCTTTTTAAGATCAAAAACATCAACTAAAGTTTTCAAAATATTATTATCAATGTTCGAATTTGCTAAAACAAGCGAGGTAATGTTTCTAATATTACCTTGAGTTAGACCATTTTTCACCTTCTCAGATCTAATACCACTTAAATCAATCAATTTAAGACCGTCAAAACCTTGGCATCTACTAAGTATATTGAAAGCTAAGAGATTAAGTTTATTATCACTTAATGAAAGGTGGCGCACATGCTTAATCCAGCTACTATTACCTAATAAAGTTAAATCTTCATTATCAATTGAACATTTATTTAAATGAAGTTGTGTAAGTTGCTTAATCATAGAATTAGCTAAAGCTTTCATAACCTCACATTTAATGCTGTTGCCACTGAGATCAAGAAAATCAAGGTTTTCTAAATTACCTTGATGAAATAAGCCTTCTATAATATCAACAGTAATCAAAAATGAAAAAGCTAAATTAAGAGAGGTAATATTTCTGTAATCAATATTGAGTGGAGTAGAGACAAATGAAACCCTTCTACCCTTAGAGTTACGGCTTAGATCAATAGAGATAAGAGACCTAAGATTAATTTTATATAAAGAATTTACATCCGAAAATTCAATGGCATTATTGCTCAAATCGAGACTACTAAGCTTTGACAGGTTTTTGCTCTGCACTAAAAGTTTAAGACCTTGATCATCAATATTGTTATCATTGAGGTAAAGATGAGTAAGGTTTTGGATATGATTGCTATTAACTAGAGCAACTAGATCTTGATTACTCATAGCATTGTTACTTAAATCAAGACAGGTAAGTGTTATTATACAACCGCTCTCGATCAAAGCTTTCAAGCTCCCTTGCTCAGTTAGACTTCCTCTCAAATAAAGATGAGAAAGATTTTTAAGAGAGCAGAGAGGTGGGTAAATATTATCTAGTATATCGATACTGCTCATATCAAGAGAAGACAATCCCTTAGCACCTTTAAACAAAAACAATTTTACTAGCGCATCTACAGTAATACTTCGGTTACCCCTTATATTTATGGAATAAATATTCTTCCATTTTCTAAGAGAGGAACGAAGTTCACCAAAATCCGGATTAGATACACCTCCCTCGCTACCTTCTCTTGCTACTAAGTTAATCGATTCAAGATAATCTACATCAAGGGAAGAGAAAACAGCACCAAGATCATCATCGTAACTGATTAGTTCTGGACTTAAAGAGATAACACGTACCGTCTTACTTGCTTCTTCACTTTCTAAGAAGTCCCGTAATTCTTCGTGGGAGATCCGACTTACTCCCCTCAAATCAAGATGATCACCTGTTAGATAGAGATAAAATTGCATAAAAATAGAGTAAAAATGACACAGTATAAAATATTCAGAGAAAGATAAAGAAAGTCAAACTAAATCCACAATCAACAAGGCTGATCTCACCCAGAAAAGGTAGAGAAAAAGCTAAAGATTCCGCCACTTTAATCATCCTGTCATTAGACTTCACAACAGTTTTTTTTTATTTTACCATTAATTTTCTTATCGCCTTACTTATCCTCTTGACTGATTTACAGTTCCTCCTTCTATTTATCAAGGATCTTTATTAATGGCTTTACGAACTTTCTTTATTGCTAACAAGTACCCTGACCTCTGGTTCTGAAAAACTTCTTTCCCCCTAAAAACACAAACGGTACATGGATCATACTTAATCTAGATGATCAAATTTTACGTTTATAACCACAGTTTACCTCAGCAGGAACCGGACTAATCAAATCAGCCAGAAAGAATTGTAAGCGGAAGTCAAATAAATTAGCATAGTCACATTCAACGTGGAACTTCTCTTATTTCCTGAGGCTGAGAAACTTGAACACTTTCTAGTCTACTAGATAGTGTTTCAACATTAGAAGAAACTATATCACTAGTAGACCGTAAACTACTTGCACTACTGGAAAAGGAACCCCTATTCATTGGGCGTGGAGAAGGGAGCTGAAAACCAGCAGGAGAAACAGCTCTAGAACCGGAAAACCGATTAATATTAGGGAGGCTATGGTAGCTAGGGATAGGAGGAGCACCAAAGGCAAAAGGAGGACGTGGGAAAACATGTCGATACCTCATGGCAGCGTGCGGGAAAGAAGGAGGACATGGGAAAACAGGTCCATGGCTCATGGCAGCGTGAGGGAAAGAAGACACATAATCTAAATTTAAAGGGAGAGAGCCGCAGGAGGTAGACTGATTATAAAATCCTAAACTTTGGGATACGAAACCACCTTGATCATAATTGTAATGGCCCCTCTTATCCCTCAAACTTTCCCGAGAACTAAATTCACCATCCCTCCGAGAATAGCCCCTACTTCCAAAACTCTCCTTAGAGCTATCTCTATCATCTCTCCGAGAACGCACCGGGCTTCTCACACTATCGCGAGAACTAAATTCACCATCCCTCCGAGAATAGCCCCTACTTCCAAAACTCTCCTTAGAGCTATCTCTATCATCTCTCCGAGAACGCACCGGGCTTCTCACACTATCGCGAGAACTAAATTCACCATCCCTCCGAGAATAGCCCCTACTTCCAAAACTCTCCTTAGAGCTATCTCTATCATCTCTCCGAGAACGCACCGGGCTTCTCACACTATCGCGAGAACTAAATTCACCATCCCTCCGAGAATGGTCTGTACTTCTAAATTTTTTCCTACTTTTCTGAGAGCTTAATTGAATATCACTTGAAGACTGTGCCTCGCTTCTAAGATTCTCATCAGCTGCTTGAGCAATGCTAACCGCAAACTGAGTCCTGGAAGAAAGCGGCACAGGTAGCGACTCTCCCTCACTAGCGCTCCTTCCATAGCTACGATCGTGAAGTGCGCAGCTAACAGCATCAGACAAATTTACTACCTTCCTATCTGGGAGTTTGGACTGTGTAGAAAACGCTACTACAATCTTATCAAGTCCTTGCGTTCCTAAGGAATTCAACCCAGTCTTCAACCCCTCAGTATCCCTTATTTTCACAGTGAAGTTTACTTCCAAGGAATCTTCTGTAGAAGAGGGTAGAACATCAGCCACTGGGTTTCTAATGCCTTTTTTCTTACTTAGGAAGGAATCGATAAGTTCAACGGCTTCATTAAGAAGTAAAGACAGATCCTTTTGGCAAGAAGATAACCGTGCTGTCGGAGTTGATTGACAGATTATTTTAGAAAGAGCCTTGGCCTCTGCTGAAAATGAGGATAGAGAACCAAGAAAATCCTTTATGGTGATTTCAACAACATCCTTCAACTTCTCACTAGGAGAGAGAAGATAGTGAAAATCTGCAGCTTTTATAGATAAAGATCTTGTTTTACTCGAGATACTTTCCAACTCTCTCCATAAACAAATTGAATCATATCCATGATCCAAACTCAAGTATTTCATCAATTTAGAATGTTTTTCCCTATCGCGCGAAACCTTTAAAAGATTATACAAGGACCTAGAATGATCTAAAACTGGAAGGAGCACAGACATCATAGAGCCTACACTATTGACTGATGAAGAGGTGTTTTTTTTCATATAATAACAAAACAATAACTTAACGCTTATTTCTACAATAATGCTGAAAGTTTTGCAATAATTAATCTTTATTAGATCGTATCTTGAAAAAGCATGAGGAAAATCACAAGATGATGTAAGTAAAAATAGGAGGTTAGATTATATCCAGGTTATATAAGTGACAAAGAGTTAGGAACTTTGGAGCCAAATGTTACACAAGGAGAGAGTAGATTAAAAAATGGAGAAAGAAGCAGACTGAAACAGTGAAAGAGAAACTCATATGGCATAATTCTTTTAGACACAAAAACTATAAATCATATAGCAGTAGGAGAGGTAATAGAGAGGCCAGCAAGTGTAGTAAAGGAATTAGTAGAAAATGCAATAGATGCTGGAAGTTCAGAAATAGAGATCAAAATAGAAAGTGGTGGGCGCAATCTTATAACTGTGACAGATAATGGAAATGGAATAGAAAAGGAAGATTTGGAACTTGCGTTTATGCGCCACGCTACTTCAAAATTAAGCGATAGTGAGTTAATAGAAATCAAGCACCTTGGGTTTAGAGGAGAGGCTCTGCCTTCAATTGCAGCAGTAAGCAGAATGAAATTATCATCTAAGGCAAGTGGAGCAAAGGAAGCATGGTCTATAAGGTATGAGGGAGGAGAAAAAATAAGAGAGATTACCCCTTGTTCTTTGGTGCAAGGTACATATATTGAAGTTCGTGACTTATTTTTTCCTACACCAAATAGACTAAAGTTTCTAAAAACCTAAAGGTCAGAAACACAAAGTATTATTGATATTGTGAATAACTTAGCGATGATTAATTATAGTATTGGGTTTACTCTCACTTCTGGTAATAAAAAGCTCTTAAAATATGTTAAGCAAACTTCGCTGTTCAACAGATTATGTGAAATAGAAGAAGAATTTCAAAGCAATTCACTGGAAGTTAAAGAGGAAGAAGAAGGCATCAAACTTAAGGGACACATCTGTAAACCTAATGTCAATCGTGGCAACTCAACTCAGATTTATAAGTTTGTTAATGGAAGGCCAATAAAAGACAATCTACTTGTTGGTGCAATTAGATATGCGTATCACGATTTTATTCCAAACAATAGGTATCCTTTTGCAGTGTTGCATTTAGAAGTACCATATGACCAAGTAGATGTAAATGTGCATCCAAATAAATCGGAAGTAAGATTTCAGAATAAAAGGCTAATATATGAAATAGTGAGAAGAGGGATAATAAAAACACTATCAACGAGATTTGCAGCGGGTGATCAAGGTATTGAAGAGGAGCTAATTTTTAATGATAGTAAAAGCCAAGAGCAGGTTGATAGTCAAGAGAAAAAAGATCAAAAAGAGTTTTATGAAAAGAGACCAAGTCTTTTAGAAAATCGTCTAATGAAAGAATTCAATGCACCAGATGAAAGAAGGCAAAGCTTACCAGAAACTTTTAAGTATGGAGAATCCCCACCCCAAAAGGGAACGATGGTTTTAGAAAGGAAGCAAATTGATTTGGTAGAGGATCATCCCCTAGGATATGCACGTTGTCAGGTCCACAATACTTACATTATTGCTGAGGCTGGAGATAGGCTGATTATAGTAGATCAACATGCAGCCTATGAGAGGTTGATATACGAGTGCTTAAAGCAAAAATCAAGCTAAAAAGACAAAAACTTCTTCCTGAAACAGTTGAAATTAAAAACCAAGCTGGAATGGGGATGGTTAAAACTTATAAAGATGAGCTTTTTGAAATGGGTTTTGATATTGAAATACAATCAGAAGATAAAGTAACGATAAAAGAAATACCTGCAATCTTGGGAACAATAGATATAAAAGAGATGCTAGTTGATATAGTAGATAAGTTAATGGAAATGGAAGATACGTTGCCAATAGAGGATAAGGTGAATAAAATATCAGCCACAATCGCTTGCCATGGAGAAGGAAGAAAAATGAAATTGGAAGAGATGAATGAGATACTAAGACAAATTGAGAAAACTCCATATTCTGGTCATGAAAGACCAACTTATATAGAAATGAAACTAAGTGATATAGAAAAATTGTTTGAAAGGAGATGAGTTCAGTTTGTCAAAAAGGTTGCCAATTAAGTATACGTAACAGCTCTTCTGGTTATGGAGTATAAAATGTGAAAAAAGAGAATAAATGCTCTAATTTTTTAGATTACAAAGTAATAGGACAGGAAGTAAGAAATCGTAGGTTAGCAAAGGGATATACTCAAAAAGATTTAGCAAAAAAAATCGATACAACATATCAGGTAATACTGCAATATGAAAAAGGAACACGCAGAATTTCAATTAAGAAGTTATATGAATTAGCAGAAGCATTATCAACAACTGCTAGAGATCTAGCTTGCGGACAAGAAGTATCAAATTTGGCAGCGGTAAGAGCACTAAACAAAACGGCACTATGGCTAAAATCACAAGCAGCTAAGGAAATCAGTGAGGAAAAGAAGATAAAATTAAGTTTAATAAGAAAGAGATTAAGAATTTTTAAGGTAAAAGCTAGCAGACTAGAAGTGTTAATTAGAGCAAATCTCTATGCTATTAAAGCATCGACAATTGGTAAAATACAAAAAACAAGAAGAGGATCGAAAGTAGGAAAGCATGAGTTTATAGGAGGATTTGCAGCAGTTATGCCAAAAGGAAATAGCGGTATGTTTAAACGTGAAGGAGGAGCAGCATTGCCAATAAAGGAAGTTAAATTGCCATTGGAACCAGAAGCATCAAAAGTAATAAGAGATCTTGTTAATTATGAGGTTGAGAAAGTGTTTGAAAAGTTCTTTGAGCGTGATATTACAGAAAATGTATGAATTTTAAAGATTTACATCAAGCAATTTGCACTAAGTTAAAAGAAGAAATATCAGCAATACAGACGTGCGAAATTTATCCATCAATAAGAAAAGAATTATTAGCGCCAGCGGTGTTTGTAGAACTTAGCAGTCTTGAAAAAGGAGATGATCCTGGAACAGAAGAATTAGCGCTGAAAGCAAGATTTGAAGCACGAATAGTAATTGATAGCACGGTAGAAAATGCACCTATTCTTGTCAGAACATTAGCTGCTGAGGTTGCGAGAGTAGTAAATAAAAATACTTGGAATATGAAAAATGTTTCACCGGGAGAATTTATATCAGGAGGAGGAGATGATTTTAGGCCAGAGTTAGATGCGTATTTAGTGTGGTTGATTGAGTGGGTGCATACAATACACGTAGGTCGATCTATTTGGGAAGAAGGAAAATTTAGGCCACACAAAATAGAAATCGGTGAAATAAATGTTAGAAAATAATTTTGCAATTTCAGAATTACAGAGGAAAATGGCGAACATTGTCCGTATAGGAGTTGTAAAAGAAATATATTATGAAAAAGCAAAAGTAAGAGTGAAAATAGGAGAGTTTTTAACAGATTATCTGCCATGGGTAACGAGCAAAGCAGGAAAAGATAGAGATTGGTCTCCGCCAGATATAGATGAACAAGTTGTGGTATTTTCTCCTCTTGGTGAACTATCATTAGGAGTGGTATTAGGAGGGATATATCAGGAAAAATACCCTACATCAGAGAATAAAAAAGAAATAAATAGTATAAAGTTTCAAGATGGGACAAAGTTTACATATGATAAGGAAAAACATCATTTAGGGATTGAAGTAGTGGATAAAATAACACTTAAGGCTGGAGGATCGAGTATAGAAATGACGAAAAGTGAAATAAAACTGAAAGCAGATAGAATAAACCTTAATTAAATGAATAAATCGGTTGTACGAGTAGGAGATTATTGTGGAGAAGTAACATCGCATTTTTGCATTAGCGGCAGTAATAATGTTTTTGTAAACGGTAAGTCAACATGTAGACAAGGAGACAGTTTTAGTGAAGGAAAAGTAATGATTCAAGGATCAAAAACAGTGTTTGCAAATGGTCTTAGTGTAGGAAAAGTAGGAGATATAGTTTCATGTGGGTTTAAATTAATAAAAGGCAGTGAAAACGTGTTTGCAGGCTAAAAATCAAAGGAATGGATGCTAAAACAGGAAAAGCGTTAGAAGGAATAGAGCACTTAAAGCAATCGATAATTGATATATTAACCACTCCTATTAACAGTAGGATCATGAGAAGGGATTATGGGTCGAGGTTATTTGAGTTAGTGGATAAGCCAATAAATAGAGATTTAACACTTGAGATATATGCAGCAACAGCAGAAGCACTGGGGAAATTTGAGAAGAGATTTAAGTTAGAAAAAGTAAAAGTTGAAGGAGTAAAAGAAGGGAGAGTAACATTAAATTTAGAAGGTGTCTATCTTCCAGAAGGCAAGTTCATAAATATTAATGGAGTAGTTGTTTAAAAATGCAGCAGCCAAATATTATCGAACCACTGAACTTTGAAGAGATTTTTTCTCGGATGAAGGAAGAGTTAGTGAAAAATTTTACAGCATTAGTAGAAAGTGACCCAGCGATAAAGGTATTAGAAGTAGCAGCATGGAGGGAATTGTTACTAAGACAAAGAATAAATGAATCAGTAAAGAGCAATTTACTAAAATTTGCAACGGGAGAAGATCTTGACTTTTAGCTTTTTCTAACTTGTTTTCCATATCTTTCTCTCGTAGAGAAGATGCTAATTTATTGGACTCCTTACTTGTCAGAACGTTATTCAGAATATTATAAAGAAAAGCTTTTAGTGGAAATACCTTGTGTAAATTACTCGAACCTTGTTCTAGTAAATCAAGTCTTCCTTTCCCTTTTTGATATTGACTTTCTATTCGTTCAGCAAAGATGGGAAATTCACTTTTAGCTTTTTCTAACTTTTCTCTAATACTTATGTATCGTACGTAAGATGCTAATTTATTAGCTTCCTTACTTTTCAGAATATCATACAATGTACAACTTTTATTAATCTTTTTTTTTCTTTCATTATTTCTAGTTCATCTATACACCTACTACGATATTCTAACATTTGTTGCGCAAGATCGTTAGATAACCTACTTTGTATGAGATTATACAACTCTTCTCTGTTCTCAAAGTAATCTAATTTAGTTTCAAGTGCTATTAAGGTTTTTACCATTTCCACTCTTTCGGAAACACAATATTCTAAGAAAGTAACCTCAGAGTAGAAACTTACATCTGTATCAGCACCTTCTTCTACTAAAAGTTCTACTACTCCTGCATCGCAACTTTGAGCAGCAAATAACAAAAGAGTAGTATCAGAATGAGAACCAATTTGTAACCTTTTATTAATATCTTATTCTATCCTCTCTAATAGACATGATAATATTCCTTTACAGCCCTTTAGAATAGAAAGTTGTAAAGGAGTATACCCTTTATCATTTCTTGTATTTGTATCAGCACCTCTATTTAATAGAGCATCTACCACCACTATATTGTTTTTTGCAACAGCAATATGTAAAGGAGTATATCCATGATAATTTTCTACATTTACATCCGTACCTATATTTAATAAAGCATCTACTATCTCTACATTGTTATTTTCAATTGCAACATGTAGTGAAGCATTTCCAATTCCATCTCCTGCATTCACATAAGCATCATTTTCTATTAAAACTTCTACTATCCTAGTGTTGCCACAAGCAGATGCCATATGCAGAGGAGTATTCATGTTTTTCATCTATTATGTTTGGAACAACAAAGTTTTTATTATGTAAGACACTGCTACTATATTGCAAAATTTAATAGCAATAAATAAAGAACTGCAGGCTAATTTATTCAAGCCACGTGCCCTAGCTAATCCTAAAATAGTGGAGATTTGGGACACATTGCTTCACCTGAAGTAGAAACCAGGTGTATTAAAGATAATGATGATCAAGAACTAACCTGGCTATGTAGAGAAGGAGAAAATAATCAATATGATAAAACAAGTGAAGATAAAGACTCTGAAGATACTGACTGCGAGATTGGAGTATGGAATGAAGCTGATAATGAAAGTAGCGATGATCATAAATCAACTCGGCTATATGGAAAAACAGAAAATTGTTTCACAAGCGAAGATAAAAACCTTGAAAATACTGATTTCCCGATTGAAGTATGGAATGGAACGGATAGTGAAAGTGAAAATGAAGACAATGTTAGCCCTAGCCCTGATTATGATGAAAGTTTTGGTAAGCGTTACAGTCAGCTATTCTATACTGACGAGATAACCCATAAAGAAAAAGGAAAAGATACTTTTCTTTTAATCCGTCAAAAAGACTCTTTTTCTCTAACAAAGGTAAAGCTGAATACAAGAGAAGAAGAAAAGTATGAAAGTATTTGGCAAAAAATAAATAAGATTCATGATTATCTAGACATTTTAGGTTACTCTGGTAGCAAAGAAGATTATGAGGAGTGCGAAAAAGAACTTGATAAAGTTATAAGCGCAGCACTGGAACAAGGAATAATGTTCACTTTTCCATATAAATCTGGTATGTCCTTGATAGATCGTATAGCTGACATATTTCAAAAGCTATATTTATCTGCTTCAAAACAGACAACAAGCCGTACTGTAGGGTAAATGCTACACTGCTTGATTGTCTAAAGATCTTATATTACTCACCATAAAAACTTAACGAAGTGAGTAGTAAAAAGATTATGGTTATTGACTTAATGTTACATACCTTATACATTATGTTATGTATCTTAGCTTAAGGGGGGTAAGTATGGGTGAGTCTACTGGGATAGCAAAATCTATCATCAATCTACTAAAACTAAAATCCAAACCAGAACCGTATGATTTTGAATATGAATCCATTATAGAACATTTATTATCTAAAGAGCATTTGTTAAATGAACTGATGAATGATATGTGGTACTTAGGAGCTTTACCATCAGTTAGAAACTATAATGAACCACTATCTTTGATAGATAGCAAACTTGGATTAAGTGAACAGATTTGTGTTTGGCTTGCTCTAGATCACGATCTTACACCAAGTCAAAAAATTTTAAACAAAAAGTTACTTAGTGCTCTAAGATGTTTATCTTCTAACTGTGGTTCATTTGATAATACTGAGCCCCTTGAAGGATTTTTACATGATAATAAAAACAATAAAGATTTAAAAGTAATTCTTAACCTAAGAAGAGGAGAATCTCAATCAACAGTATTGCATGCGATTGCAGGAGAAAATATTGGTGGATTTCGTCGCACAGGAAATCAGGCTATAGATTTTCTCCTAGAAGCAGGTGCAGATCCTAACATACAAGATAATAAAGGAAAAACACCACTATACCTTGCTTCTGCTAAAGGTCATTACGATAATGCAAAGTCTCTTCTCTTGAAAGGAGCTAACCCTAATATAACAAGTAGAAAGGGAAGAACTCCACAACAAATAGCAACTAATAAACTCCGCTATGATATTGAAGAATTATTTTTAACTGATAAACAGAAAAAGATGAATAAGGAATTATATGACTTACTTGTACTCGATTCGGACTGCACTAAAAATTTAAAGGAGTTTTTAAGTAAGCATAAAGGAGATTCAGACCTAAAAGTGGTGCTAAATATTCGGCGAGGAATGGGTGAATCAAAAGTATTTTCTTATGTTGATCGTTTTTCTTGGGACAATGAAGGCCTTATTCAAGAGTTAAGAAAGATATTTTTAGAAGCAGGAGCATTAGATTATGCTATGAATATTTATCGTCAGAAAAAGGAAGGACAGGCCAGTAAATTACTCGTTAATTTAACTTCAAATCAAAAGGAGAAGTTAAATAAGTTTTCTGATAAGGTATTTCGAGCTCAAAACATGGCTGAACTTGAAAGGATTGTAAACGATGCTATAAAGTCTGGTGTACGATTAAACTATTCTCTTCCACAAGATTTCTTTTTAGGTAATGAGTACACTTTTACTGATTATGTGATGAAAAAAATCAGTGAGTTGGAAAAAAATCCTAAAGTTTCTAGTAGTATAATATGTCAATTAGTATCAAAAGGGGCAGTGTTTGGTAATACAGTTGATGCTAACACACTGATATCAGAATTTAAAGAGCATAAAACTAATCTAAAAAAAGCTTATATAGATTATGTTAGCAATTCTCGTAAGTTTATTGAAATCGCAAAAAGTGCAACCAATAGCGAGCTAAAAGATGTAAGAATAGACAACTCCGTTTTTTACTTAGAATATTCTCAAGATAGTAAAATAGACATTATAAAGATAACAGATGGGGTAAGGGATTTAGGTATAACCGATGGAGATGTAAAATGTGGAAGAAATATAGTAAAGATCGGTAAAAGTGAAGTAGAAATTAGAACTGAAGATGGCATAAGGAATTACACAGATCTTACAGAAGGCAGCAGTATAGCATTAACTTTCTATACTAGTTTGGGAAATGTAGACGTTAGGCTATATCCTGACGTACAGGATAAAAGCAAAATTATAGTAGAAGTGAGTAATAGAGAAGAAATATTAGAAAAATTCAAAGGTCGCGAAGGAGAGTTAGGCAATGATTGCGAGCTTGGTGGCTACTGGGTCTACGATGCTATTGAACAGGGATATTTTGAAAGATCTAGTGGATTGATGCATCCTGAAGTAATAGAGGAGTCTAACAACAAATGGACAGAACGTGAAGAATTAAGAAGGACTTCTGATCCTAGGAGAGAAGTTTCTAGGTAGATTAATTTGCCATAAAGGTTAAAGATTATTATTTAAATATAAACTACTATAATTTATAGATTTTGGATCATTTTCTACTACTGTTGTATCCAGCATGATTTATAACCCTTTCCCCCTAAATGATTGTTGCACACGTAATAAGTTAATTAAATAATCGATACCTTTTATCTCTTTTTTTTGAGTATGTCAGAGTCATGTTTACATCATAGCTCCTGCACTTAATTATTCCCCTAAGTGGCGCTTCATCATATTTTGCTTTTCTCTATATAGGTTGATTCTTTATCAATTCCTGCGCTTTTTGCCATTTTTCCTCTTTTATTATTGCTTCATGCTTTCCCTCATACTCTTTCTCATAATGTCTGATTTTTCCCACATATATTGGATTTGTTATTATTCTTCGTTATACATATCATAAGGATAACGCTATACTATTTATCTTCGTCTGTGCAGATTAAACGACAAAAGCATAACGCAGTTGTCGTCTTATTTTTAATTTTTTGTACTATGTGTATCTTATTTCTTTACAAAACTTCCAGTTTTTTAACCATATAAGCTGAAAGGGGCTGTTTAAGACAGGCCAACTTTCAGGATTAGAGATAGCTAATAGGGGGGGGTCTTTTGTCTTTTTTCTACTTGGTAAATTTCTTGATATTTGTAACTAAAGTAATTTAAGAGAGGTGTCATTCCACCATTTCATTCCAGCGGGTGACCAGATTTTTTTATTTGATCCCAGACTGGATGGTTATGCAAGTTCCAATTTTAATAATATTTACACATAAGCCATACGCTTGAGTTGCAAAGTTCTAAAAAGAAGCCAAAATAAAAACAAGTAGACATTTACAAATTAAACTAAGTGTACAATCAGCAGACAAGAGTATTGATTGCAACAATACTCTGTAGAATCGCAGTATGGTATGACCATATGCTCTTTATTGATCTGGTTAATATAATTAGTAGAGAATTTTGTTATGCAAAAGATATCTACTACAGCATATTGCAATTGTTTGGAATTGCAGGAATGGGTGCAATGGTAAGACCACTTGGTGCATCTGTATTTGGTCACATTGGTGATAGGTATGGAAGGAGAATGGCGTTAACGATTGCTATTTTGCTAATATCGATTCCTTCTAGTCTCGTTGCGTTTATTCCAAGTTATAGTAAAATAGGAATAACCTCTACTATGTTGCTTCTTACAATCCATCTGATACAAGGGGTTGCACTTGGCGCTGAGCAAGGAGGTAGCTCTGTTTATCTCATAGAGCATTTACCTAATAAGAAAAAACTAGGAATGTTTTTTGGAATAATAAGTTTTGGTCGCTCCATTGGCATATTGCTCTCTGTGGTTGCAGTGATCATCTGTAAAAAAAACACTGATTTTAACGCTTGGGGTTGGAGGCTGCCGTTTATTTTTTCAGCCATTTTAGGATTAATAAGTGCATATAGTATATATACACTAGGAGAAACTCCAGCGTATGAAAAAAATCGAGAACAAAGAAATTTACCTAATTTACCAATAATAGAGCTTACAAAACGCTATAAGAGAGCTCTGATACTTGCCATTTTAATATCTGTACCTGTTAATGTTGCTGTTGGATTTACCATATTTCTTAGAACAATTGCAAAAGAAATAGTGTCTGTTGAAACTTATGTAACAACGTATGTCAACGAAGTTGTACTCATTATAACCAGTATATTAATGCCGATATCTTCAATAGTGCTTGGAATTTTAGCTGATAAAACAGGAAGAGAACGCACTGCAATCTTATTTATAGTGATAACAATAGTATTATGTTGTCCTATGTTATCTATTGCATATTACTATAAAAGCTATCTTATAGTCATGTTGAGTGTGATGGCTCTTTCTATAATCGAGAGGGGTATTAATCCTATAGGGATAGTTACTGCTGAGCTTTTTCCTACTAATGTTAGATTTAGTGGTGTTAGCTTATCACGTAACATCTCTTTTGCCTTGCATGGAGGATTTACTCCTATGATATGCACTTGGTTTACTATAATGTTTCCTAAAATAGACTTTGCTGCTGGGCTTTATGTAATTTTTTGCTTATTAGTCAGCTTAGTAGCAATATTGCAAATAAAACCACAAGATAAAAAGTGTGATTGGTAATTTTCTCTATTTAAATTTATTTCACTTATTTAGCTAATTTTTATTACAATTATAATTTGGCTTTTATGAAAACTGCATACGTATGTCAATTCTGCGGTTATAGCACTGGAAGGTGGGTAGGAAGGTGTATTGCATGTGACAGTTGGGATACGGTTGTCGAAGAAATAGTACTAAAAACAGAAACGAGAAGTACATCTGCACCAATTTCAATAAAAGCGTTATCAGATAGTGAAATTATTACCCCCGATCGTTTTTTAACGGGAATAGAAGAGTTAGATAGAGTTTTTGGTGGAGGTATCGTTCAAGGTGCTAGCATTTTAATTGGTGGTGAACCTGGAATTGGAAAATCTACTCTTTTGCTTAGGATTGCAGCTAATGTTGTACAACTTTCCTCTTTTGAATGTCTTTATGTATCTGGCGAGGAATCTTTAGAGCAAGTGAGCCTCAGAGCAAAGCGTCTTAAGATAAATGAACCTAAAATTAAGCTTTTATCTACAGTATCTTTAACTGATGTAGTAGCAACAATAAGGAAAAATAAAAGTATTAAGTTCTTGATAATTGATTCTATACAAACTATGTATGATAGCAAAGTCACATCAGCACCAGGAACTGTAACTCAAGTCCGTATCTGCGCTCATGAATTGACTGTTCTTGCAAAGCAATATGTTGTTTCTCTCTTAATAGTTGGCCATATAACGAAAGATGGACAAATAGCGGGACCTAAAACCCTGGAGCATATGGTAGATACAGTACTATATTTTGAGGGTGAAAATAGTAATCAATATCGCATTTTACGTACTATTAAAAATAGATTTGGCCCTGCAAATGAAATTGGTGTTTTTGAGATGTATAAAGCAGGACTCATGCCTGTTGATAATCCATCATCATTATTCTTGACCGCACATGATAGAGAAGTAGTTGGCAGCGCCGTATTTGCAGGAGTTGAAGGCTCAAGACCAATCTTAATGGAAGTGCAAGCATTAATAGCAAGGACTAATATGGCAACTCCAAGAAGAGCAGTAGTTGGTTGGGATATTAATAGATTAGCTATGATAATCGCGGTTCTAAGTGCTCGTTGTAAAATGTTTTTGCATGATAAAGAAGTATACCTAAACATTGCGGGAGGACTCAAAATACAGGAACCATCAGCTGATCTTGCTGTTGCTGCCTCCCTTATTTCAAGTTTAGTAAATTTACCGCTACCAACTTCTTCAATAATCTGCGGTGAAGTTGCACTTTCAGGAGAAATTAGAAACGTTTCGCATGCTGATCTCAGACTAAAAGAAGCACAGAAATTAGGATTCAAAAAAGCGATTATGCCTAAAAATGGCAATTATTCTTCTCATGATATTGAGATAATTAAGCTTGGTCATATAAAAGAGTTAAAAGAGGTCTTCAATCACAGTTAAATACTATCCGCATGAACATTTTGCTTGTGGGAAGGATGTTATCCCAGATTCCGTAATTTCATCTGAGTAGGTGACATAGGCTTCTTTTTTCTGGATTCCAGTGTCAAGCACTGGAATGACACCATCATACCTGTTGGAGTATATATGTAGCCTTATCTCACACTCCTGTCATGCCAGTGCCCAGACACTGGCATCCAGTCTTTTCGTCATCAAAAACACTGTAAAGTGTTTACCAAATTAGCTGGATTCAAGTTTCACGCACTGACCATTTGCTGTTTTTACTCATGACTACCTTGTCTGGACGAATACGAAAACAAGTAGCTAATTATCGCATAAAAAAAGAAGATGTAGAATATCTTCTTTTTTTGTGATTAAATATACATTAAATCTTGATTGTGTATTTCCTCTTCTGTAAGCAATAATTTTTCGCTCTCATCAAAGAGACTTTTTGCGCTAGCTGCTAATTTCTCACTAATTTGTGGTAGACATTGTCATAATATACTCCTTAAATTTTAAAAATATATTTATGTTGGTATACAAGTATCAATATTACATTAATATAATTCCTTTTTAGGAATGAGTGACAAGCTGAAGTGGTTTTTGGTTGCCCACAAAACATATTAGATCCTTATTTCATATTCTCTAAAATATTTTTTCTTATACTTTCTTTATAAGAACCATGGGCGCCCATTGATTTTTGTTGGCTAAAGTAAAGATCAAGTATCTGGAATTCTGGACATAAAATCCTCCTGTATAAAAAAGAGTTAGGAAAAAATGCAGTGCACATACGACAGACATATACTGAAGAATACATTTTTAACAAGTTTGATTGAAAAGTCTGCAGACTAAAGATAGATTTTGAGCTCTTAAAATATCTCTGTTTGTAATTATAATGAGATTGAAAATATGCGGAAGTAATTTTTATACGTTAGCTATCTATAACGGCTCACCCAACTCACTTGCAATCTGGATCCCAGACTGGGATGAAAAGAAAAGGCCACTCAAATAGGAAGTACTGGAATGATACCACCTAAAAACGGCTTCTCATGATAATTAAGCTTGGTCATATGAGAAAATTAAAGAGATCTTCAATTACATTTAAACAGCGCTTCAGCAAACTCTTTGCCAGTAAATTCCCTCAGGTCTTCTATACTTTCACCAATTCCTATAGCGTGTAATTTCACCTTATAAGCTTCTGCAAGCCCAATCACTACTCCACCTTTGGCAGTACCATCTAGCTTTGTTACAATTAACCCGGTAACACCAACCATTTTACTAAAGGCCTCTAATTGGCTATAAGCATTTTGGCCAGTAGTGGCATCAAGAACTAAAATAACATCATGAGGGGCAGTATCATCCAATTTCTTTATCGTTCTATGTATTTTTGACAGCTCTTGCATGAGATTTACATTGTTTTGTAGCCTTCCTGCTGTATCAATTAAAACAACATCAACGCTATCTTTTATCGCTTGATTTACAGCTCTGTATGCCACACTTGCAGAATCGCTACCGTGCTCTCCAGTAACAATAGAGCAATCAGAACGTTCTGCCCAAATATTTAATTGCTCACTCGCAGCAGCTCTGAATGTGTCGCACGCAACAAGCATAACGGATTTTCCTTTTTCCTTATATTTATAGGCAAGTTTACCTATAGTTGTAGTTTTTCCATTACCATTCACTCCGCATACCATTACTATGTGTGGTTCTTTATTCAAAATGAGTGGCTGCATAACAGGGTTTAATATTGTTTCTATTTCGCTCATTAACTGCTGTGTGATAATGTTATGTTCAACTTCTGATTCAAATTTGATACTTGCGAGCTTATCAATAAGCAACCTAGAAGTTTTATGACCTATATCCATGCTAATCAGAAGCTCTTCCAGATCATCTAAAAGCGACTGATCTAATTTTTTTTTGCCAGAAAAAATATTTTTTACTCCATCACTAAAACGGGAGGAGGTTTTTAATAGTCCTTGATAAAGATTGCTGAATAAACTCAAGAAATACTCCTTCTTAAAATTACCATATAAAGAATGACATGCACTATATGTATTTGTAAAGTAAATACACTCGTAACCTATATATTTTGTGAGTAAAATGTACCGCTTGCTAGTGTATTTTACTTTAGTTTTTAACCTAAATATGTTATAATGCAAGTAATGGTTTACGGGTAATCTATGAGTTATAATGAGAAAATTTTAGATCATTACGAAAATCCAAGGAATGTTGGTTCTCTGGATAAAAATGATCCAAATGTTGGTACTGGTTTAGTTGGTGCGCCATCATGCGGAGATGTAATGAAACTGCAAATAAAGGTTAACGATAAAGGTGTTATTGAAGACGCAAAATTTAAAACTTTTGGTTGTGGTTCTGCTATAGCTTCAAGTTCTTTGCTTACAGAAATGATCAAAGGAAAAACTATTGAGAATGTAACAAAGATAAAGAATACTCAGATAGTGGAAGAATTGTCTTTGCCGCCAGTAAAGATACACTGTTCAGTACTTGCTGAGGATGCTATAAAAGCTGCTATTCATGATTATCAAAATAAACAAAAACATTGAGGAATATGAGTGAATTTCAAGGAGTAAATTCTGTTAAAAAACCTATCACTCTAACTGCAAATGCAATAGAGAGGGTAAGGTTTTTATTGGACAAAAAGAAGCATGCTAACCTTGAAGAAGCAATAGGAATAAGAGTTCTAATTAAGCAAAAAGGATGCTCTGGTTTAAAATATGATATTGAATATGCATATGATGTTCGTCCTTTGGAGTCGGTAATTGAAGAAAGATGCAGTGATGATCAAAAAGTCAAGGTGCTGATCGATCCGAAATCTATCATGTTTATCCTTGGATCTGAAATGGATTATGTAGAGGAAAAATTCTCATCAGGTTTTATTTTTAAAAATCCTAATGAGAAAGGAAAATGTGGTTGTGGAGAGAGTTTTCATGTCTAGCAACCATTTCACATTATTTGGAATTGAACCGGCTTTTAACATCAGCTTTGATGAGCTGGAGAAAAAATATATTGAGCTAAGCAAAACTGATATAAATGAAAGAGAGTCCAAAAATATGGAAAATATCAACAAAGCTTATCAGGTACTGAAGTCACCGCTAAAGCGTGCTGAACATTTGTTGGATCTTTTTGACGTACAAAGCAAAAAAGAGCATCTTGATCCTGAAATGTTAAATGAATCAATGGAAATAAGAGAATACTTTCTAGACTGCGATGATTTGCAATTTGCAAGTAGGATGATTGATGAAAAGGTAAAAGATTGTACTAAAAACCTAATTAATGCTTTTGCTACAAAAAATTTTGATGAAGCTGCTACGCAAGTTTTTAGATTGAGATATTTATATAAGTCATTTGAGGAGATAAAGGAAAATGCGGCCAGTTCAAATTTCTGAACCAAGTTCAAATCAGGTAGTTTTTGGTATAGATCTTGGAACTACTAACTCTTTAATTGCCATGGTAAATAAAGCTGGCAATGTAGAAATATTTAAAGATGAGCAAGGTCGTGAACTATTACCTTCTGTCATTTCATATGAAAAGGATGTACTAAAAGTAGGCTACGATGTTGGCGAAAACGCTATCTGCTCTATAAAACGCTTAATGGGTAAAAGTGTTAAAGACTTGCATAAAGAAGGTATCAATTGTGAAATGGATAACGAAAGTGAAAAAGTTATTAGGTTAAAATGCTCAGAAGAAAAGTATCTCACTCCTATTGAGATCTCTGCTGAGATACTAAAAACTCTATGCAAGAGGGTAAAAAAATTCACAGGGATGACAGTTAACAAAGCAGTGATTACTGTACCAGCTTATTTTGATGATTCAGCACGTAACGCAACCAAATATGCAGCAAAATTAGCTGGCATAGATGTTCTTCGCCTCATTAATGAACCAACTGCTGCAGCACTTTCTTATTCCATTGAAAAGAACAATAACAGTGGCATATATGCAGTTTATGACCTCGGTGGTGGAACATTTGACATTTCAATATTAAAATTACATCAAGGAGTGTTTCAAGTTCTTGCAGTTGGTGGTGATACTAAACTTGGTGGTGATGATTTTGATCATCTACTTAGTTTAATCGTGCTTGAAAAGTATAGAGAACAGGTAGGTTTAAATAAAAAATGCTCTAGTGTCATCCCAGTGCTCCGACACTGGGATCCAGAAAGTTTGATTGCAAGTGAACACACCAGAAAGTTATATAATAAGAACTGGATTCCAGTGTCAAGCACTGGGATGACACCATCTGATACAACTACCTACAAATTACAACATTCATACACTAAAACTGGTATCTGCAATATACGTGCTATAAAAGAGTACCTAAGTGAAGATAACTCTGGCACTTTTGAATTAAGCATCAATGGTGAATTATTTAAGTGCAAAATTACCAAAGAAGAATTCGAGCACGCAATCAGTCCTTTAGTTAATAAGACTATAAATATAGTTACTCATACTATAAGCAACATAGATCTTAAAATCGATGATATAAAAGGGGTAATTTTAGTTGGTGGCGCAACTAGAGTGCCATTAGTGCAAAATTCACTCATCAAACTCTTTGGCAATAAAGTGCTGAATGATGTGGATCCGGACAAAGCAGTTGCCAGTGGGGCAGCTTTGCAGGCTCATTATTTAACTTCAAACTCAAAAGATAGGAATATTCTCCTTGATGTGCTGCCTTTATCACTTGGCATAGAAACTATGGGGGGAATAGTTGAAAAAATTATACCAAGAAATACACCACTACCAGTTTCAGAAATAAAAGAGTTTACAACTTACGCTAACGGGCAAACGGCAATGAAAATTCACGTTTGTCAAGGAGAACGTGAAATGATAAAAGATAATAAATCTCTAGCACGATTTGAACTCAAAGGTATACCACAATTGCCTGCAGGTTCTGCAAAAGTTGAAATAGGGTTTACAGTTAGCATTGATGGAATATTGACTGTCACTGCAAGAGAAAAAACTACTGGAGTCGAACAGACAGTTGAAATAAATTCAAGCTCTGGCTTAAGTGAAGAAGATATTCAAGACATGGTCAATCAGTCAGTAAGTAACTTTGATGAAGACATGAAGGCTCGTTCCCTTGCAGAGGCTAAAATTAACGGTAACAAGCTCATACATCTAATTGAGAATGTTTCCATTGAGCAAAAGTTAAAAATTTTACTACAGAATGCAAAAGACGCTTTACAGGAAAATGACTTAGACAACATTAATAATGCTATCTCTGAGTTAGAAAACTCTGCTCTAGAGTTATGCGAATCAGCAGACAGATAGAGTTCATAAAACTTTGTGAAGTACCCTGTCAAATCTCAGAGCAGTAGGTAACCTAAAATCAAACGGTAACCAATCAACTTTGTCTAACTTCAACGATAAACCAACCATGCTTACGCGCCCAACTATATTTTCAGTTGGTATGAACCCAATTTCAGAAAACCTGCTATCATAAGAATTATTTCTATTGTCTCCCATAACAAAAAATTGATCATCAGGCACATAATAAACTGGAGTATTGTATGATAACTTATTAGAAAGATTATCTATTAGAATTTCATGCTCCTTGCCGCTCGGGAGTGTTTCGATGTATCTTGCTATATTACGCTTTGACTCATAATCAAAAAAAAATTCAATTTGTCTTCGCTTTACTTTCTGATCATTTAAATATAACTCCCCCTCTATCATTTGCACTTTATCGCCCGGTATTCCTATTACCCGCTTAACAAATCTAATGCTATCATTTCTTGTAGGCTTGAAAACTATTATATCACCACGCTCCGGAGGGGTATAAAAGATTCTACCGCTAAAGATGTTTGGAGAAAATGGAAAAGAGTGTTTGCTATAACCATATGAATATTTACTAGTAAAAATATAATCTCCCTCAAGTAGAGTGCTTTTCATTGAACCAGAAGGAATATGAAATGGCTCAAATAAAAAACTACGTATTGATAGCGCAATTAGTAGCAAAAAAAACAGTGAAGATAAAAACTTTCTCGTTCTTGCTATCCGGTTCTCTCTTAATTCTTTCAATTTTATTTTCTTTATAAATTTGAGCTTATCATAACACATAAAAGTGGTAATGTGAAATTTTACTCATGGGTGTTATTGCTCTTTTTCGAAAGTCGAAATAAGCTCTCAAATAATTGACAGTGATTGATAACCAATAGACATCATTTGCTATGCAATATTGTATAAATCACAATGCTAGTTTTACTGAAAATTATACATTTTAGATATAATTGTAATATTTAAACTTAAGGTATAGGGATGAACCCTACAATTAGAAGGGTTTTTTTTGTATTCTACTTATAGTATTATTTATTTCTTTTTCTCATGTTGGAAGTGCTGCTAACTCTAATGACGATACAACTTCTCAAGTAATATGTAATATTATTGGCTACGTGTGGTGAATAGGTGGACCGCTTATGACCGTAGTGATAATAGGAGCAGCTTTACTTGCAATATTTGGTAGAATGCCGTGGCCTGCTCTTTTCGCCCTCGGTGTATTTGCGCTGTGTTTTTTGGCGCTAAAACTATTGTCATAAAAGTAATGGGTGGTATAAACTCTACAGATCCTTCCTTTATGGAAGAATGTGGAACAGGAGATAAAAAAAAGAGTCAATAGGACTATTTCTTTCTAAAGCAGACTTGGTGCACAGCTTCAACTATATCTTCGACTTGTGGTAATGCTTTCTTTTCTAGGCTTGCAGCATAAGGTAAGGGGACATCCTTGCCGGTTACCCGTACAACCGGAGCGTCAAGGTAGTCAAATCCTTGTTCCATAACCATGGCTGAGAGTTCTGCTCCTATTCCTGCAAATGGCCAACCCTCTTCTATGCTTACTAATCTATTGGTCTTCTTAATAGAGTTAATAACTGTTTCAGTGTCAAGTGGTCTTAAGGTTCTGAGGTCGATAACTTCAGCTTCTATTCCTTCACTAGAGAGTAAATCTGCTGCATTTAACGCATCCATTAGTTTTAATGAAAAAGCAGTGATAGTTACATCCTTTCCTTCCCGTATAACAGCAGCTTTGCCTATCTCAAGTAGATAATCTTTATTTGATAGCTCAGAATCAGGAATCTCATGTTCATGCCCATAAGCGATCTCGTTTTCTAGAAATATTACTGGATTAGGATCACGAATTGCAGCTTTAAGCAGACCTCTGCAATCAGATGCAAAGTAAGGTGTTATTACTTTCAAACCTGGAACATGCGAATACCAAGATGCAAAGCACTGAGAATGTTGTGCGGCAACTCTTGCTGCAGCTCCATTTGGTCCACGAAACACTATAGGGCATCCAAGTTGTCCACCTGACATATAATTTGTTTTTGTTGCGGAATTCACAATTTGGTCAATAGCTTGCATAGAAAAATTAAAAGTCATAAACTCAACAATAGGTTTGAGCCCAGCAAACGCTGCTCCAACAGCAAGACCAGCAAATCCATGTTCGGTAATAGGTGTATCAACTACCCTATTTTCTCCGAACTCTTTCAGTAATCCTTTTGTTACTTTATAAGCACCATCATACTCTGCAACTTCTTCACCCATGATAAATACATCAGGGTCATTTTGCATTTCTTCTCTGATTGCTGCGCATAACGCTTCTCTTACACTTAAGCTTGCCATTTGTAAATCTGTAAATTTCAACTGAAATAACTATATCAAAATTACCAGGAAGCACACAAGTTAAGTTTTACAAGCATCATGTTGCATTGAGCATTGAATACTTACTTCTTTTAATTCACTAGGTTGCGGTAATAGTGCGTATGTAACTCCACCGACTATCAATGAAGACATCACAGAAGTTGCAATCATCAATAGAATTGGTAATTGGCAGGCTACACTAAAGGCAACACCTACTGTCAACATGATTGCAAAGTTTACAGAAGCAATTTTTAAGAAAGACAGTTGTGCTTTTTCTGTTTTTTCTAGTAATACTTTATTTGCTTTGGTTTTGCTTAATTCACTATTAAGTGTTGTATTTTTACTTTTTGGATCTTGTATTTGTTGTTTTAGTGATTGATTATCTTCACTGAGTTTATCAAGTACTTCTAACCTATTCTCATGTCCAGCTAAGTCACTCTTTAATTTTTCTAGTTCTTTCTCAACATGTTTTAATTCTTTACCTGGCTTTTCTAACTTCCGAATTTGCCTATCTTGCAACTGAATTTGAGGTTGCAGACTTTCTAAAATTTGGTCATTAACTTCATTAGCTGCTCCGTCCTTACTTATTTGAGAGCAGAAAGAAGTATCAAATGTAGCCTCATACTCTAGAACGCTGTCGTCACTACTAAAACTTTCACCAGTAATAGAATGAGAAGCGATTTGCTCACTCTGAATATTATCATTATTGTCTTTCCTTCTTTCATTCCACATTTGTATTTCCACTGCTATTGATTTTTCTCTATCATTTCCTAATCTAGTAATTCCATTCACAAATGAACTGACTCGAGTTATATTATCATTCTGAGATGAGTGGTTACAACTTCCTTCTCCAACTTGGATGTGAAAGCCTCTTATCTTCTTTCGCGAATGATTTTCTTCTGCCTCCTCTAACATTTGTACTATCGCTTCCTTATTTTCTGTATTACCTACCACCTCCCTTGGAGTCTTATTTTTACTTTTTAATGAAGGATTCACTCGATCATCACTTAGTAGTTGTTTTACCATGCTTTCATGTCCACAAGAAGCAGCAATATGCAAAGCAGTTATTCCATCATTTCTAGATCCATCTTTTACTCTAGCGCTAACACTTGCTTTCTTTTTCATTAGAAATTCCGCTATCAAAAGATTGTTGCATGCTGTAGCAAGATGTAACAACGTCCAATCTTCTGAAGCTTCTTCTGAAATTTTTATACTAAATTGATGTTCTTTACTAAAATTTTTACTAAACTTGTTGTACTCTCCTTCATCTTTTCCTTTTAACTCATTCTTTATTTTTTCAAGTAAATTATCTTCATCCAAATCGCTACTTTTACTTACCTCATTTATTATTTCAAAAAACTTCTCCTTCTCTATTGCCATAAACTTTTCCTCTAAATTTATTTTTACAGCCGCATAATCTCACAAAAAAGTTAAATTTATCAAAATTCTATATTTTATATAAAATAAAATTTCCTGTTTCCAAAAATTGGTAAGCATGTTTTTGATGAGATTGTAGAAAACATACTTTTATGAAACCATTTGTTGTACGAACTAACTTGGCGAAAACAGATATTTATATAGTTGTGTGGCAAAATGTTTTGCACTAGTTGTGCTATCTCGTTTTCCGTAATAGTTGAAAAAATTAGTAGAAAATTGTTGTGAGTTTATGTATTTTGAGGCTGTAATGGTCAAAGGTACATGAAGTATGATCAGAGTTAAAGGTGCAAGAGAGCATAATTTGCAGGGTATTGATGTCAATATACCAAAAAATAAGTTAGTTGTTATAACTGGACTAAGTGGTTCTGGTAAGTCTAGCCTCGCATTCGATACTATTTATGCAGAAGGCCAACGCCGATACGTCGAAAGTCTATCGGCTTATGCACGTCAATTTCTTAATATTCAAGATAAACCAGATGTTGAGTCAATCACAGGCCTCTCTCCTGCAATATCAATTAATCAAAAGTCGATCTCAAAAAATCCAAGATCAACCGTTGGAACCGTTACTGAAATTTACTATTATGTACGTTTGATATATGCACGAGTAGGAATACCTTATTCACCTATAACTGGGTTGCCAATAACGAAACAGGCTGTATCTCAAATTGTAGATACTATTATAGCATTACCTTTAGAAACTAAAATATATATACTTGCTCCTATTGTGCGTGGCAGAAAAGGAGAGCACTTTAAAGAGATATTGGAAATTAAAAAGCAGGGTTACGTGAGACTAAAAATAGATGGTGAAACATACAATATAGATGACTTGCCTAAACTCGATAAAAACAAGAAACATGATATTTTTGCTATTGCAGATAGAATATCCATATCAGATGATATAGGAAATCGACTACCAAGCAGTGTAGAATCAGCATTGAGTCTGGGCCATGGCTTAATGTATGCAGAAATAGTGAACTTACCTGATAACCACAATTCCAAGTATAAAAATGGTCAAACTTTAACTTTCTCAGAGAATTTTGCATGTCCTGAGTCTGGCTTTACTCTTGCAGAAATAGAGCCAAGATTGTTTTCTTTTAACAGCCCCTACGGTGCATGCAGTTCATGCAATGGGCTCGGTAAAAAACTAAGTGTTGATGCAAAGCTAATAGTGCCAGATGAAACGCTCTCGATATCTGAAGGTGCTTTAAAGCCAATTGGATCAATATTCCGTCAAGTGCATACAAACTATGGATTGCTAAAAAATGCAATTCTATCACTGGCTGAAAATTGCAAATTTAGCCTTGATGTTCCGTGGAAGAATATAGACCAAAAAGTGAAGGATTTAATACTTTTTGGCTCTAGAGAAATGAAATTTCAAGGTTTGGTCAGTATCCTAGAACGCCAGATGGATTACGATGCATCACTTATTGATAGGTATTGTTCTGTTACTGACTGCAAAGAATGTGCTGGATATAGATTGAGAAAAGAAGCACTTACAGTGAAAATTGACGAAAAACATATAGGTGAAATATCAAGGCTCAGCATCGATGAATCCCTTAAGTGGTTTGGAGATTTATCAGATAAACTTACAGAACAACAAAGGCAAATTTCAAATAAAATATTAAACGAAATAATCAAAAGGCTGACATTTTTAAAGAATGTAGGGCTAAATTACCTTACACTTGACCGTGAATCTAGCACTCTCTCTGGTGGTGAAAGCCAGAGGATTAGGCTTGCTTCGCAAATTGGTTCTGGTTTAACAGGAGTGCTATACGTGCTTGACGAACCCTCAATTGGCCTTCATCAATGTGATAATGATCGATTAATTGCCACACTTAGAAATCTGAGAGACATGGGTAATACTGTGATTGTTGTTGAACATGATGAAGACACAATAATGGCTGCTGATTATGTGATTGATATTGGTCCTGGAGCTGGAGTGAATGGAGGAAAAATCGTTGCAGAAGGAACACCACATCAGGTACAAAAAAATTCAGAGAGCATAACAGGACAGTATTTAAGTGGAAAGAAGGAAATTTCAATTTCAAAAAGAAGAAAGCAAACAACTCAGTTCATAAAGGTAGTTAACGCATGTGAGAATAACTTAAAAAATATAAATGTTGAATTTCCTATAGGGAATCTTATTTGTGTTACTGGAATATCAGGAGGAGGAAAATCAAGTTTAGTAATAGAAACACTATATAAATACTCAGCACAGAAGATAAATCATTCATCTGCAAAGCATGGTAAATGCGATAAAATAGAAGGACTTGAGTATATAGATAAAATTATAGAAGTTGATCAGTCACCAATTGGTAGGACCCCGGCATCAAATCCAGCAACATATGTTGGTGTGTTTACTCACATCAGAAATTGGTTTGCAGGTCTCCCAGAGTCGAAGGCACGAGGTTACAATATAGGACGATTTTCATTTAATACCAAGGGAGGAAGATGTGAAGCTTGTAAAGGTGATGGGCATTTAAAGATCGAGATGCATTTCCTGCCGGACGTTTATGTGAAATGTGAGCAATGTAGAGGACAGAGGTATAACCGAGAAACATTGGAAGTTACTTACAAGGGAAAATCAATTTCTGATGTGCTTGGTATGACAATAGATCAAGCATGTGACTTTTTTGAAAATCTTCCAATTATAAAGGAAAAGTTGACTTCTTTACAGGAAGTAGGGCTTGGTTATATAACGCTTGGACAGTCGTCAACAACGTTGTCCGGGGGTGAAGCACAACGAATAAAGCTGTCTAAGGAACTATCAAAGCGATTTACCGGAAAAACATTGTATATTCTCGATGAGCCAACAACTGGGTTACATTTTGAAGATGTAAATAATTTACTGAAAATACTCCATAGGCTAGTTGATTTAGGAAATACTGTTATAGTTATTGAGCACAATTTACATGTTATAAAAACTGCTGATTACATAATAGATATTGGTCCAGAGGGTGGAGTAAAAGGTGGCGAAGTGGTTGCTGTAGGAACTCCAGAAAAAGTTGCACATACTCCAAAAAGCGTTACAGGCAAGTATCTTAAAACATATTTATTGGATCAAGTATCGACTATTTCTTAATAATTATGTTATGAGGAGCATTTTGAAAGGTATACCTAACATATTTAATTCATGAATCTTGTCTTATTAAAAAAAAGCTACAGATCTCATATTTCCAAACGTATGCGTAAGTTGTGAACGTATAATTGATAAAAGTTATGATTTATGTAGTGAATGCAATAAAAAAATCAATTTTTTAACTAAGCATTACTGTAATGTTTGTGGTATAGTAATTCCAGATAACATTGATACATGTGGTGGACGCATCAGTAACCCTTCACCATTTAAAGTATTAAGACCAGTTTTTGCCTACGATGAACATACCAAAAATATGATTATAAATTTAAATTTTTTGATAACTTAAACTACATGAAAGTCTACGCACAGTAGATGTACAAAGCTAACAAAGACATGTTTCAAAATGCAGAGGTCATAATTCCCATAACGCTACATAAAATACGCTTATTTAAACGTAAATATAATCAAGAAGCATGCTCGCGAGGGAATTAAGTAAGTTATCTTACTTATCTTATACACCATTTGCAATAAAACGTACTCGTCACACTGTACCTCAAGCTGGTCTTTCACTTATTTGCTTTCCCATGTTTATAATTATGCTAATAATAAATATGATAAGATCAATATAAATTTTTACTTCCGTGTTTTTTCTATTGTTGTTTATAATGACTATAGTTACATCACATATTTCTTTCAATTAAATGGATCAGTTATTTATTGCAAATCACTGACTTTTTTAATGGATTCTTTTTCTAAGTAATTTCCAAAGATGTGTTTACTTTTGTTTGTAATTGTGTAGTAACTGCAACGTAAAGTTATAGGAGGTAAAGATGGATTGTGAAAATCTGAAAAAGATATTAAGTGCAATTGATAAAGATGCAAGTGTAAATAAAGATAACGTAATTAATAAAATAAAAGGAGTATTGCGAAGGGAAGATACAATAGCGTATCAAGAGTGGGAAAATAAAAATTTTAGTATAAATCATAGATTCATCCAAAGTGATCCTGATGCCGAATTTACATTATTAATTGCAGCTGCAGCGGCTGGCTGTAAGGATTTAGTGAATGTTTTATTAGATAGGCATGTGGATGTTCATGTAGAAGGTGAAAATAGAGAGACTGCTTTGCAGCATGCCGTTTATAGTCGATGTGTAGGTGTAGTAAATGCTCTACTAAAAACAGGTGCAGATATTAATGTAAAAGACAGAGGTGGTAGTACTCCTTTGCATTATGCTGCTAAAATGGCTATTTAGAGATAGTAGATGCTCTACTATACAGAGGTGCAGATGTTTATGAAAAAGATAGTTTGCAGGAAAATCCTTTGTATTATGCCATTATAAATCACCAAGAAGATACGGTAGAGAGTATAAAAGGGTTTTTAAAAAATAAAGTAGTTCAAGGTAGTGTAGTTGTTGGTGGCTTAGTTGCCATGTTAGGGAATGTTGTAACATCGACGCTTTTTATAACCGAGACAATGGAAATTACATTAACATCTGTCGCGGCAGCAATAGCTGTATCTGCATCAACAGCATTAACATCTGGTTATGCTAAATATCTAATGTCAAAATTCGATAACGAAATAAAAGAAATACAAGAGCGACAAAACGTAATGGAAGGGAGGCAAAGCTTAACAGAAGGATGGCAAAGTGTAGATCTATAAAGCATAAGTATACATAATGCTCTTTCGTAACTTTTTACTTCCACACTTCTTTAGTGTTGCTTATAATAACTATAGATTTAGATCTTAATTAGAGGCTTTAATTACCTACTTTAAGTTGCTGAATTTCTTATCATAGCATCTATCATTCCAGCACCCTAAAATGGAAGAAAAAGAACACTTAATTAAAAATACAACATACCATCTTATATCTTAATACTGCATAATACCTCGATTATAGATTGATTGAGGACACCTTGGTTTATATCTTTAGTTGGTCTTGCTTTATTATGAAAAGCTTGTACTCTTTAAATGTGTTATTTATAAATTCACTGTTTATAAGCTAAAATATGTCTAGTAGATCTAATATACCTTTTTTTATAGCTGGTGCTATTGCTTCTCTTACATTAATTACATCTGTAGTTCCAGCTTTAAATATAGCTCCCCCTGTTATTTTTATTTTATTTGCGCTTTCTGCAGTAGTAATTGTGTTTTCATATAAAATGATTAAACAAAGTAAAAAATCTCAAGAAAACTCGAAAGCTGAAGTCAAAGAGCTAAATAAAGAGTCAAGTAAAGAAGAATTAGAGAATGAAGAGGCTAAAGAAAATAAAAAGAAGCTTAGTGATCTAGAAAAAAAAATCGAGAGAATTTCAGATAGTTTTGTAACGAAAGATAAAGTGGAGGGGTTAGAAAAAGTGGTTGGTGACCTTTCTGCACAGTTAATTAATAGTACTGCAATAGATGAAGTAGAAGAAAAGTTGAGTATGGAATTTTATGCAAAAGGTGAAGAAAGAGGGTGGAACACAACACTTAGTGATATTGTATTATCAAATGACATAAAAGAAAAATTGAAAGGGATTTGTAAGTTACAAGGCAGAGGATATCTCTTGTACGGTCCACCAGGAACTGGTAAGACTAGCATTAGTAAGGCAATTGCAAATCAAACTAAATCTCTGTTTGCGTTTATATATGTTTTTGTATCTTGCTTGTCTAATCAATCAAATATAGATCGGGTTTTTGAGAAAGCAGAGGCAAACAGTCCGTGTATAATTTTTATAGATGAGATTGACGGCATTGGCAAAAAGCGCACTTCCACTGAAAATGCAGGACCTTTAACTCATTTACTCACTAAATTGGATGGAGAGTTTTTATCCTCAAAAAATATAACGGTAGTTGCTGCAACTAATCATAAGAATCATTTAGATCCTGCGCTTATTAGGGGTGGTCGTTTGGAGTGTATTGAGGTTCCTGGGCTGGATAAAGACGATACACGTCAAAAAATATTACAAGAACGGCTCGAAAAATTAAAAGATAGCGATATGAAAATTCTTGTACAGGCTAGTAAGGGATTCGCAATGGCAAATCTGATTTGCTTAATCAATAAAATAAACGAAACTACAGAAAAGGAAGGCGAAATAAAATATTTTCGTACTTTCTGTAAAAATTTCAAAAAGGAGCATAACATAAAAGATGAGCGAGATAAGAAACATAGTAAAGGAAAAACTAAAAACGAGGATATAAGGCTATCATCTGGAAGCTTATCTAGACGTTCATCAGTAAGCTCTTCATTGAGTGATGTATCTTCTCAAGGAAGTAAGCAGGAAATCGAGGAACAAAGAGAATATCGACGCTATGAGCAAACAAGAAAACTGCATGCAATGCTAAGATAGGTAGCAAAAAAGTTATAGCAGCAAAATACAGTGGCTGAGTTTATTCTGACCACTATGGAGCATGTGATCTTATTGCAAGGATTGATGTTAAATATAATATAAGCACACTATATGTAGACAGGGCATATAATCGAAAGAAGTTATACAAACTGTGCGATGAGCTTGACATAAAGAGAAGGATTCCTCCGCAAAATAATGCAATAGAGCATCCAAAGTTGGATTATATGGATGAGAGAAATTCTACAATCAAGCTCATAAAGTCATATGATGAAGATGGTATGAAGAGGTGGAAAAAAGAGATAAATTATGGGAAGAGATCTTATATAGAAAGTTTTTTCTCGCGACTGAAGCAAACATTTGGGTTTAGTTTTAGAAACAAATCTGAGGTTAATCGTGAGAGAGAACTGCTACTCAAGTGTTATTTGCTTAACAAATTTACTGATATAGGCATGGCTAAATTTGAGATAGCTTCATGAATTTATTCCACGTTACCTATTATCCGAAGAGTGATGCAACAAAGCCATCCCAGTGTCAGCTACTTGCATGACATCATTTAGTTGTTTTTTCTCTCGTCTACCTTATTTTACTGCTCTGCTGAACGAATAACACCAATAGTTAATCTCATGCTGAAAGATCATTTTATGGTCCAAGTCAGTTCTTTTGCAGGTCACTTCCAAGCTCATCAAATTTTCTAAGAACTTCTTAAGCTCTGAAAGTTGCAAACTTTTCAAATGAGATTTAAAACTCTGCAATTGTTTGAAGAACAATGGAGGACTCAGCTGGTCAATTGCAGCTTGTTCATTCGTTCCATTTTGTATTAACAGCAAAACGCTTTCTAGCCGTAGAAAATAATTTGATATAATACGGATTAATGCTATCGGTGAAAAATTCTCTTGTAGTATCAATACATCGGAAATTCTGATGAATTGTCCCATGTCTTTACTCACTATTGCAGAGCAGAGATGATCAAGTGTAACATAATCATTGCCGGAGGTCGAAAAGCATAGATCTATATCAGCAAGTTTAAGATCTTTTCTTTTTCCCAGATATAAAACTAATTTTTCAAGCTCTGAATATATAGGTAGTTTGCTATGATTAAAACAAGACTGCAAGTGGTAGATTATCTCACTTGTGCACTCTATATCATTTTGTTTCAAGTAACTTGATATAATATCACAAAGATTACTACCGCTGTCCTTATAGCAGGTAATGACACCTAAAATTTTTGAGCTTTCCATATAACTTTTAGTTGTAGAGCTATATGGAAGATCATTTGCTATCATTACTATATAATGATCGCCTATATTATGATCCAATATGTTTCTTAACTCTTTAGATATACTTCCACTGACATTTATCAGCTTAACTAACCTTTTTTTAGTAAACATCGAAATGTTTGCCAACTCGGAAAATAACAAGCCAGGCGACTTATTCACTACTGCAAAATCCATCACCTGAACTGAATACTCATTCAAGTTGGCAATTATTTCCTCTACAAAAATATCGACCTTGCTATTGTCACCTCCATGAATTAATACACCACTTAAAGTATCGGGTTTCTCAAGGAATTTTTTAACTTTAGATGGCGTGATTCTCATGCCATCTATATTATATTATCACTACTTGGTGGTACATCATTTGATTGCACATCAGTTTCCAACAATTCTGAGCTTTCTTGATTTGCTGTATTCTGCATATCATCAGACACTTCTTTCTTTCCCGTAATATAATTATAAAAATTTTTTATAGGCTGTCCTATATATCTAGAAAAAAATCCTTCGGCCATATCTTTCACTCCACAAATTAACAATTAGCACATAAAAACAACGCAGCAAAAACTACTTTACGCTCAGATATTTACACTCATTTGTTAATGAATTACGAACTTCCGAGACCAAAATTAAGTCGATCTGTTTAACACCAATCTTATAAAATAAGCAATGATTAAATGCACAGCTGCGATAAGTATAATTGCAGGTCCAGTTAATAAGTCAAAACCTGCAGATAATATCAAACCTGATACTCCAGAAATCACAGAAAAAACTGTTGCAACAACAATCATTTGCATTGGAGTTTTTGAAATGAGTCTTGCTGATGCAGCAGGTATTAACAAAAATGCAGCAATGAGTAATATTCCTATTAATTGAGCAGAAATTGCAATAAAGATAGCGAGTATAATCAAGAATTCTAGCCTAACAAAATTAACATTTACTTTCTCAACTGTTGCCAAATCTTGATTAATCGAAATCATCAGCCAATAGCGCCATCTAAATATTAATATCAAAGTAACTATTACAGAGGTTAGAAAAATTGATATTATATCACTTTGGTCAATCATTAATATGTCACCAAAAAGCGAGCTAATAATACTATTATTACCTGATGGAAGAAAAGACATAAGTATTAAACTCAATGATAAAACTACATTGGTAACTATGTTCAATATCGTATCAGCAGAGTATAATTTATTAAAATTAAGAGAAAGTAGTATAGCAAACATAATTGCAATGAGCATTATACTTACCGATGGGCTGATATTAAAGATCAAAGCAAGTGCAATACCAAGCAATGAAGAATGGGACAAACTATCACCCAAATACGATAACCTTTGCCATATCATAAATGACCCTAGAGCTCCTGTGACCAGGCTAATCATAATTACCGCAATTAGACTGTTTATAAAAAAACTCTGTGTAAATATCTCTAGCATGCTATCAGATAACTGACAACAAATCTATCTTCAGATATTAAAACGTTATGAGTTCTGCATGCAGAACCCGTCGTCATAAATTCAAAATTTAAATTCTTTTGCTCCATAAGATAAGATTTCATTGAACAATCGCGTATCTTACCAGTACCTATTATCAAAATCTCCATTTCCTCTGTTAAAAAAGATTTAAAATACTCCTTGTTATTTATATCACCTTCTTTCAATTTAATCACCTTTTCAGGAAAAATTATAATTGAGCCATGATATTCTTGATTATTTACCCAAAATCTTTCTTCCCTATAACCATCTATAAGATTTTTCTTCCTGGAAATTAAGGGCATAAATCAAACCATTAATTGCGTTTCGCACACCCACCATTCTGGATATTCCTTTTTGATATTTGCCGCTGCAGCTTTTGCACTTTCTTCACTATCAAACATTCCAAAACACCCTAAACCACTACCTGACATACGAGAAAGTATAGAGCCTTTTTGTGACTCTAGTGTTGATATTACATTCTGAATTTCAGGTACAAGACTTATTGCTGCTTCTTGCAGATCATTTTTTGTCTCTTTAAGAAGCTCTAACAAATTCTCCTCAGTGTTATCACTCCACTTAATTGGCTGAGAGAAATCCTCTTTATACTTGGAAAATACTTCTGATGTATTCAAAAACTTTTTTTTCGGTTTCACAAGTACCAGACTTGTAGGTAAAGAGCATTGTTTAATAGGGCATAATTCCTCACCAACACCTCTGACAAAAACTGGCTTAATATCTATACTTGCAGGCACATCAGCACCAACGCTTAAAGCTATATCATTTAAAATTTGCCTATCAATGTTCCAAAGCTCTCCCAGCATGCGTATCACAGCTCCAGCATCTGAGGAACCACTACCAAATCCCGCAGCAATTGGTACATTTTTTACAACCTTTACAGTGACTTTAGTGCGTGCAGGAGCGTGCCTAAGCAGTAGACTCACTGCTTTCATTATAGTATTATATCGATAATTTATTCTAAACTCAGAATTTACAAACTCAACTGTAGAGTTATCATGTCTAAAGTTTTTTTCTCCTACTTTTATCTCTAAAAAATTAGAAAGTTTAGCAAAGACAACCAAACTTTCAATTAAATGATAGCCTCTTTCTTCTCTATTTATAACGTGTAAAAAAAGATTGATCTTTGCAGGAGCCTTTACACAAAAACTTTCCATCTGTATATCTTCACTAACACTATCTCATTTACTATACTTGAAATGCCACTTCAGTCAAACTTTATACACTCCTAATGAGATCAAATGCCATAAATCCTAACTTCTCTGTGTGGGTAAGTGCATCAGCTGGTACAGGTAAAACAAAGATCTTAATAGACAGAGTATTAAGACTTCTATTAGAGAATAAGAGAAATATTCTCTGTTTAACATTTACTAATGCTGCAGCAAATGAAATGGAGGATCGCATTTACAGTACACTTAGTAAGTGGGCAATATGTCCAGAGGGTATATTGGTCGCAGATTTAGAACAATTAGCCCAGTGTGTGACCAGAGAAAATAAAGATTATTTAACAAGAGCAAGAAGGCTTTTTTCTGAACTGGAAAATCTTGGTCTTAATATTCAAACTATACACGCCTTTTGTTACAAATTAATCTCCAGCTTTCCTACAGAAGCTGGTATCGCTCCAAATTGTACGTTGAGTAAATGTAAAGAATTGCATTCCATCGTATTTGAAAAAACGCTTCATAATGAAACTGTGCAGGACGATATAAATATCATTGCAGCTGAAATTGATGAAAACAAGCTGAGTGATTTGCTCTATACCCTATGTATAAAGAGATTGGCTCTAGAAAATAATTTAGGGTATATCAAAGATAAACTAAGTGCTCCAGATAAGATTCACGATTTACAGATTGAAACGATTGGGCAGATAAAAAGATTAGCTAAAATATTAAGTGAGGGCAGCAAAAGAGATCAGAGTTACAGTGCGATACTTTATGATTGGTGTAATAGCAGAAAATCGTCCGTACCAAATGTTGTCATCCCAGTACTTGACACTGGGATCCAGAAAAAAAGAAATATAGATCCCAGTGTCAAGTACTGGGATGACAACAAGATAGAGAACTTAGCTAAAGTATTTCTCAAATCAGAATCGTACGAAAAAAAGAGCATATCATCCATTATAACAAAGGGTACTTTGGAAAAATTTGAAGACGTAGAGCAAATGATAGAAAGCATTCAAAATGCATTGTTTACCCATGTAAAGGATATAAATTCTTATCAAATATTCACAAGAACCAGTAGTTTAATTAGTATATTTAAAGTATATATTGATCTATATACTAATGAAAAATCAAAGAATGCACTGCTTGATTATGATGATATAATCAATTTAGCAACAAATCTCCTTAGCAATCCAGGCTATAAAGATTGGATATTGTTTAATCTAGATCAAAAAATAGACCACATTCTTGTTGACGAGGCACAAGACAATAGTATCAGTCAATGGAAAATTATAACAAATCTCTGCAATGAATTTTTTACCGGTAGTGACGAAAAGAGAACTTTATTCGTTGTTGGCGATGTAAAACAATCAATTTACAGATTTCAAGGAGCAAATCCCCATCTATTTAATTACATGCAGCAATATTTTCACACGAAAAACGGTGGCAGAGATTGGGTATCATGTCAACTTGAAAAGTCATTTCGCTCAACTCCAGAAGTTTTGATGCTTGTAGACAGAATATTTAACAATTTTCGTGAAGAAATATCTTTCAATGATAACAAGATAAAACATATTCCATATAGAGAAAACGATCAAGGATACATTGAAATTTGGCCGTTACTGCCAGGATATGAAGAGGGAGAGCAGCAAGCCTTACAAATTCATTTAACACAGAGGAAAGATTATGTAGTAAAGGATCGATTGCTTGCTCAGGCAATAGCCCACAGAATTCACAATTGGTTAAACGAAGGGCGGATTTTAGTCGCCAAAGATCGCCATATAGAACCAAGGGACATTATGATTTTGGTACGGCAACGAAATGCTCTAGTTGACTACATAACAAGTGAACTCAAAAAAGTAAATGTACCAGTTATAGGCCGAGATTATTTTAGAATCATGGATTATATAGCTGTGCAAGACTTAATAGCTTTAGCTGAATTTTTGCTCCTCCAGGCAAATGATCTTGCTCTTGCAAATGTTTTAAAATCACCGCTATTTAACTTCACTGAGGATGATTTATTCAATATTGCATACGATCGTAAAGAACAGTCGTTGTGGGAAAAACTTCGAGATTATCAGGAGATTATCTCTAATGAATTAAACTATCTAATTAATTTATCTCAGACAGAATCCCCCCTTACACTATTCACGCATATATTGCGCACAGGCAAGAAGAAATTTGCTGCAAGGCTAGGTCTTGAGTGCTTCGAGATTCTAGACGAATTAATTTATGAACCTCGTATTGCAATTTGAGCACCCATCTCTTCAAGCATTTGTTCAGTGGATCAAAGAAAATAATCCTGAGATTGAAAACGATATGCAATCAGAACTCAATGCTGTACGAATAATGACAATTCATAAATCAAAAGGTCTACAAGCTCCAATAGTGTTTTTAGTTGACACAAATACAGTACCAAGAAACAGCGAAAATATTTTATTTGATGCAACGGAAGCACCTTTTTGGTGTGGCAAAAATAGTAATGCTTATTGTAATCAAGTAAAGAGAAAAAACTAGAGGATTATAACGAATATTTGCGTTTGCTGTACGTGGCACTTACGCGTGCTGAAGATGAGTTATACATTTTAGGCAAAGAGCCAGTGCAAAAGGGTTCTTGGTATGATCTAGTTATTCAACATGGAGCATTATATGAGAGGAAAAAACTATACTTACAGCCGATATTTAAAGAAAAAGTTAAAGTGCTATGCATGAATGCAAACTACCCTTCTATTTATAAAAAACGTGATTATTTTGATGTTCCAGTGATTTCACCTCCATCAAACCTATCAATGTCATTGCAGCACGTGACGCTGGAACCTGGAGAAAAAAAGCCATTGTTAAGCACTGGAATGACAAAAAGGAGCATTGGGACGACAGACAGCTATGCAAGAGGCTTAATAATTCACAGTATATTGCAATATATACCCAAGATAGAGAAAGACAGGAGAAAAAATTGGGTCAGGAAATATCTTGATAGCATAAACACTAGTGAAGATAAGGATGAAATTTACAGTAAAATATTAACCTTTAATGAAAAATATGATTACCTGTTCGACTTGGAGGGTAAATCAGAAATTCTACTTAGTGGAATAATTGACGGAAGACCAGTATTAGTGCGGCTAGACAGACTGTGCGTAACAGAAGACAAAGCAATCATAATTGACTATAAATCACACTATAATGTTTCTATTTCCTCATCAAATGAAATAAAAAAGCAAATGTTGATCTATAAAACCTTAGTGCAAGAAGTCTACCCAGATAAGAAGGTAGAGTGCTTGGTTATTTGGATGGAAGATTTAACCTTACAATCTTTGATCTAAACTCAAATGTTCGTATAGTAGCTACTTGTATTTGTTGTAAACTCACTTTTACTCTATAGTTATCTTTTTACTACCTTATCTATTTTCTGAACTGATTTTCGTATTAGAAAACATCCAATAAGAAGAATTATAAAAGGAATAAACCATAAAATGTAGGTACTAGATTTTACAGGTGGTACAATGATAATTGAATCTCCATAAGAATTTTTTAACTCTGAAACTATTTGCTCGTTAGTATATCCATCACTGATCTTCTTGCGAATTGTCTTACGCATACCATATGCAACTTGAGACTCAGATTCGGATAATAATTCACCAGAGCATACTGGACACTTTATTACTGCAAATAAGCTACTTGCTCGCTCTTCCATGCTTTCGTCTCTTAGTTTATCATCCAAAGTAAAAGCATTTATGCTTAAATGGAATATCAATGTAAAAAGTAAGCTAATTACTATTCTCATTCTTGGTGAATTGAGTGATAAAATCAGTAGTGGATAATTTTCCAATAAAGCCTGAACCTATATTATTGTCGTACTTTATTGAAAATTGAATGTCGTTATTAGTGATTTTTTCTGATAAGGAAGATATTGATTTTTCCAATTTATCTGCAGTCTTTGAATCATTAGTCACAAAGGAAATTAATTCTTTATAATTTGATATGGCTACATTGATTTTATCTTCAAATGAAGATGTAACTAAATTGTAATTACTTACCCCACCATTCGCAGCAATAGAAAAGTTATTACTCTCAATCAAAAATTTTTCTATGTTGAAATTAATCTTAGAAGCTGAAATATGGTTTACAAATTCACAATCTAATTTAGCGTCGACACTAAGGTAATTTTGAGGACTTGCAGTATGTTTATAACGGTAAGTATAAAAATCAAATTCTAGTTTAGTATTTTCATTCAGTTCTTTATCAAAGTGAAATTGAATGTAATTACTTTTATCATTCACTTCAGTTATAACACTTTGCTGATCTTCTAAAATATCACATTTTAATCCATAATCTTCGTAACGAAATGTATCTATGTAGTCTATCACAGTGCTATTTCTGTTGAATTTTAATGAAGATAGTAAATCATTTAGTTTAACAACAAAGTGGCTACTTACGTGTGTGTGACACTTTATATTCTTTTTCTCATCACTAAGGACAGCAATGTTTACTTTATTGCTTGGTATATAGATATATACTGACTTATCAAATAATCTATTTTTTATCATTAAAGCTTCAGATGAAACAGTTAATTTCTCATTAGAAAATTTTGGATTCGTTACACGAAAAACTAGGTTAAAAGGAAACCCCTTAAAATCATGTGAAATATCAACTTTTTCGTCATTAATGTAATCAGTTAAAAGACTTTTTACCTTAAATGCAGAAAAATACCAAAAACCACTATACGCTAGAGGAATAAACAAAGGTAAGGAGATGAGAATATAGATAAAAATTTTACGCATTATCCTCTTATTTATCTAATGATATATTTCTTGTACCTCTGGGCACGGTTATGCACAAACCGTCAATATCTTTTGTGATTTTTATTTGGCATCCAAGCCTCGATGTCTCTGTTAAACCGAAAGCTAGATCCAGCATGTCATTCTCCTCATCAGATATAGGATTATGTGTTTCTACAACATCATAAAATTTTGGATCAACAATCACATGACATGTAGAGCAAGCAAGAGAACCTTCACATGCACCTTCAAGCAGATCTGGATCACTTCTATGGGCTAAATTAAGAAGAGTTTCTCCCTCTGTAGCTTCATAACTTTTCTTACTTCCATCAGGTAAAACAAAAGTAATTGATGGCATACTATTAAAATCTCTACTAATTTCTCTATATTCTACAAATAATAACTAATATTTGCAAACTCTTTGTAATTACATTGCCTATCTCTTGTAATCTGTATTCCTATTAGGATCTATATTTACTATCATATCTCATATAGTATTTCCTATTGCATTTATAATAAATAACAAGTTCGTAAAGATCATTTGGTAGAGCAAAAAAAACTCAAAACCCTTTATGAATTTGTATGTTCCCAGTATTCCTGAATTATTAATACCAAATCTCTATAATGATACTCTCAAACCATATGTCTGTTAGTACTATGCAAGAAAGCCATCCATGGTTAGCATAACTTACACAAAGCTACAGAAAGAGTTGTGGTATATTTATGGTAGTTGAGAAGCTAAAGCGGATGACGTCTGCCATTAATAACTATTTCACTTATTGCAACTGCTGCAAAAACAAAACAGTAATATACTTTTGTCAGTACAGCAATAGGTGAAAGAGAAGCAATGCTGCTTGCTAGCAATATTTGAGAACCATAAGGTAAGATACTTTTTGTGATCGCAGTAAATATTTCTAATAAATACGCACTACGATGTGGTGCAATGTTATATCTTTGTGCAAGTCTTTTCGCAATATTACTAGTTAATAAAATAGCAACAACATTGCTGGAAACTAAAATAGTAAACATACATGATATTCCTGCAATCATAAGTTCAGCTTGAATCCTTGTGAGATTCACCTCATCGGTGAATTTATCTATCTTTTTCTGACTGTATTCGTACATTAAGTGGCTTAATCCACTACTGAAAAGAATAAATATCATTATCTCATTCATCTTATTAAAACCCCTACATATATCATGAGAATAATCAATAGTAGAATAATCAAAAAAAGCTATTCCTAATATTCCAGCAACAACCATATTAACAGCTAATGTTACCAGTGTGTTTATTTCAAATAAACCCATAATTATTAAAGATATATAAGGGATAATTTTGACTATGGATAAATAATTCAGACTTGAGATAGAAACAACTTCTGTACTATTTGAAATTATTACTAGATAAGTAAGTATTATAAGACCTGTAACAGATCCTGTCTTGAAAGTGAGTTTTATTTTATCCTTTACCGAAGCTCCTTGTGAAGAAGTGGAAGCAATAGTGGTGTCAGATATCATTGAAAGGTTGCTGCCAAACATAGACCCACCTATCACAGCTCCAACGCCCACCGCACAATCAAAAGCTCCATTTTCTGCTAGATTCACAGCTATTGGCGTTATAAGTGCAATAACTCCAATTGATGTGCCTATTGCACTTGCAATAAACGCAGAAATTAAAAACATTCCAGGAAGTAATAATTGTGCTGGAAGAAAGCAAATAGTTAAGCTAGCAATAACATTTATACTACCAAGCGATTGAGTAACAGTAGAAAATGCCCCAGCAAGGAGAAAAATCAAACAAACGGTAAGAGTAGTTTTATTCCCCATACCTTTTATAAGAGTATCAACGCTATGCTGAATTTTGTTTTTATTGAATAGAATAGCAAAAAATAATGCTGGTAATAAGCAAACTAACGGTGAAATTTGATGAAGAGGATTGTCAAGTCCTATAAAGGAAAAATAAGTACCAATACCAAGATATAAGGTTAAAAAAATAATGAGAGGGAGAAATGCAAACACTTGTCGTAATTAAATAAATAGAAAATATACTAGAATAAGCTATTTTAAGCAACTACTAATACAGTATTTTTCTAATAGTTTTGAACATCTTAAGCCATCTACCTTTGAATAAATTCCATTTGCATTTCTTGTATACTATCCTCTATTTGCTTTATTTGTTCTATTAGCCTTTCCTCTAAGTCAAAATTACCGCCCAGCCTTGCTTTAATTTTTTCTTCTTGTAATACATTTAATTCTTTCCGTAATACTATGTTATTCCAGACAGTTTCTGCCGATCTCTTTTCACTTAATTGACTATTTAGTACGCTAGTTTTTTCAAATATAAACTTTATAACACTAGACTCCTGTAGCAGAATTTCTTTATTAAAGTTGCTCTCATTAGTTACCATATTAATTACGCACTGTTGTAATTTTTTCATCTCATTAGTAAATTCGAAATGAGAAAATTGCTCAAAAAATATAGGACGGTTCAAGATTTCAGGAAATTCTAAGGCTATACGCAAAATTATGGCCTGATTTTGCTCTGCTTCAATTAGCTCTGGAGATTTATTGTAAAGATACTCACCTTTTGTTGCTTTGCTATTAAAAATCAGCTTTTTAAAGTTTCTTCTTAATTCACTGACCTTATTGTAAAAATAATCTCTATAATACCTTCTAATACTGCTGTTAACGATAGCATTGACATATTTCATGAACTTGTGCTCAAGAATTGAATATTTTTCCGGAGCAAATTTTTCATAATTTTGCAAATTTCTACCAATTATGTGATGCCATAAATATTCAGAGTGCAGTTCTGTTGAGCGGTTAAAAGCTGATAGTACATCTTCCGTCTTATATTCTAGTTCATTGCATATATCGTACGGGTCCTTGTTGCTTGGCAAAGTCACGAACTTCAATGTGTATCCAGGCTCCAGTATCGGTAGAACAAGTTCTGCAATTCGAATAGCAGCATGAAATCCAGGACTATCGCCATCCATACAGATAGAAATTTCTTTAGCAAATCTCCATAGATTTTTTATCTGCTCTGCAGAAATTGCGGTACCAAGCGGAGCAACTGTATTGCTAATTCCCGCTTGATGTAGTGCTATCACATCCATATATCCTTCAACAACAAATAGATACTGTTTTTTGCGTATTTCACTCAAAGCAAAGTTTAATCCATATAAATTTTCTCTTTTCTTAAAGAGCTGACTCTCTGGGCTATTTAAATATTTTGGTTGTTGATCAGAACTCAACGCACGTCCACCAAAGCCAATAACTTTTCCTGCAATGTTCTGTATAGGAAACATGAGTCGATCATAGAAATAATCACGAGAATTTCTATTTATCAACCCAACATTAGCCAAAATTTTGTCTTCAATACCTGAAGAGTTCAAATATTCTCTCAAACCAGAGCTTGGTGCATAACCTATTCTAAATTTATCTATGATTTTGAGTAAAATCTTGCGTTGCTTTAAATAATCTACAACTCCCTGATTTTTTTGTGTAAACCAATTTGCAGCTAAATTCAGTGCTGAAAATAGTTTGTCATTTTCTTTAGAAAAGCTGAGGTTTTTGGGTAACTCAACACCTGCAACAGATGCCAATTTTTCCAACGCTTCCTTGAAACTTAAGCCCTCAGTTTGTGAAATAAATTCAAACGCATCACCATGAGCTGAGCAACCGAAACAGTAATATAAGCCCTTAACATTGCTGACCGAAAAAGATGGAGTTTTTTCGTTATGAAATGGGCAGAGTCCAACAAAACTATCTCCTCTTTTTATTAACCTAACTTTTTTTCCTACTATGTCGGACAACAATAGTTTTGACTTTATAATATCTATATGATCCATTTTACCGAATTAGTAGTGGTAGGATAAAAATTATATAGAATTTATGCATATCTGACTCGAAATTTATTCAGAAAGATCAGGAGAGCTTGACAAAAAGCTCAAAATAAATTACCCATATAAATACCCTTAAGTTGCAATTTCTTATATGTCAGGTGTGATATCAGTTGCTTCAGACCACGCAGGTTATAAATTAAAATCAGAAATAAAGGCTTACTTGGAAACTTTAGATTATACAGTGATAGACCGTGGATGCACTGCTGAACAAAAGAGTGTAGACTACCCTGACTATGCTGCTGAAGTTGTAGAAGATATAACAAACAAAAAAGCAAATTATGGAATATTAATTTGCGGTACAGGTTTGGGCATGAGTACTGTGGCAAATCGTTTTGAAGGAATCTACGCTGCTTTATGTAATAGTGTTGAGATCGCAAAATTAGCTCGCGAGCATGGCAACGCAAATATACTTTGTCTTGGTGCAGGGTTTACTGCGAGTGGATTAGCAAAAGACATAGTCAAACAATTCCTCGAAACAGAATTTTCCAAAGAAAGTAGACATAAAGAACGCCTTGATAAACTTAGCAATATTAGCAAGAAAAAAACCACAAAAACTTATAACGAAGATGAAATATCAAAGTTCTCTAAAATAGCAGGTGAATGGTGGAATGAGAATGGCAAATTCAAGCCATTGCACATGATGAATCCTGCGAGAGTATCATACATCGTTAAGAAAACAAAAGAATTAAAAAAATGCGATTTAAAAGAACTTTCATTGCTCGATGTTGGTTGTGGTGGTGGCATTTTGTCAGAGTCAATGGCGCGTATTGGTATTAGCGTTGCGGGAATAGATGTATGTGAGGAAAACATAAAAGTGGCGCAGTCGCATGCGAAGAAAGTAGGGTTAAATATAGAATACACACACACTAGCATTGAAGAGTTAAGCAATGACAAGAAGTATGACGTGGTTTTGTTGATGGAAGTGGTTGAACATGTCGATAATTTAGAGTTTTTCATGAAAAAAGCAATAGAGCTGTTGAAGCCAGAAGGGCTAATTTTTATATCGACGATAAATAGAACTATTAAATCCTTCTGTCTTGCAATAGTCGGCGCAGAGTACATATTAAACTGGCTGCCAAAAGGCACACATAATTGGAATAAATTTCTCAAGCCATCAGAAATTGCAAATCATCTAAGGGAAAACAATGTAACACTACAAGATATGATTGGTATGGAATATAATGTAATAAAGCGTGAATGGAACTTGACCGAAGGTGTGGATGTTAATTATATACTCTGTGGAAAAGTTGTAATTTGAAATCTCATTCAAGTACTAGAAGGTAATGCAAACATTTTAGGCAGTTTTACTTTACTTGGCAGCTAATTTATCATATGCATTTCCATAGGATATAACTATATTAGAATATGTTACAGTTACTAACCTTACTTGCTGTTATCACCTCGGTTGTATTTTTTGGTTATCTAGTTCCAATGGAAGTGAAAGCCTTCTTGTATTCAATAAGCCTTAGCATAAAAGAGATCTTACTATTTATAATGCCTTTTATTGTTTTTGCATTAATCTTTAGTAGTGTTAACAATCTTAAGCAGTCGGCTATAAAGTTTATATTGCTACTTATTATAACGATTTTCTTGTCGAATCTAGCCTCAAGTTTAATAGCTTATTCTGTTGGGCATTTCATCACACAAAACACTTATTCAATACAAGATATAACATATGAAGAAACAATTGTTCCTTTATGGTCATTTAGGATACCTGCATTGCTTTCTAATTTTTATGCCCTTGCTTGTGGATTTGTGTTAAGCATATTAGTGTCCACAATATTACCAAAAAAAAGCAAAGAGCTCTCGAACAAAATGTCAGATTTAACTCTCTTTATTTTGAAGACATTTTTGACGCCAATTATTCCAATGTTTGTACTTGGTCTTGCTTTAAAAATGGAACATGATCAGGTTTTACCCATAATATTTAAGGATTACTCAATAATTTTTATTATTATATCATCTGCAACTTACCTTTATGTTTTTCTCTTATATGGAGCAGCAAATTCATTTAAGATCACAAGTTGGATAGCTAGTATAGGCAATATGATACCTTCATTTATTACTTCAATGAGCACAATGTCTAGTAGTATAGCTATGCCGCTTACTCTTGAAGGAAGCAAAAAAAATGTAAAGCAGTATGATATAGCATCGTCTGTTGTGCCAATAACTGCTAGCTTTCATTTAGTAGGTGATTGCTTTTTTATTATAATACTATCAATGATAATGACTTTTGGTGGTGCATTGTCTGCAACAGACTATGTGACTTTCCTTCTCTACTTTCTGTTATTTAAATTTGCTATTGTTGCAGTTCCAGCGGGAGGGATTATGGTAATGTTGCCTATTCTTGAGAAGTATCTTAAATTCTCCCCAGAGATGCTTTCATTAATTACAGCATTGTATATAGTGTTTGACCCAGTAATAACTTCAGCAAATGTTATGGGTAACGGTGCGTTCACCATTATGTTTACAAAGCTCTATGATAAGCTTCAGTGATGTCCATTCTAGCAATTAATACTGTAGGTGCTGGTAGTTCAATAGCAATAATTGATTACAATGGTAATTGTTTTATAGAACGCAATTCTGCAAACAATAGTCATGCAGAATCATTTTTTCAAATACTGAATACTTTGTTTGATAAGCATAATTACAGCTACGATAAAATAGACCATTTAGCAGTGATAGTTGGACCAGGAAGTTTTACTGGAATCAGAGTTGGTATATCAACTGCACAAGGTATAAATCTTGCTACAAATAAGCCGTTATATGGGGTTAGTGCGCTGGAAGCTCAAGCATATGCAATATCGACACTTTGTACAAATAGCAAAAAAAATATTAAAGCTATAATCGAAGATGATCAAAAGTTTTATACGCAGTTATTTGATTTCAATGTGTTACCGCTATCAAATCCTGCTGTAGTAAGTGAACTCCAGCCTGAAACGCACTGCATTACATATATGGATTGCAGTTTACCAAAGTTGGATGCTAGCCATGCAGGGCTACTAGTCCGTTATAGACTAAAAAATAAACAAAAATTAAATGGAGTTGAGGCTCTATATTTAAATGAGCTTCAGTATATGAAATCGTTGCCTATTGCGTAAACACTATTAATTTGGCCAAGTTTGTACATCTGACTTACTATTTCTTCTGCTACTTCTTTTATACTCATATTTGAATTTTCTACCTCTATAGCATTTTGTGGTACAAATAAATCTTCCTCCCTAAATTTAATACTATTTATATTAGTAACCTTCCTATTTTTTCTTTGCTTTTTTGATATAGTACGCTCTTGTAATATCAATGGATTGCACCTAAGTACTATAGGGAGGATTTTTGTGCTCATTTTTTTACTAAGTTCTACTACTGAATTATATATTCTTATGTTGTAATCATTATTTTTAATTAATTCATCAACAAATACATAATTTTTTGAGTCAATAGGATAGGCTTCTATTGCCTGAAACATAACATGTGTAGTGTTATATATTCTATCTCGAGCTTCTTTGGAAGTTTGATTATATTCAAGTCCACTTACAATTACTGCATTTATCATACTAGATAATACTATTGCTGTAGAAAGTTTACCACTTCCTGGAAGACCAGTGATATATATGAAAAATTTTGTTAGCTGTTTTTTTATGTCAACGTTTATCATATTATTTTTAATATTAAAACCTACAATTATAATAACATAAAAACAAGGCTTTAAAACATATGAAATATTACATAAAAAGTCGTTTTTATAGTTAAAATATTATGTAATCTAGAAATGTAAACTCTAATCACCTAAGGCAAGTTATTTTAACGTAGGTTCACCTTTTAGTTTGTAATAAACTTTTTTTTACGTATAAATCTTTAGAAAATTTGAGTCAGGAGCTATGTTATTAACAAATAGTGAGTTGAAAAGAGACCTAGTTAACGCCTATCAAATTTTATCTTATCTTAAATTAGATGATCATACGTGTACTCGTCTCTCTGTACGTTCTGAAGACAAAAAATAATTTTATGTTTATCCGTTTGGTATACGTTTTTATGAAGTAGATGAAAGTATCGTTTGATGGGAATATAATTGAAGGCAAAGAATATCAATATAATAAAACTGGCTATGTAATCCATGGCTTCATTTATCAAGCAAGGAAAGATATTCAAGCAATTTTTCATCTACGTACACCTTCTATTATAGCAGTTCTCAAGGATGGATTACTCCCAATAAGTCAGTGGCTCTGCACTTTTATAATAGGTTATCTTGCCATGATTATAATTCCCTGGCACTTGATGATATAGAAGGAAAAAGATTAATAGCTAATTTGAAAGAAAATTTTGTGATGTTAATGCGCAATCATGGATCTATAACATTTGGTCAGGCTATACAAGAAGCAATGTTTTATACGTATCACTTAGAATAAGCTTGTAAAACTCAATGCCTGACGCTAGCAATGAATAGGGAGTTGTCAATTCTAAGTGAAGAAATTTGCTCAAAAGACGTAAAGGATCTTCTGTCTTTCGAAAGCAATCTTGGTGAGAGAGATTGGCAAGCATGGGTTAGGTTGATTAAAGGTAAGTTATAAAAGTTTCTGATTCTTCGATAGATATTAGATTTCTTGCATAACCAGCCAGTCTGAAATCCAATAATGGTTTCACACGCTGTAACTCTTCAATTCATGTAAGGAGTTTAATGTCTCCATCTCTACTTAAGTTAACACCCTTAACTAAGCAGATACAAGTAAATAACTAGTAAGTTTTTCAATCCTGCTCCACAGCAAATTTTAATGCTATGTGAGTAGTTATAGTGCTGTTAACAATTAAAATGACAAAAATTAAGATGGTGATTAGTAGTGTATAAATATTCAAGGATAGATTTTCAAATTGAGTTAGCAATTTAAAATATACAAAAGTTGGCATTATCATTGGCAAAACAAGAATTTGCGACACTCCTGATGCTAAGTTATTTCGACCAATCATCAATGCATTTCCAGTAGCTGAAATATTAATGATTATCAGAGTATTAAATAATAAAGACACTGCAACTGCTACTGAATGTTCAATATTATTGCCTAGAATTGCAAAGCTGAACATGAAAGAAATCACTGAAATCGGTAACCCAAATGACAACCAGTGAGCGAAGATTTTATAAGCAACTATCAGCCTAGAAGAGAGCGGCTGTAAAAAGATTTGCTCTAATATTCCATCATGATAATCAGATGTAAATAAATTATTTGTAGAGATCTGCAAAACAAATGTAGCACATATCCATGTTAATGTTAATATGACTTCTTGTTTACTGTTGTTTTCAAGTGTATATGAAGATAAACTTAACATTATAATAAAAATACATACTATATAAGTATGATTATTATCATTTGTTACTAATTTTTTTACCAAACTAATCATACCAGGATTTTAAATGTTTATTATAAATTATAGTGTTTACTTTAAGGGTAATATAATTTTTTGTGTTTACAAGTTATATAAGTTTTAATATATTTTATTGATAATGCTATGGAAAAATTAATAAAAATAAAGTTACCGGAAGATTACGTTCCTTCAGAAAATGAAGAATATATGAACGTAAAACAACTGGAATACTTTAGCTTAAAGTTACAATCAATGCTCTCTGAACTGGAGAAACAAGATCTAGAAGATAGTAGTATTTATTCTGATAGTGAAAATGGAGAATTAATTAAGCGCAGAAAAGATAGAAAAGAAAAAATTAAGGAGGCGTTGGAAAAAATAAAATTAGGCATTTATGGTTACTGTGATGGAACGGGAGAAGAAATAGGAGTAGAAAGACTTAAAGCTAATCCACTTGCTATGTATTGTATTGAAGAACAAGAGAGAATAGAAAAAGAAAAGAACGTGTATAACATTAATGATTAGAACTTGTCCGGGAATTGATAAACTCAAGCATATTTCTCTCCTTAACATAACTCTACTCATAGCCAGATATATGAAATTTTCAGTGAGTAAATCTTATTCTTTCGATAGTCTTCTATTCCTAAAGCAAAAGTCCTTTCTACAACCCACCTTCTTGGCTGTACTTTAAACCCCTCATTGGTAGTAGCTATAGAGTACCAAAGGATACAAAAGAAGCAGTAGTTAAAATAGCAGTAGAGTTTCCAGCATATGGACAAGAAAGAGCAGCTAATGAATTAAAGAAAAAAGGAATTCTAATATCTGCTAGTGGTATAAGGTCAATATGGCAAAGAAACGATCTCGAAAATTTTAAAAAGAGATTGAAAGCCCTGGAAGCAAAGGTGGTCCAAGACGGTATAATTTTAACGGAGGAGCAAGTTGCTGCTTTAGAAAAAAACTAGGGAACAAAAAGAAGCCAATGGCGAAATTGAGACACAACACCCTGGATACTTAGGTAGTCAAGATACCTATTATGTAGGCAATATCAAAGGTATTCGAAGAATTTATCAACAAACTTTTATTGACACCTACTCTAGAGTGGCCTTCGCTAAGCTTTATACGGAGAAAACTGCTATCACAGCTGCAGATCTTCTCAATGATAGAGTTATACCATTTTTTGATGAACAGAAAGTTCCATTGCTACGCATTTTAACTGATCGTGGTACAGAGTATTGTGGTAAACCAGGTAGTCATGCGTACCTGTTATATTTGGGAGTAGAAAATATTGATCATTCTAGAACCAAAGCTTATTCTCCACAAACTAATGGTATATGTCAAAGGTTTCATAGAACTATGCAAGATGAATGTTACAATATTATCTTTAGGAAAAAGATTTATAGTACTTTGGAGGAGCTTCAGTTAGATGTCGTCATTGGTTGCATTCTTATAACAGAGATAGAACTCATTCCAGTAAGTATTGCTATGCCTATGCAGACCTTTTTTGATAGTATGAGTATTGCTTACCAAAAAAAAATATTGATAACATTAAAACAGATTCTGATATCAGTTTTGAACTCGTCAATTCTTCTGTCAGATCAAGTCTAAACTATTGCACTTTCATTAAATAGACCTTTAGCAGAAGGAGAGTATAAAAATCTCAATAATATCATGACTTTAATAACATCAAAAATGTATATATAGAATCAATAACAAAAAATAATAAAGATGGTAGTTATTTAAGTTGTAATGCAATTTATAGTAGAAAAAAAACAACACCTACCATATAAAAGAAATATTAGGATTGAAAGATGATGTAACAAAGATTAAAGTAGATAATATATCTAATCAACCGTTTGAAGGTACAGCGTTGGAGCAGCATAATCTTAATCATACTACGGCACAACAAACGGTTAACAATAAGGAAGTGACTACTGAATCAGAGGAGTTCCATGATGTACCAGAGGACTTTTGTAATGTGTTAAAGGAACAACCTCGCTCAATAACTGGAGAACAAGAAGCACAAATACATTATATCTCTAATCCGAGTATAGTAGGAAACGGTTGTTATTAACTAGCAAACCAAATCCTTCACAAAAGAGCACCTCTTCAGGTGCTCTTTTTTTTCTTTGTATATTCTCCATAGGGAAAAATTGACTGGTACAACTTTATTACTATAAATATACTTGTATTTTTTGGATCATTTTCGTATCTATTTTCAATAGATTCATCGATGTACTGATAAAACTATAGCTATACAAGGCTAAATATGCTAAGCTTATAAAGATGACAAAGCTTCAAAAAAAAAGCCTAACATAGTGGAAAAAGCTTTATGAAAATCAAAGTTGGAGTAATAGGCTGCTTAGGCAGAATGGGTAAGAAAATACTCAATGAATTAATTACGAATACCAAAGTGGAAGTAGCAGGTGCTGTTGCTCGCTTGGGTAGTGAGTATATAGGCTTAGATATTGGGACTATTGTAGGAAATAATTGCAATTTAGGAATCAAAATTACAAGTTCTATTAGTGAGGTATTTGAATCGTCCGATGTTGTAATAGATTTTACAACTAAAGAATGTATGCTAGAATGCCTTAAGGCGGCCGTGAAATTTAAAAAACCGCTAGTTAGTGGCACAACTGGAATAGAAGGTCTAAATTTAAAAGAATATGCTGCTAAAGTTTCAATATTATGGTCAGCAAATATGAGTATAGGAGTTAATGTGTTGCTGAAATTGGTAAAAGAAGCTGCCAACCTTTTAGGTAATGAGTATGACGTTGAAATTTGGGAAATGCATCACAATTTAAAAAAGGATTCACCATCTGGAACAGCTATAGAGTTTGGTAAAGCAGTTGCTAACGCTGCAAAAGTGGATTTTGAGCTCAATCAATATTCACATAATAATTCAAATATAAGAGGGAAAGGAGGAATAGGCTTTGCAGTATCTCGTGGAGGTGGAGTAATAGGAGATCACAGTGTCATGTTTGTCAATTCCGATGAACGAGTAGAATTAAATCACAAGGCAATTGATCGTACAACGTTTGCTAGAGGGGCGGTTCAGGCAGCAATATGGTTGTGCGAGAATAAAACTCCAGGACTTTATTCAATGCAGGATTTAGTATGAGCGATAAATACGCTTTCGTTAAAAATTTAAATCTTTGGTATGGCTCTAAACAAGTTTTATTCGGCATAAATTTGAATATTTGCAAAAAGAAAGTCACAACTTTTATCGGACCTTCTGGGTGCGGTAAATCGACATTTTTGCGTTGTTTTAATCGTATGAATGATTACGTATCTGGATGTAGAGCGACTGGTGAACTGGTAATCGATGGGCTGGGTAATATATATTCACGTGATATGGATGTTGTATTGCTCAGAGCAAAAGTTGGTATGGTATTTCAAAAACCCAATCCTTTTCCAAAATCAATATATGATAATGTTGCTTATGGGCCTAAGTTGCATGGAATGGTGAAAAATAAGCAAAAATTAGATGAAATAGTAGAGAGTAGTTTAACTAAGGTTGGTTTATGGGAAGAGTTGAAAGATAGATTGCAAGATAGTGCACTAAATTTATCTGGTGGCCAGCAACAAAGATTATGCATTGCTCGTGCAATTGCAGTAAAGCCAACTATTTTATTAATGGATGAACCATGCTCTGCTCTTGATCCAATGGCAACAAATGCAATCGAAAATCTTATACAAGAATTGAAATTGAGGTTCACCATAATTATGGTAACTCATTCGATGAAGCAAGCTAAAAAATTATCCGACAGCATAGTTTTCTTTTGCAATGGCAAGATTGTTGAATTCGGAAGTACTCATGAAATCTTTGCAAATGCTCAGTCTCCTTTAACGAAGGAGTATATTCTGGATCATTAGCTTAATAGTTGATATTTTAATTTTTTCTATGTATAATTTATCAAGTTTGTTGTGATAGGGGGTTAAAATGTTTAGTACAAGTGAAGCAACAAAAAAGTTGTTTAAAGCTATTGAGGGAGCTTGGAATCATTTTCAACAAGCATTGAAAGAAGGAGCGAATGTTAACCCTTTTGAGGATGGGATGACACCTTTGATGTGCATTGCTTCAGCTTTTGTTACTAGTAATAACAGAGAAGTAGTAGATAGGAGTCCATATCTTCACTGCATATACCTTGACAATTTACAACCTGTTAATGAAGGATTTATACCTCAAAATTATGCTCATGCAGAGGAGGAAATTAAGACCGGCAAGAGGGAAAAAAATACAGCTCTACACATTGCTTGCAAGTTGGGAAATGTAAACATGACAAAAATATTACTTACACATCCAAAGATGAAAATTAATATTAAAAACTATGAAAACAAAAATCCAAGAGATTGTATTGCAGGACATGCCAAGAAAGAAATAGAACCAGAATTCCTAAAGATAGAAGCAGTCGCTCAAGAAAGGAAACAAACTAATTATGCTTGTACTTTTTTTTTGTTATCTGGAATACTTACTGTTGTTCTATGTTTCGTAGTTGACAACCCAGTTCCACTTGCTGCAGCTTCGTTGCTTTTTTTTTGCAATAGGATGTGGTTTGCTATATAGAGCAAATACAGTTGTTAATGATGTAAACTTCTCTCAAGATGGTTGCGAACATGCTAAGTGATCTATCCAGCACTTGATGCTAGAATCGAGTTTTTCATTTAATTTCATTGAATTTAGCATAAGCTCAGTTTACTTGTAAATTTTTCTGGATCCCAGTGTCATCTACTAGGATGACAGGAGTATGAAATGGAGCTACTTGACCATTGAGTTGTTTTTTCTCGTCTACCTTATTTTACCACTCTGCTGAACGGATACTTTTATTTTCAATAATTTTGTTAGCAATAATACGGCTTTCAAAATCGATACTTATTATGTCAGATAGTGAGTTAATATCAGAGTAATTGTCAAAATTTTCTATTGTTGATTTTACTACTTTGACTACTTCTAAAAAGCCTATTCGTGATTTCAAGAATTCATTAACAGCTATCTCATTTGCAGCGTTCAAAACAATACTATTTGTATGTGGAGAAGAAGAATTTAATACTTCCATGCTTAGCTTTAGTGCAGGAAAACGTTTATGACCTGGTTCTTGAAAGGTCAATTTTCCTTGCTTTGTTAAATCTAATTTATGATTTAAAGTTGATCTTTCTGGCCAAGACAAAGCATATGCAATGGGAATTTCCATATCAGTTTCTGCAAGCACAGCAAAGCTGAATCCATCGTGATAAACGACAATTCCATGTACTATCGATTCAGGGTGCACTACTGCTTCAATTCTATTTGGACTGATATTGAACAAATGATGTGCTTCTATTATTTCTAGTGCTTTATTCATCATTGTTGCACTATCAACTGAGATTTTCTTTCCCATTTTCCAAGTAGGGTGATTTAGTGCCTGATCTACTGTAATATCTTTTAATTGTTCAAAGCTATAATTTAAAAATGGTCCACCAGAGGCAGTGAGTATAACCTTTTCTACACATTTATCATCATTGTGCAAAACTTGAAAAATTGCGTTGTGTTCAGAGTCGATGGGAATTATTTGTACGCTCCTTTCTTTAGCTTTTTCAAGCAGTAACTTGCCACCACAAACAATGCTTTCTTTATTTGCTAGGGCAATAACTTTAGTACCGCTTTCTATAACCTTTATAACTGGATCAAGGCCTGCGATGCCAACTATTGCAATAACTGAGAGATCAACAGGTAGAGAAGCAACATTTGCTAGACCTGGAGCGCCAACTTCTACTTTGACGTTTGTACTAAGTAGATCTTCTTTTAAAGCTTTGTAGAACCTTTCATCAGAAATGGCAGCATATTTAGCATTAAGTAGATTTGCCTGTCGTGCTAGCAGAGCAAAGTTAGAATTGGCACTTAGTGCTTCCACCTGATATTCTTCCTTTCTCTTGAAGAGCAAATCTACAGTCTTTTTTCCAATACTTCCTGTTGATCCTAAAACTGAAACTTTTTTCACTAATTACAATAAAATCTTCTTAGTTATTTAGTAACCAAGCTCATGATCATCACCAACAGATGGTGAAGGACCAGGTGAAAAAGATTGGCCATGATGATCACCTGCATCATGCATATCATGCAAACCATCAGCACTTTGAGCTATTTCATTGTTAGAGTGGGGATAATCATCCGGATGATGCCCCTCATCACCGTAGTCCATACCCATTCCTTCTGATGGCATATCTTCTCCACCACCCGAAAAATATTCTGCAAGACTTTCAAGAAATTTTATGCCAAATATGTTACCTGATTTCCCAAATAACGTTACTAGACTGCTACCACTGACCAAACCTTCAAACACATTATTATAAGCAGCAATTGCTCCTTCATGAAAGTTGAACATCCACTTCATTCCATCCACAATTGTTGCAATAGAGTCACTATAACCAAGACCGAAACCACTTTTCTCACCAGTGGCTTCCTGGTGTTGCTGCTGTGCCTGCCATTCTGCAATATTTGGACCTTGTGCTTCACTCATAAACTTTTATTCTAAGCGTTAAGCTATTATTTTACCAAAAATACTGTAAAATATCAATTGTTTAAGAGAGGTTATCATAAAAATAGCTAACACTAAGCTATTTTTATGATTCTGAATACTAAAACATCGATAATGTGCTGTAGTAACAAAGTGATGAAGGAAGATCCTTGAGGTTTAAAACAGTTTCTATTTCTTCTTAGAAGACTGCTCCTCTCTCTTTTCTTTTTATTATCTTAATATACACTTATTCATAAATTTTTGACAAGTACTAATAATTTAGTTATTATTAGTACTATATTAATAATAAGGAAGAAAAATGCTTACTAATGATTTATCTAATAATAACACACCATCATCAGCTCCGCCACCTCCTCCTTTACCACTCGGAGGTTTAAAGAATTGGACACTTCCACAGGATAATGGTAATGGTAAAAAATCTTCTAATGTGGCTACATCAGGAATTAGCAGTTGCACTGAACCAAAAAAAAAGGTCAATTATAATATAAATGTTAAATTGTATAAAAATTTTTATAGATTTTAAGTAGAAATACACATGTGCGTAAGCACAGAATTTGCTTTTTCTATTGCTCTTGCTAACACTTCTTGTTCATTGTAATGATTCTTTACATTGATTACCTGAGCTGACAAATTTGTAGGAAAAGTGACTAAACTAACTTCCCATAGCTCCACTTGTTTTAACACTCGAGCTCCGCTTTCATGATCAACATCATACTCTATTGGTATATAGCCAATCGAAAGCACGTTAATAGTTCCAGTTTTTAGCATTAAATATGCTTTCTCTGCTTTTTGAATACCAAAAAGCAAATGTGCAGTTATATATAGGCCAATATCATTTTGCTTATCAACTATATTAAAAACGCTCGCATAGCCAGAAAATACTCCGTTTTCTTCTATGCTTTTTATTGACAATGGTGAATAGAGAAATATCTTACTCATGAGTCCCCCTTGTAAATTATGGTATCGGGTTTACCAGCCCTCTTAGCCAGCTTAAAATGTTGTACAGATTGCCTTCCTATATCTCAGGATGAGTATAAGGCACTACAATATAATTCTATTATATGCAGTGCTTTGAAAATGGGGAAGTACTTTTTTAGTTATAAAATTTGTCATTTTATATACATAAGGGTAGGGTTCGTTGCACATTGGGTTGTTCAACAGCAGCGTTTTCTAGATTTGTAGAAACAACTTCGTTTGTAGGAATAATTATTTTACCTAGAAGGAAGCCAAAATCCCCAAGAAAAAGCGGCTATAAAACTATTCATTAATGACTCTGTCCATGTTTCTCCCTAGTATTCTTGATAGATTTTAGAATACACCATTATTAGCTTCATTCGGGTTTAAATTTCTTTCCAACTCTTCTGATGTTTTTTCCCCATCATCTTGGGATTTTGTTGGTGAACTCTTCTGTAAGTTTTCTAATTCTTGTGCATCCACTAACACCTCACTATTAAAGCCTAAGTGCAAATCATACAGCACTATAATTGTTTAGTCAAGGTAAATACTAGTATATTAAGTAAATATTTACTATATCAATATGATTACTTAAATTCACAACTAATTATTTTGGGGAATAAAAAGATTGTGTTTTGTAGGTGATTTACGTAGAGGAAGGTGTTACCCCAGTTTTACAACACCCGTGGTAACGATAAAGAAGGAAGTAGAGAAAGTTATATGTAATAGTTTTAAACTATTACAAGTTTATATGCTCTGTCCTTGAATATTTTGTTGTTCAGTGGTAGCATTTTCCAAATTTGTAGAGATAGGAGCAAACATCCTTCTCCCTAAAGCCGTTGACAATGTAGCTCCAATTGCAGCTATAAAACCAGGGCCTAATAATTCCATAAATGAAGTAACAGGGAAGATAACTCTACCCACTATAGGAATAGAGTTATCACGGGCGTGTGGGACCGAAAACCAATTGGTATTACAACCGTTTGTATCAAGGTACACTAGCCCTATCTCTCGATACGTTTGAATAGTTGTTTGGGAAATATATATACGCCCGTTTACAATCTTAAATTAACTAAAACTATCGAGGCTTATTGTGGTTACATCTTATCAAAATTTTATTGGCATTGACATCGAAAAATTTAAAAATGTTGCTGCAGTTTACAACCAAAATAACATTATCAAGTTCGACAATAATGCTGATGGTTGGCAACTGTTGTTTAAAAAGTTTTCAGATATCTTACCTAATTCTTTGGTAACTTTAGAAATACAGGCAAATATGAGCTTGGTTTATCACATTTTCTTGTTGGTAAGAATATTGGAGTACATCAAGCAAATACTCGAAAAGTAAAAAGTTTTATCTTGTCTCACGGAACTTTAGCAAAGTTTGATAAATCAGATGCGATGGCTCTTGCTCAATACGGATGTGAACTCCATAAAACTCTCTCTATTTGTACCTACTTCAAAAGAACAATAAACTCTAGCTGCACTGTGTCAATGTCGTGATGACATTAAGCAAATGAAAACTCAGGAAAAGTGTAGACTGGAAGCTCCTGAAAATGACCATATAAAGGAAAGTTGCCAGAAGACCATTGAATTTTTCAATAATCAAATAAACGAACTCAATGACACTATACAAAAGATTATTGATGAAAGCCATGAGTTACAACAACGTCAAAAATCCTTAAAAACAGTTCCTGGAATAGGCAAAAAGTTATCACAAGATTTTTTGTGTTTAATGCCAGAGCTTGGCTACTTAAGTAGAAAAGAAGTAGCAAGTCTTGCCGGAGTAGCACCTCATCCCAAGGAAAGTGGTAAAGCTGTTGTTTACCGAAGGATTATAGGCGGTAGAAGTAATGTTCGTTCAAAGCTCTTTATATCAGCCATAGCTGTTACAAAATCAAAATCTGTACTTGGTGCCTTTTATTCTAAGCTTGTTGAAAGTGGTAAGAAGAAGATGGTGGCTATAACAGCTCTTATACGTAAAATTATAGTAATTGCTAATGCAAGACTTAAAGCAGCAATTGCTTCACACAGTAGCAACTGACAATGAATATTGTGAATAAGTGCGTCCACACAAACTTAAAGTACTTATTCACATATTCATTGGCTTAAGCAGGTAATAGCTGTTTGACATAAAATTCTATTCCTATGACGAATGGATTTTATTACCTCCATGATTGGATCAAGTTGCAAAATTACACAATAAAAAATTTTTTAAAAAACATAGTTGATACTATTTGGTTGCTGTGGAATCTGATTTACTCGCCCTAACTCTTGTGAAGTTTTCCCTCCAATGCTTTTGACGGCATCTTCTAAGTCTAACAATGATCTGTTATTTAACCTTACGTTATCTTCACTATCACAAAGGATAATGTAGTCTAAAATTGTCATTCTCAGATCACTCATTTCTATATCATCATTAATATGATCTTTTAATTCATCGATAATCTTTAATGCTCGCTCTTTCATATCTTTTTCTTCTTCTGCATTAATTGGTGCAAGTATGAGAAAAATTATTCCAAGCAACTCTTGTTGTAAGTTTTTTTAATCCATAATAACTATCATTAATATTGAGTTAAATAATATGGTACTATAGTTACTTAATCAAGTTAATTATTAAGATATTAAAGTATAAGATACCAAAGAGTAATATCCTTAGCCGTAAAATACAAAAATAACTGACGGGTTCTTTATAATTAGAAATGTTAAGAAATTTACTAAATAAAAAAGGTAAAAGAATGTTATCTACTTTTCAGAGTCAGCTAAATAGCTGACTCTGAAAAGTAGGAAAGAGCTATATGCTCTGTTCTTGAATATTTGTTTGTTCAATAGTAGTACTTTCCAAATTGTGTAAAGGTTCAAATTCTTCTTGCATATCCAATATGTCTTCTATTAATTGCTGATCTTCATCTTTTTCTTTTAATTGAAATGCTACTGCTTCTTTAGGTGTTTCTAGCAGTTTTTTTAAATATTTCTGTGTGCATCTCTGTTATTGATTTCAACTGTAGCATTACTAGCATTTCATTGCGCAGGACTGACATTTTCTGTAGTGTTTTCACTTTTTCTGATAGCCCTTTATTTTCTTTTTGCAATGCTTCTATTTTTGTTTGCTGATACTGATTATCTGAGTTTGTCATTGGTAATCTATGCATAACCTACTTCAAGTTAAAATTTAGATATTATCAGTTATAAGTGATACAGTTTCTTTAGTTAAGATAAGCATCAATATATTATAACATTAGGATTAACAACCAAAAGAATAGATGAAATATCAGGCAATATCCTCTATAATCAAACTTTTAAGATGGAAAAATGACAATTCGTGTAGGAATTAATGGTCTTGGTAGAATAGGTAGAAGTGTATTACGTGCTATTTTTGAAGTAGAAAACTATAGTGAGCAAATAGAAGTTGTGGCGGTAAATGGTTCGCTCAGTGCTGAGCAGCATGCACATTTGATTAAATATGACTCTGTTCATGGTAAATTTAACGGCGATATTGATTTTAACGAGTCTGAAAATTGGCTATCTATAAATGGCAGGAAATTTTCTCTATATAGAGAACGTAGCCCTGAAAATATTCCTTGGAATGTTGATGTAGTGCTTGAATGCACTGGTGCATTCAACAAGCGTGCGGAAGCAGCAAAGCATAATGTAGAGAGAGTAATTGTCTCTGCTCCAGTTTCAGATGCTGATGTAACTGTAGTTTACGGCGTAAATAACGATATGCTAAAAAAGGAGCATAAAGTGATCTCAGCAGGTTCTTGTACTACAAACTGTCTGGCTCCGATTGTATACGTTTTACACTCCAATTTAGGCATAAAAAGCGGTTTTATGACTACTATACATGCCTATACGAATGATCAAAATGTTCTTGATGGCAACCATAGAGACTTACATAGGGCAAGAGCTTGTGGCCTTTCTATGGTGCCAACTACAACTGGAGCAGCAAAAACAATTGGTTCTGTCATTCCTCAGTTAAAGGGTAAGCTAGATGGTACTGCTATTAGAGTTCCGGTTAGCAACGTTTCTATGGTTGATTTTAAATTTTTAGCTGATAAGAGAGCAACAACTAAGGAAATAAACGAAATATTTAAGAATTCAGCAAATCATGTGCTTTCCGTATGTAATGAGCCTTTAGTTTCAATAGACTTTGTCCATAACCCTTATAGTGCAATTGTGGATTTAGCTGGTACATATGTCACAGGTGATATCTGTAGAGTTGCAGCGTGGTACGATAATGAATGGGCTTTTGCACTGAGAATGTTAGATATAGCTCTATTGTAAAGTATGAACGAAAACTCACAAAAATATGCTTCATTTTATGAGCACTTTGCGGAACTTAGAAAAAGGGTTATTTTTTGCTTTCTATTTTTTTGTGTTACCTTCGGGTTTTGTTACTACTTTAAAGAAAATATATACCGCTTTTTACTTGCACCTTTAATAGAGGTTATGAAAGATAGCAATGATTTTTCTCTAATCTATACAGACTTAACAGAAGCGTTTTTTGTATATCTTAGGGTTGCAATAATGAGTGCACTGTTGTTTTCTTTTCCTGTGTTTGCATGGCAATTCTACATATTTCTAGCACCTGGCTTATACAAAAGAGAAAGGGCAGTGTTATTGCCGTACTTAATTGCAACACCGGTTTTGTTTGTAACGGGAGCCGCTGTAGTTTACTACTACATATTTCCCTTAGCCTGGAAATTTTTTATTGCTTTTGAACATAGCGGTAAATCTTTCGGTATACCAATAGAGTTTATGCCATCAGTTAGTGAATATTTAGACCTTGTTCTTCAATTTATGTTTGCATTTGGCACTGCATTTCAAATTCCAGTTATACTCACCTTGATGGTAAGAGTAGGGCTAATCACTGCACAAAGTTTGTCAAATAAAAGGAGAATTGCGATAGTGGTAATTTTCATTATTGCTGCAATCTTAACTCCACCTGATGTACTAAGCCAAGTAGGGCTTGCAATTCCAATGTTGGTATTATATGAGCTCTCTATCCTGATATGTAGATATATTGAGAAGAAAGCAAAGGATTGAATCAAGAATATTATTTATAAACAAAGAACGAGCACCGGAGCACTTTTCTTGAACATTGAAGTGGGATTATGTAAATTTCCCTTATTGATTTTTTAGTAGACGCCAAGTGAATTAAAATATTATGAGGTGTGTTATGATAATAGTTGTTGGTGGTCAAAAAGGTGGTACTGGTAAAACGACTATACCCACAAATATAGCGGTGATGCGTGCTAGGGAAGGTAGAAATGTCCTTCTCTATGATCTTGACCCATTAATGCTAGCTACCTTGTGGGCATCCCTGCGAGACAAGGACAAAAGTTTACTGAAAATTAACAGTTTAACATTAGTGTAGTAATCAGAAATGAGCTACAAGCTTTACAGTCCAAATATCAAGATATTATTGTTGGCACAAGAAGAGCAGATGAAACTTTAAGGGCTGCCTTATCATTAGCTAATCTAGCTATATTTCCGATTAATCCATCTGGGATTGATATGTGGAAGTTTGACACTCTGAGCAACTTAGTTAACGGTACTCAAAGTTGTAATAAAACCTTTAAAGCAAGAGTGCTATTTAATGGAGTACACACCAATCCAGGTGCAGCTAAAAAACACATTGAAGAATGTGGATTTTTAAGTGAATTTGACAACTTAACAAGGTTAGATAGTTTTTTAAGTTGGCGAGCTGAAGTTCAAGACGCCTCTGGCGATAGTATGGCAATTTTTGAATATAAACCAGTAGATTTAAAAGCAATTAGGGAAATTGAATCTGTTTATGAGGAAGCCTTATCTACTGTTAGAAAATCAGAGCCAGCACAGTCAGTGTTAAGGTTGCCACCTAGTTTACATCAAAAATTGAGGGAATAGCCTTTATAACAAAAGATACAGTTTCTAACATTGGATTCAGGGTTTTAACGGAATACATTAAAACTTTAGAGAAATAAGAAACCAATCAAAATGAAGAAGAGAGGTTTGTTTCCTTGATTGTCTTTCAACTATTTTTCTGAAGTTGGAGGTTCGATAGGTTGCTGTGTAAAAGATTGGGAAGTAGTTTTGTTAGTGTTGAAAATTATAGCTCTTTTCCTAATAGTTGGAACATGATGGAATAGGTAAAGTAGCGAGGAGATGTGAATGCCAGCAGCATATAGCTATGATTTAAGGAAAAAAAAAGCATTGGATGTAGGGGAAAGTAGAGCATTTGTAGCCAATAGGTTTAAAGTTAATATTCTATGAATGGCAAAAAGGTGCAAGAAAATAGGCGATTTTAAATCAAAATGTAGATCCAATAGAGCGTGATTGATATCTTGCTAGTAATAGTGTAACAGCTTTTATTAAGATATTTTTTTTGCCATACGTCAGCAATAACAAAATTAGAAAATTGATGGCTGAATATGTTGGAATTGATAAACAGTATATTATGCTTCAAGCAATATTTACTTTAGTAGCTTCTACAACTTTTTTAGTATAGCTTCTCCTTGGTGCTGTGTACCAACAGCAGTATTTGCACTTGCTACGTGTTTCTTTGTTAAAAATGATGTACATGCTGCATTTTCTGCAAAAGAACTTTCTCCTGAGTTTGCCGAAATTATTACTGAAAAAAGTAGTAAATAATGTTGAGCTCAATGCAGAAGACAACTCTCAATCGAGAAGCTACTGGTATGAGACTGTGTTATATAGCGAAACTAGATTTCACTTTTACACACCTAGATAAGGGGTAACAGCAGACACTAGAATGACAAAATCGTTATTCTGCTACGCATTATCGCCATATAACTATAGCTATATATGAACTAGAAAAGTAATATTCACTAGATCTTAATATTTTAGATCTATATCTCAATGAACTACTACAATTAGTATGTATGATCCATTTAAAAGTGAGGATTATAAAAAAATCTTGATTCTCTGATTAAAGCTATAAATCTAGGAATCTAGAGGAAAAATGTTATAAAACAGTAACAGATCTGTCTCATGCTTTAGAGGGTTTTACAGATAAGGCAGAAGATGTAGCTAAGCTTGTTATACGTGATGACTTGAATAATTGTGTAAAGAAGGCAAATAAAAAGCCATTAATTCTTAGGATATTCAATAGAATATTAGGAAGAGATGTTCGATTAGGAATATCAGTAATTTTATAAAAGATAAATTGCCTCCTTCAACTGCTAGAACAGCAATCGAATATACAGATGTTATTCAAAAAATTTCATATTTAGAGCGAATAGAAAGAAGTCAAGATAAATATAGGTCATATGGAATAAATTTAGAAAATAGACAGCAAAAGAAAAATCTCTCATATGAGCAAGAAGATTCAGGTTATGGAGTTTCATTAAACGAAGATCCTGAGTATGAAGAAATATCAAATTATCAAGAGGAAAAAAAAGTAAATCTTTAACAGAGGAGCCGACTTATGCAACAATCTCTAAAGAACATATAGAAGCAAAAGAGAACATGGGAAGAAACAACAACTTCAATCTCTTGCACCACCAAGAGTACCACTAGTACCAGAGAAAATATTTACTATCAATCAAAATTAGACAAGAACCGAAAAAAAAAGATAAACCTGCAGTACCACCAAAGCCTAAAGATTTAGGCGAAAAAGTAAGCACAGAGCAAAAAATAGTAGTGGAAAAATCAGCTGAGAGTAACACTACACTACCACTAAAATCTGAAAATCAAGATGGTAAAGAATCAGCAAAAAAAAAAGCTGATGGACCAAAGGTACTAGTATTTGCTATGAAAAAAAAGAAGTGACTCGCGAGAATAGTAAAGTAAAGGCATTAAAAGAAAGATTTGAGCGAAATAAAGTAAAGAACGTGTTGCCTGCTGAAAACAAAACTGCTTCAGTAACACAAACGGATATCAGTGTGAAGAGAAAACAATCTCGTTCATTTCCAGTAGGAAATAAAAAATCTTCGATCAATCATCTTGCCAGCAAAAATTTACCTTCCACGAATGTAAGTGTAAAAGAAATGGTTAAAAATTTCAAGGGAGAAAAGGTGAAAGATAGTAATATTTGGGTGTTTTCCTACTCATGAAAATTAGCTCTTATCATAACATTTTTACAGCCATCAGAGGAAGTTTTTATAAGATTGGGGCTAAAGAAAACTTGCATGTAAATGTATCAAGGTATAAAATTATAAATATTAAGAATGAATAGGTTAGTTATGAATCTTATAACAAAATCCGCTATCGATTTTACTGCTTCGGCTGTTCTTGCTAGTGGAAAAATAGTTGATGATTTCTGTTTAAGTAAACATATAAAGGATAAGTATGCTGTCCTTTTTTTCTATCCACTTGATTTTACTTTTGTCTGTCCAACTGAGTTGATATCATTTAGCAACAAAATAGAAGATTTTTCAAAACGTAATGTTGAAGTGATAGGAATAAGTATAGATTCAAAATTTTCACACTATAAATGGCGAAACACTCCAGTTAATGATGGTGGCATTGGAGAGGTTAGCTACAGTTTAGTGTCTGATATCAAAAAGTCTATATCGAGAGACTATGGGGTCTTATATGATGACTCAATTGCACTAAGAGCAACTTTTGTTATTGATGATAAGTTTGTTGTACGTCATCAATCGATAAATGATTTTCCTTTAGGGCGTAATATCGATGAGTTTATTAGAATAATTGATGCAATAAAACATAATGAAGAGCATGGTGAAGTATGTCCAGCAGGGTGGAAGAAAGGTAAGCCAGCAATGCAGGCGAGCGACGAAGGAGTGGCTGATTATCTAAACTCACACAGTGCAGAATTATAAATTGAGTACAAAAGTTCTTATTATTGGATCTGGAGCAGCGGGTTATGCTGCTGCTATATATGCAGCACGTGCAAATTTAGAGCCAATTGTAGTAACAGGAATGCAACCTGGTGGTCAGCTTACAATTACTACGGATGTTGAAAACTATCCAGGTTTTATTTCTATACAAGGTCCAGAACTCATGGAACAAAAGAGGTTGCATGCAGAGAAGGTGGGGGCAAGGATAATAGATGACGAAATAAAAAGCGTTGAACAACTTGAGGATTCTAATGAGTATAGATTTAGATCTTGTGGTAATGCTAGTGACTACTATTCGAATGCAATTATAATTGCAGCTGGTGCGCAAGCGAAGTGGCTTGGCCTGGAGAGTGAAAAGAAATTTCAAGGTTACGGAGTCTCGGCGTGCGCGACTTGTGATGGTGCATTTTTTAGAAATAAAGTTGTAGCTGTGGTTGGTGGTGGAAATACTGCTGTTGAAGAAGCAATATTTTTAACTCGATTTGCTAAGAAAGTTATACTGATACACAGGCGTGATAAGTTAAGAGCAGAGAAAGTAATGCAAGACAGGCTCTTTAAAAATGATAAGATAAAGGTAGTATGGAATCATGCCGTAGAGCAGATTCTTGGAGAAGAAAATCCTAACAAAGTTACTGGCATTACAATTAAATCGACAGACATCAATAAAACCCAGGAATTGAAAGTAGATGGAGTGTTCATTGCAATTGGGCATGCACCAAATACAGGTATTTTTAAGGGCTTTGTTGAAATGGATCAGCAAGCTTATATAATTACGAAGCCTGGAACAACTCTAACCAGTAGGGCAGGGGTGTTTGCTGCTGGTGATGTTCAAGATAAGGTATATCGCCAGGCAGTAGTTGCCGCAGGAACAGGGTGCATGGCTGCACTTGATGCGGAAAAGTTTTTGGAATCATGATTAATTCTAAAATTTTTAACTAAATTACTTGCAATTTTCTTTCTTTTTTATAATTATGTCAATAAATTATAGGTTGGAGAGAATTTAGTATGCTTTTGAGAAGTAATGTAGATTTTGGAAGAGGGGTTATTAGTGATGTAGGATTACGAGCTCAAAATCAAACAACTTCAGGACAATCAACAACAAAATTATTTGAGGCTATTTATGATGAAAATCTAGGAGATTTTGAGCGAACTCTGGAAGAAGGTGCGAATGTTAATACGTTTAATGAAGAAGGCATGACACTTTTGATGTCTATTGCTAACATTTACAACGTTAGCAATAATCAGACTGCATTAAAAGACATGGCTAAATTGCTTATACAAAAAAGAAGTATAAATATAAATGTTCAAAGCGAGCAACCTGTTTATGAAAAAAGGCAAAAGAAAGATGATCAAGGGAATGTAATTTTTGAACACTATGGAAGAGAAATGGTGAAACAAAGTGGTAATTATTACATCTATTGTAATGATGAAAGTTTAGTGAAAGATGACGAAGTTTCTCCTATACTCTTTACTACCGATTGAGGATTATCAGAAGATAGTAAATATATATTTTTGAGAGAAGGATATGATGGAGTGAAGGAAGAAGTAAAAACATTCTTAATACAAAAAAAATACTGCCTTACATATTGCTTGCCAGACTGCAGCTATAGATATAGTGAAAATATTGCTCACACACCCAGATGTAAAAACTGACATTAAAAATTGTCAAAATAAAGTTCCTACAGATCTTATTGCAAGAGGATTTGAGAACATAATAAAATTAGAATTTGAAAAAGCACAAACAGGAAAAGAATTATTGAATGCTATTTCTGGTAGAAATATTGACCAAGCAAAAAGACTATTGAATCAAGATTTCAACCCTAATTGCTGGAAAAGAAATTTCAATGGAGAAATAGAAATACCATTTAGCCTGATTATCAAATCACGTTTACAAGGAACAACACAAGATAACGAGGAAGTATTGACTAAACTTTTAAAACATAAGGAGCTAGATTTTAGTCAAATAAAGCCAATACCAGCTATAGAGCAAAATTCACGATTGAAGCAAATCATTGAGCAAGTTATGAGGAGCGATTAACTAATGCTATTAATAGAAAAGATTTGGATGATGTAAAAGAATTAGTAGAAGATAATTGCTTTATGAATGATCAAATTGTTATTGAGGTGCTTAAAAGTTTTAATCCTGTCAGAGAATATCTAAATGAAAAATTTCCTACAAGTGCAGAGCAACCTGTAGCAAATACATATAATGTTCAACCAGCAATAAACGATGAGTTTATTTCTCAAGAGTTGCAGTAGCTCGAAAACCTTAGAAATGAACTTGAAAGAACAAAGGCTCGACTTACTAGAGAAAAAAGTAAACTTGAAAACCTTAGAGATGAGTTTGAAAGAACAAAAACTCAACTTAGAAAAAAAGAGCAAGAGCTGAATAAGGCCGTAAGTGAAAGAACAAGAGACACTAACAAAATTTCACAGTTAGAAAGGGATTTTTGGCAAGAGAGATTAGAACTTCAAGTTCAAAATCAAGACTTAAAGAACAAAAACAGAAAACTTTCAGAAGCAAACATTTATAACAGAAGGCAAAGTAACTATGCCTCTGCTTCTTTTGTGTTATCTGGAGAGTTTGCTATTGGTACATGTTTAACAATATCTAGTTTAGAAATATGTATTTCACTTGCTGTAGCTGCTCTGTTTCATTGCAATTGGGTGCTACTTTTCATATAAAGCAAGTAAAGTACTGAGTGATGTGACAAGCAATGAATTTAGTAATGTTATCAGTTTGAGATAGAGTTAAGGTTTTTACTTCTTCTCTAAACTCTACTGAAAGTTTTATACATTCTGAAAATACCTTGATAATTCGTGTGAATGTGAACCTGAGTGGTTTCAAGACTTAAATAGTTGTTGTAAACTTGCTTTTATTATCTTTTAGTTTGAGAAATTAAAAATTTAACGATGAGAATTATAATTACAGACCAAAGTAAAAAGTAGGCTTTTCCATTTGATTTATTTTTCACCTGTAATTTTTTGTCAGCTATTAGGTTTAATTTTTCTATAAGGCTAAATATTCCTTGGATTGTTTTGATGGGATAAGAGATTTTAATTTTTTCCCTATACCCTATTTTACTTTCATGTTGACTGTTTATCCATGTTTCAACTACTTTCCACATATTGATTTCTGGATAGACTTTCCTACATGTTCCTTCTAATAAAATCATAGTTTTCTGCAGCAATAACAATTGTGTTTGAACTTTCATATCAAAATCACCAGTGATTTTTAATAGCTGAGTAAGTAATCGAGCAAATGAAATCTTCTGTATAGGCTGTCCAACAATGGGCTCACCTATTGCTCTGCAAGCTGTAACAAAATTTCTATGCTGTGATGGAACATAACCGGCTCTAAAGTGCATTTTTGCAATGTGATCATAATCCCTATTTAAAAAGCCTTTGAGTATCTCTATAACGTAATAGCATGTCTCACGATCTATTCTACCCATGATTCCACAATCCAGGGCAATAATATTGTTATTACTATCGATCATTAAATTTCCAGGATGCATATCAGCATGAAAAAAACAATCCCTATATACCTGATTACAAAAAGATTCTATAAGCTTGATAGCTATTTGCTTTCGGTTATTCAGCTTTTCAACTTCGTATATTGGTATAGCTTCCATCCATTCTAATGTTAAAACCTTTTTTGAAGTTCTACTCCAATCTATTTCAGGTACGTAGAAATCTCTGTCATGTTTAGTATTTTCCTTCAGTTCCGAAGAGTGGGCAGCCTCAAAACGTAGATCTAACTCTAATCGGCAAATTTCAGCAAAAGTTTTGACTAATTCAACTGGCTTCAGCCTTTTTGATTGTTCACTAAATTTTTCTGCAATTTCTGCAAGCCAAGAAAGCATTTTTATATCCCTTGAGAATGTTTTCTCAATATTTGGCCTTAAAACCTTTACAGCAACTTCCTTACCTGCAGTCGTAACTGCTCTATGCACTTGAGAAATTGATGCTGCTGCAATTGGCTTTTCAGAAAAACTTGAAAAAATGTCGCTTAATTTACAATTAAACTCACTTTCTATAGTTTTAACTGCTATTTTATAGGAAAATGATGGCAATCTATCACATATCAATAGCAAGTTATTTGTTATGTCCTCATTTAAAATATCAGTGCGTGATGAAATGGATTGCCCAAATTTAATGAACACCGGACCTAATCTTTCAAGAGCACGCTTTAGTTTATGACCTTGTATTTTATTTATTGATTTTTTTGATGGTGGAAGTAAATAAGGTAACACATTGTAGCGTGTTAGCACTGTAGTTATTTGCAGAAGACGTAGAATATTTTGAATCATTTCGCTGCGTAGCTGCCAAATATTTCATTTATCTCCATAATCTCATCAGGTTTACCTTGATAATAGATAGTATTATTTATGCAAATTACATAATCTGAGGACGTTAGAGCAGAGTTAAGGTCATGAGAAGTCATGAGAATCGATACTGATCGTTCTTTTGCGATCTTATTTATAATATCATAAAATTTAGCTCGTGCGTCAATATCCATTGCACTGACTGGCTCATCTAAAATGATCAAATCAGATTCTGAAATTAAACAGCGTGCAAGCAGCAGTAATTGTGTTTGTCCTGCAGAGATTTCTAATACTTGATTTTTTAGGATGTTACCGATACCAACCAATTCTATTGCTTCTGTAACAATGGTTTGATTTTTCTTCAATTTCTTCGAGGAGCTATTGAAAAGGAAATACTCAACTGTTATTGGCATCAAATTACCAATACTAAAATTGTGTGGCATATAGCTAATTTTTATATTGTCAGCGAATACAATACTGCCAATAAAACCTTTATTTATACCAGCAACTGCTTTCACTAAAGAGGTTTTACCTCCGCCATTTGGACCAAGTATTGTAACTATATCTCCTCTTTGTACTGATATGTTGATGTTATCAAGAACTTTTTTATTACCGTATGAAAGAGTAAGGTTTTCTATTTTTAGAATGCAGTTATTGACACTACTTAGTTTTTTGGCAAAAATTGACTTCTTCTCAACATTTATATGAGACATTTACTGTTTTTTTTTCTATTACTTTTATTTACATTATACTACAATAGTGCCTTTTCATCCAATTTAAAAATTGTAGCTACAACCAAACCTATACACTCACTTGTAGCTTCTGTTACAGATGGAATTTCAAAGCCAGAACTACTAATGTACGAAGTAGTGTCTGAACATAACTACATGCTCAGGCCTTCAGACGCAAGTAAATTAGAATCTAGTAATATTATATTTTATATCGACGATTCTTTGGAAACATTCATTAAAACTTTCGCTAAAGAAAATAAGAAGTTAATACCGCTATCAAGTGCAATCGATCTACTTCCTGCTCGACCACATTCATTTTCTAGTCACATTCAAGATGAAAAAGATTTGCATATTTGGCTGAGTCCTGAAAATGCAAAAAGTATGATACTTTCTATCAGTGCAACATTATCTAATATAGATAAAGAAAATGCCTATCGATACAATAATAACGCAGAGGAGGCTATAAGAAAGATAGATCAAGAAGTAGAAAAAATTACGAAAGAATTGGATGAGTTAAAAAATCAAAAATATATAGTTACTCACGATGCTTATCAATATTTCGAAAAATATTTCGATTTAAGTTACCCAAGCGCCATTCTTTCTATAGAAGAAGATTCTTACATAGGTATGAAGAGTTTAATGAAATTAAAAAAGGTAATGAAAGAGGAAAACGTTAAATGTATTGTTTCTCATTCACGAGAGGATAGCATAAAGCCTAATGTCTTTTCTAGTGACGTAAAAATGGTGATTCTTGATCCTGTTGGATCAGATGTAGAGCCTGGAAAGGATGCATATCTAGATATAATCAGCAGCATTGCACAAAATTTCAAGTCTTGTTTCACTGAGCAATGAGTTCTTTTATCTATTCAGATAGCATTGCAAACTTAGTGCTTTCTATTCCAATCACAACTATACCGACATTATCTACCAGAAGTGTATCATCCCAGTCTGGGATTCAGTTAAGTTGGTAATTATAAAAATATTATGTTAAAGGGCAACGTTCTTGATGAGATTAGGGCAAGCCAATGTCAGCTACTTGAATGACACCATTTGCTATGCCCTCAAAAATGAATGCTCGTACAGCTGTGTGCCAGCTACTTGCATCTGCTGTTTTTACTCATAATTATCTTGCCTGAACGAACTTAATTTCAAGTAGTTAATTATAGAAATAATCGTATAAAAAAAAGAAGATAACCAATATCTTCTTTTACTCTAATTAAAAAGACATTGAATTGTAATTGTCTATTTCATCTGGTATAAGCGATAATTTTATGCTCTCAAAACGGATATTACTTGCAATATCTGTTAACTGTTCACTAAGTATTACTTTTCTGGTGAATGGTGTTCAGGAGCTTTTAATTTTCTATTACAGTCAGCCTTACACCAAGATCTATTAATTTTTGTCAATAAATCATTACCCTCGTATTTATTTTCACACTGTCTGTGGCACAAATTAAGTAAATCAACACCATGCATTGTCAATGAAGCAGAATCTTGTATAAATTTTACCATAATATACTCCTTAATCTTATTATATCTATATTAACATATAAATGTGAATATTATGCTGATATAGTTACTTTTTATGGCAAGTGGTTTTTGGTTATTTTCTAAACTTTCTTTATAAAAACCATAGGAGCCTATTGGTTTTTAGCTAAAGTAAAGATCAAGTATCTGGCATTCTGGACATAAAATCCTCCTGTGTAAAAAAAAAGATTAGAAAAAAAAAAGTGTGGCGCACATAAGACAGAGATTAAGTATGTGTGTGCACCCACGTACGCTGAAGAAGATACGCCACATTTTTTAATGAAAAAAAAGTCTGCGGATAAAGATAGACTTTGAGCTCTCGGAACATGGTTATAGTCAGATTTAAAATATGCGCAAGCAATTTTTTCTGTAAAAGTTTAACAAAAGAATTCAAAAGTTTGTGAACAACCTCTAAGTATATGGTCACAGAGTGTGATGGTATGTAGACTATCTGGATCATTTAAAGTGTCAGATCAAGTCTTATTTAACAAATTGAAGAACTAAGTTGTTGATAACTGACCTTTAATTTTTATAGGGGCACTTTCGACTTCTTTAGTAAGAACATACTATAAGAAATACAATTATGTGCATTTATACATAATACTGTGGGTAATTTTTTTAAATAAAAAGAAGTAGCCTAGCTAGTACCTTTAGTGTACATGAAAAAAAAAAGTAAATTTATACTAAAACTTCTACACTTGCCAAGCTTTCTAGTGACTCTTTTCTATTTAAGCAATAAGAAGCAAGATCAGGACAAAAACGCTACCATCTTCAGCCCTTATTCAGGTTGCTCAATCCCCGTAACTTGTACAAGTTACCGTAATCTTTCAAAACCTCAAACAGACTTTCTCTAATGCAAAATAGTATAACTAGTGAGCAACAAGCTACACCCCTTTTAGCTGTAAGCTTTGCATGGTAATATACTTACTTTAATTTTTCTTCTTTAAATAATACGTGTCTTCTGACCACTGGGTCATACTTTCTAAACTCGAGCTTCTTGGGAAGGTTCTTAGGATTACGTTTTTTTACACAAAAATAGCCTGTTAGTTTCTCTTCTCCAGCTTTTGTTGTTTTGGTTGCGGTGCTAACTAGCTTGACAAGGAAAGAAGCATTTTTTTTCGCCATAATTGTAGTGATATAATAAATTCTATGCAAGCTTAGAACGCAAAACACTGAAAGTCAACCCAATAATGCAGATCGCAAAATTCTTGACAATCAATAATACATTAAGTAGTATAAGAACGTTTCAGAATGAAGAGCAGACGGTAAATAAGTGGCGAGTGATGGCAAAAGGTTATTATTGATAGAAAGTACTACCTGTTCTAACGAGGTAAGGGTTGCCCTACTAGTTAATGGTAGGGTTGTAGAGTTTGAACAAGAATTCAAGGAAAAAAGACAACTGAGAGGTAATATATACGTTGCTTATGTAAAGCGTATAGAGCCTGCTTTGCAGGCCGTGTTCATTGAGTATGGAAAAAATAAGCAAGGTTTTTTGTCTTTTTCTGAGATATCTCTAAATTACTTTAATATTCCAGAAAAAGAGAAGGAAATTTTCCCTGACGAAGGCTATTCGAGCGGTGTGGACTGTTTAAATGATAATTGCACAGAAGAAGGCCTAGATTCTACAGCTAGTAATGAATCTAGCAGTGGTTTTGTGAGGGAGGTACCTTTACATAGAAAATATAAGTTACAAGATGTGATTTCAGTAAATCAAAAGTTATTGGTTCAATTAACTAAAGAAGAACGAGGAAATAAAGGAGCTTCATTTACAACATACGTAACTTTGGTCGGTAGATACTGTGTTTTCATGCCCAATTCCATAAGTAGGGGTGGAGTATCTCGCAGAATTGAAGATACCAACGTTAGAAAACAGTTAAAGGATATATTAAATTCAATAAATTTACCAAAAGGCTCAGGTTTAATAGTAAGAACTGTTGGTGCAGGAAAAAGTAAGAAAGAAATTGAGCAAGATTACGATAATTTGGCCTTATTATGGCAAGATATTCAGCAAAACTTCTCTTCTTTAAATGTTCCATCATTAATTTACAACGAAGCAGATGTAGTTATGAGATCTGTACGTGACTTTTGTAGTAATGATACAGAAATTATAGTGTCTGATAGAGAAGTTTGTGAAGCAGTAAGAAAATACACTAAAAATGTGTTACAAGGAAGATTACGTCCTAGATTATATAGAGGTTCTGTTCCAATCTTTACTTACTATCGAGTCGAAGATCAAATTTCTGAATTATATAGCAATAGGGTAGAATTACCATCTGGTGGGTCTTTGGTGATAACCTTAACTGAGGCATTTGTTTCAATAGACGTAAATTCAGGGAAAATGACAGGAGAAGATAACATAGAAGAAACAGCTTATAGAACTAATATGGAGGCATTATCTGAAATATCAAGGCAAGCGAATCTCAGGGGCTTGTCAGGGTTAATAGTTGTTGATTTTATTGACATGTTGAAACTTGAGTATTGCAAAAATGTTGAATTTGCTATCAAGCAGGCGTTTAAAGATGATAGAGCTAAAGTTCAATTTAGCTTTATCAATGACTTTGGTTTAATGGTCTTTTCAAGACAAAGAATTAAACCAAATATACAGGAAATTAATACTACAGAGTGCTCACGATGTAAAGGTATTGGAAGAGTGAAATCAAACGAAGTGGTTGTTGCATCGATACTAAGGGATTTGCAACATATTGCTAATAAAAATCAAAATAAGTCCTTTGATTTAATAGCACGCAGTACAGTTATAGCGCACATTTTTAATAATAAGCGTGATATGGTTTCTACAATCGAAAAAGAGTTCAATGTTACATTAAATGTTAGTATTGATAATAGTTTAGATGCAGATACATTTATTTTAAAGCAAGGAGACCATATTAATTTTAATGATTATAAGCCATTGCAGAATTCTGGATGTCAAATTGTGAATAGCAGGGATAAAGAAGCTGGTAGTTCAGATAAACTACCGGGCAACTTTTGGTTAACTAAATGGCTTTCGCGCCTTTTGGGCTCTAACAACTAAACTGGACTTGTAATTAACGAGTTTTATACTTATATACTTTACATCAGTAATATTTAAAAGGGAGTATTCATTATGGGAAGAGCAATAGGTATAGATCTTGGAACAACAAATTCTTGTGTTGCAATAATGCAAGGCAAGGATGGAAAAGTAATCGAGAATAAAGAAGGGGCAAGAACTACTCCGTCTATGGTTGCATTTACTGCATCTGGAGAAAGGTTGATTGGTGCTCCAGCAAAAAGGCAAGCAACTACCAATGCAAATAATACTTTTTTTGCAACTAAGAGATTGATAGGTCGCCAATATAGCGATCCTGAAATGAAGAATCTAGGTGTACCGTATAAGGTATTTGCAGCAAAAAATGGTGATGCATGGGTTAAAACAACTGATAGTAAAGAATACTCTCCTAGTCAAATTGGTGCATTTATACTACAAAACCTGAAAGAAGCAGCTGAGGCTTATCTTGGGGAAGAAGTAAAGGATGCTGTGATAACAGTGCCGGCGTACTTCAATGATTCTCAACGTCAAGCAACAAAAGATGCAGGAAAAATTGCTGGATTAAATGTCCTCAGAATAATTAACGAACCAACTGCTGCAGCACTTGCTTATGGTCTTGATAAAAAGCACGGACACACAATAGTGGTGTATGATCTTGGTGGTGGTACATTTGATGTTTCAGTTCTTGAAATAGGTGACGGAGTTTTTGAAGTAAAGGCTACAAATGGTGATACTCACCTTGGAGGGGAAGACTTCGATAATGAAGTGGTAAATTATTTGCTGGGTGAGTTCAAGAAAAGTAATGGCATTGATTTGAAAAACGATCCAATGGCTATGCAAAGAATCAAAGAAGCTGCAGAAAAAGCAAAGGTAGAGTTGTCAAGTGCAATGGAAACGGAAGTAAATCTACCTTTTGTTACAGCTGATGCAAGTGGCCCAAAACACTTAAATATGAAGCTAACAAGAGCAAAGCTTGAAAGTTTAGTGAATGATTTAATTGAAAGGACTATAATTCCTTGCAAAAAAGCTCTTGAGGATGCTGGTTTATCTGCTAGTCAAATTGGTGAAGTAGTTCTTGTTGGTGGCATGACTCGTATGCCAAAAGTCATAGAGAAAGTTAAAGAGTTCTTTGGCAAAGATCCACATAGAGGGGTTAACCCTGATGAAGTTGTAGCAATTGGAGCTGCAATACAGGCGGGAATCATTCAAGGTGATGTAAGAGATGTTTTACTACTTGACGTAACTCCACTTTCTCTTGGTATTGAAACTCTAGGGGGAGTGTTCACTCCGCTTATTGAACGTAATACTACTATTCCTACTAAAAAGTCTCAGGTATTTTCAACTGCAGATGATAACCAAACAGCTGTTACAATTAAGGTGCATCAAGGTGAAAGAAAATTGGCGGTTGATAATAAACTACTTGGTCAGTTTAGTTTAGAAGGAATACCACCTTCTCCTCGCGGGGTTCCTCAAATTGAGGTGACGTTTGATATAGATGCAAATGGAATAGCGCATGTTTCTGCAAAGGATAAAGCTACTGGAAAAGAGCAAAAAATACGTATTCAGTCTTCAGGTGGTTTATCGGAGGATGAAATAAATCGGATGGTAAGAGAAGCTGAGGAAAAAGCACAGGAAGATGAAAAGCGTAAGAAATTTATTGAAGTGAAGAATCAAGCGGATAGTTTAGTTCATTCTACAGAAAAATCTCTGACAGAATATGGTAATAAAATTTCTCCAGAAGATAAATCTGCTATTGAAAATGCAGTTAATGAGTTAAAGGAAGTGAGTAAATCTGACAACGTTGATGATGCTGATTCAATACAACAGAAAGTTACTAACCTCTCTCAGTTATCTATGAAACTTGGAGAAGCTATGTATAAGGAATCTCAACAACAAGGTGGAGAAAGCTCGTCTACAACAAATAATGAGGAAGAAAAAGTAGTAGATTCTGATTATCAAGACATGGATAATAAAGAGAAAAATAAGTAATTGTGATTGCTGTATCACTCTTCTTGTCATCTCAGTTTTTGAAGCTCGAATGACAAGAGGAAGACTATACTGTATTGTTGCTTAAAGGAGCTATTGTGGATATTACTAAGACAATAGAAGAAAAATTACGCGATTCAATAGGTGTAATTGATATTAATATTATCGATGAATCAGCAAAGCATGTAGATCATTATTTTTCTTCTTCTTCGACACTACCTTCACATATCAAATTAGTATTAATATCTAACGACTTTTCTGGAATGAGCTCTTTAAAGAGGCATAAATTGATCTATGAATTATTAAAGAGTGAAATAGAACGAGTACATGCGATTTCTCTTAACTTATATACGCAAAGTGAATATAATTTAAAAAAATAAGTGGTAGAAACATGAGAGAAGAGTCTTTATTAGTTAAAGCAGGAAGAAAATTTAATGACTATAAAGGGTCGATGAATCCACCAGTTTATCATTCTTCTACCATATTATTTCCTACTTACAAGGATTACTTAAGTGCAGCGGATGGGGAGAGTATATATGATGTGATCAATGATGGTGTTGCAAGGGATTACAGCTATAGTAATGTTGGTACGCCTACTGTTCATTATTTTTCAAATGCACTGGCTGAAATTGAGGGTAGGGGACGAGCACTCATCTACCCTTCTGGATTATTTGCAATTACTTTTGCTATTTTGACTTTCACTAAAGCAGGTTCACATGTCCTGATACAAGATAATAGTTATTATAGGCTAAAGAGATTTGCTGAAAATGAACTACCAAAAAGAGGAGTAGAAGTAACTTTTTATAATCCTACACAGGATATAACTGATTTAGTTCAGAGTAATACTTCACTCATCATGATTGAGACTCCTGGCTCTATAACGTTTGAGATTTCAAATATAGAGCATATAGTAAAAGTTGCTAAAGAACGTGGAATCGTAACCGTTTGTGACAATTCATGGGCCACTCCTTTGTTGTTTAAGCCGCTTGATTATGGAATTGATATTTCACTATATGCGGTGACAAAGTATCTAGCTGGTCACTCAGATTTAGTGATGGGAGCTGTGGTTGCTGAAGGTGAAACTTTTAAATTGCTTTATGAGAGCCATAAAAATTATGGAGTCACCATTCAATCGCATGACTGTTACCTTGCACACAGGGGACTTAGAACACTGCAAACACGCATGAGGAAGCATCAAAGTACAGCAATGCAAGTGGCAAAATGGCTGGAAAAACATCCAAAAATCAAAAGAGTTTTGTATCCAGCGCTTCCCTCCCATCCTCAACATGAATTATGGAAAAGTTATTTCAAAGGGGCAAGTAGCGTATTTAGTATAGTACTCGATAGAGAATATTCATGTGAAGAACTAGGCTGCATGGTTGATCAAATGAAAATTTTCGGCATCGGTGCTTCTTGGGGAGGATGTGACAGTTTGATATTACCAATAGACCATAGATCTACTTCAAGATCTGTAATGAATTCAGATTATGGTGGAAGTTTTGTGCGAATATTTTTCGGACTAGAAGATCCTGAAGATTTGATTTTTGACTTGAATACTGCATTAGTAAGACTGCCATGTTCAAGTGTTAAAGATGATTGTGAGACTGAAAGAGCTACTGCATAATATTGTAAATGCTGACTTTGACATTGAAATCAAAGGCGTCACATGTAATCCTAAGAGAGTTAAAGAAGGTTACCTTTTTGTTTGTGTGTCAGAAAGGAGTAAAGAACACGTAACATGTCTTCCTAGTGGATGTGTACACAACTGTGTAGAACCTGTAATACAAGGGGCCAAGAAAGATGTCATCCCAGTGCTCAGACACTGGGATCCAGAAAATTTAATTGTAAACAAGAATACTAGACAATTGTATAATGAAAACTGGATTCCAGTGTCAAGAACTGGAATGACAAGTACTCCAAGTTTTGCAGTGCTTTACCACTCGGAACCTCAAGGAATATACAGTAAAATAGTCAGCAGGTTTTATCAATTCAAACAACCTAAATATGTTGCTGCTGTAACTGGTACGAATGGTAAAACTTCAGTGGTGGAATTTTGTCGCCAGATTTGGCAAGATAATGCAGCGTCTATAGGAACACTGGGAACATGTGTCAATAATAATAGAAAAGATAATAGCCTTACAACACCAAGTGCAGATGATCTTTATTCCACATTGCGTGACATAAATAATAAGAACGTAGAACACTTAGCATTAGAAGCTTCAAGTCATGGAATCGATCAATATAGAATCCATGGACTCAGGCTCAATGCTGCAGCTTTTACTAATTTTTCTCAAGATCATTTGGACTATCACAAAAGTATCGATGAGTATTTTGAGGCCAAGAAAAGGTTGTTTGATGAGGTATTGCCAAAAGAAAAAACAGCGATTTTAAATGCAGATATAGGCGAATATGGAGAGTTGCTCAACATAGCTGAAAAGCGTGGCAACAAAGTTATAACCTATGGAAAAAAAAACTCTGACATTACTTTATTAAAGCAGATACCCACTTCCAATGGTCAATACCTAACAATTCAAATCGGTGATGAAATTTATAACGCATTTTTTCCGATTTTTGGGCAATTTCAAGCATATAATTTATTGTGTGCAATCGGTATAGTTATTTCATCGGGTATGGACTATCAAAGAATGTGTATAGATAAACTCGCTTCTCCACCTGGAAGAATGGAAAAAGTGAACACTTTTGCATTTGTCGATTACGCTCATACTCCAAGTGCACTCAAACAAGCTCTGTTGTCTTTAAAACGGCACTTCAATAAAAAGATAGTTCTAGTGTTCGGTTGTGGAGGGAATCGTGATCAAACAAAACGTGCAGAGATGGGTAAAATAGCACAAATGCTTGCAGGTAAAGTTATAGTCACAGATGACAATCCGCGTGATGAAGATCCGGGGAAAATTCGTCACGATATTTTGTTACATTGCCCTGATGCACTGGAGATAGGAGATAGAAAAAAAGCTATAGAGAAAGGTATAAATATAGCACATGATGAAAATATGATTCTGCTAGTTGCAGGAAAAGGACATGAAAGATTCCAAATAATAGAAGGCCAATCCCTTGAATTTAGTGATGTTGAAGTTATTAGAGAGGGCCAAAAATTTGCTACTGCTGTTTTGCTCTCTCCTTCATCCAACTCCTGAATGGCTTTTTCCTTAAGTCATAACTGTACGCTGCTGGCATTTTTACCTTCTTGTTATACTAAAAACTATCTTATCTTGTTCCTACTATTATGAGAAGAGCTATACAAGGATATGGAAGTGGAGATTGTGGTTACAAGATTAGTGAGAGAATATAGAAAAATTGAGGATGAAATATTGTGTGATATAGTTCATTATATCTAAAATTCTGTCAATTTATTTGCACAGTCAGTCACTTGAGAATTCGGAAATTGATTTTTAAACCAAGTGTACTGGCGTTTTGCATAATGCCTTGTGTTTGTTTGAGCAATCTGTATTACTTCGTCTAAAGTAATCTCCCCTTTTAAGTATCTTATAATTTCTGGTACTCCATGTGCTTTCATAGCTGGCAAATGTGGAGATGGGTTCATGCTAAGTAGGTTTTTTACTTCATCAATTGCTCCATTTTCAACCATTTCAATAAAACGAGAATTTATTTTTCGGTATATATCCTCACGTTTAGGTAGAATTGTATATACCTTAAAATTATTGAACAAAGGAGGCTGTCTATTTTTTTGCCATACAAAGATTGTCTTGCCAGTTTCAGTGATAACTTCAAGTGCTCTTGAGAGGCGATGTGAGTCATTAATAAATATTTTACCTTGAATCCTTGGATCTTTGCTTAGCACTAATTTGTAGAATTCCTCTTTACTTAAATTTTTCCTAAGTTCATTTACGTTTTCTCTCACTTCCTGGCTTATTTGTGGAATCGATGATAATCCCTTGATTAAGCTGCTAATGTAAAGCCCACTTCCTCCAGTGATGATGGGTATTCGTGAATTTTTCAGCGCGTTGTTAACTTCCCTCTTTAAATCCTCTAGCCATAAACCTACGGAATAATTTTCTCTTGCTGAAACATAACCGTATAGCCTATAAAATTCTTCCTGCTTTGGTGGTTGAGCAGTAATTACGGGAATCTCTCTGTATACCTGCTTTGAGTCACAGTTTATTATGCTAATGTTTTTATACTTTTTTATCAAGTTATCGCATAATTCTGATTTACCTGAGGCTGTAATTCCTGTAATAATTACTATATTATCTTTCATTTATATTAATTTAACTAACCTATGATAGGGTGTAGTAAAAATTTGGATTCTACAATCTAAAATTTGGAGACTTTTATGGCAGAAAATGATAACGATAGCTCGTTTACTAAGCGTTTTACAAATAGGGCTTCTAATGAGACAAGAGGAGGTTTTTCCAGTAAGTATTCATCTCAAAATACCAAAGAACATGCACTTGGAGCAAAAGGAAAAATTTCTGAATTGGCAAACAAAAAAGCTGAAGCCAAGGAAGCTTTTTCTGAAAGTGGCGGCATAAAGAGTAAAAGCAGAACTATCAACGAAAGATCCTTTGCTGATGTAACAAGAAGAAGTAGATCAGATCTCGTATATCTAGTTCGTGGTAAAGATCGAGGAAGATCAGCTTGGCACTATGCATTAATTGATAAAGATAAAAGAGAAATGTTTCTGGCAAAAAGTAGAACTGGCTCTATAGATATTGCAGATTATGGAGAGATTTTATATTCAGGATGGGGAGATAATCCACCACAGACGATAGTCGATAAAATCAATGAGGAGTTCGGATTGTAGTAAATCTGTTGTAAAAACGAGCAGTTGCTAATAAAACTTACTGTAAGTATACAACAGATGCGTGCTAGCCATTTCGGTATCTTGATTGCTACCATATAGCGAGATAAAGGTAAACCTAGAGCTATTGTAGACATGATTTAGTTATATGGTGTTTGAAGTAATAGATGCAATAAAAAATAATTTGTTAGCATGCTTTCCAACAGAGACAGTATATGCTCTTTCTTGTAATGCGCTAGGTAACGAATCAATAGAAAAAATATACCGAATAAAAAAGCGTTATCAAAACAAGCCGCTCTCTATATTTGTTAGTAATATTGATAGTTTGATAAGTATAGCAAGGGTAAAGCAAGAGTATATCGATTTAATAAACTATTTTTCTCCTGGACCAGTGACCTATATTTTACCACTTCAAGATAACAGTATGTTACCAAATGAGTTCTTTAAAGATAGTATAGGCATAAGAATTCCTGATCATCCTATTGTGATTTCAATATTAAATGAACTAAAAACTCCAGTAGTTGCAACTAGTATTAACATTTCAGGAGAAAAAAGTATATGCAAAGCAAGAGATATACCTCAGTCTATTAAGCAGCACTTATCTGCAGTAATTGAAGATGATGAATTAGTTTCTGGTATAGAATCTACTATTATCGACTTAACTGGAGAGAAGATTCAAGTTTTAAGAAAAGGTAAAATTTCATTACAAACAATAAATAACAAATTTTCAAACTAAGATCTATAGGAGAAAGAATGAAAAAGGTGATAGGCCACAACCAAGCAAAAAAAAAGATAATGAACAACTTGCCTATTCTATCTTGGCTGATCTGTGGTAAAAAAGGTATAGGAAAAGCAACATTCGCAAAATCCTTTTCTAATTGGTTTCTTATAAAAAATTACGATGAAGTAGCATTAGACTTACACATTGTTGAAGGTGATACAATAGGAATGGAAAAGGTGAGAGAAATGAAAAACTTTTTGCACTTAAGCCCCATTCAATCAGAATATAAAATAGCTATAATAGATAGCTTAGAGTCAATGACTAATAACGCTAAAAATGCAATATTAAAAATACTAGAGGAGCCGCCACAAAATTCTAAAATACTTATAATTAGCCATAAACCATATGATATACAAACCACCATCCGGTGTAGGTGTTTTCAGCTGAATTTACTTCCATTAACTTACGATGAAACAAAGCAGGTTGTTTCATCTCAGTGTAAATCCGACACTAAAATATTTAGTGAGATCATTACTTTGTTTCCTGGAACTCCGGGACTAATAATAAATGCAATAAACAGTGGTGCTTATGAGTCACATAAGAATTTTTATACATTTTTCCGTAATCTAAATAATTCTGATATAGTTAATAAAATAATTAATAGTGAGATTGAGCTAGAACTAGCATCACATATAATTCAAACCTCCATTTTAGAAAGTATAAAGAAAGAAGTAAATAATGTTGAAATTCTACTAAGTCAATGGAAAGAAATAGATGAACTTTTCGTTGCTGCAAAGCAATTTCGCTTAGATAAAAAGCATGTTTTAGCTAATGTAGTTAACATCATGACACAAAAATGTAATACTTTTAACATAAATTTATGATAAAATTCTGCTAATTTAATACTGAAAGTATATAACTTGAATGATAATAAATTAACTGTATGGTAATCAATAGAAGTTTTAACAAACACTATACTGAACATGCAGAAGGAATTGAGTTTAATCAAGAATAAATCTTTAGATCAAGACGTCACTTTAGAAAAAGGGAAGGAGCTATCAAGTGGCATCTGTATAGCTACTTTGCCAAATTGGCTATTATATGCTCAGTAGTGAGCTTTTTTTACGAAAGAGGAAGTAAAGATCCCTAGAGATTTTCATTATCTTAAAGTTGTTAAATCCAATCACGATGATTGTAAATTAACGTTTTATAATTTTTTAGGTAATGAGTTTTTTGAACATAAAAAGTATGATCCACAATATTCTGGTATCTTAGATGAATATAAATTCGTGGATTTTGGTAGTGTAAAAAAGACTAATAATCTAAAATTTAAGGAGTATGTTGGTCATGCACCTAAGTTTTTTTGCTGTAGAAGGCTCTATTGAGCCTGAATCTGAAACCATGTAATTGATCTATTTGAGCTATTCAGAGACGGTAAAGGCAAAAAAGTGGGAACACTTGCTGATGAATAATGATAAATTTAGATGTGAAGAAAATTGATAAATTTTATCTTATTGCAGAACAAGGTGATATAATCATTCATCCTATTTTGGAAAATTTAGAAATATTTTAAAGTTTTTTTAGAGTTATTATAATTAGGTTATGGAAGTTGAATCAGTAAAAAACAAAAGTTATTTTAGGAAAGCAGTAGAATGGTATTGCCACAGATACCTGTTCTGCGTTGTAGAAAGATCTTGGATGGCGTTAATAGCGTTACTTCTCTTAGTATGTTTATTTTTATCATTACTAAACATATACCTATTACTTCCTGTTAAAAAAGATTTAAATTTTGTGAAGTACAAGAACCACACAGAAGATGAGTTTTCTACAATACATAAACTTAGTTTTAGTGAAAAAGAAGATGAATACACTTCCATAGCAAGGTACTTGGTAAGTCAATACGTTGAAGCATACGAGTCCTCTCAGATCATTGAATCAAAGTATCAAGAAAATTTTATAAAAAACAATTCTATATATAAAATCTATCAAGACTTTCAGGAAAAAGTAAACAATGAAGCTGTTTCATCCACAAGAAAAATTACCAACACAAACGTCACAACACTATCTATTGACCGATCGATCAAGGACTTGGTTACATTTCCTGGAAATGCCACTGTAGTTTTTGCAGCTGAGCAAAATAAGAAAATGAAAGACTATGCTGTGGAGGTTAGCTTTACTTTATCAAACATGGAGGCAACTCTAACTGGTATAATACCATTTAAATTTATTGTTAACGGCTATAAATACAGGTGATTACATTTAAAAAATTACTTGGTAGCTAAAAAAATAACTAAAGTGCATACAGCAGTAACAACTGGAGGTAAAATTAGAAGCATTGGTGTCTTTTTAATAAAATAATTTCCAGAAGGTTTTAAGAAAAAGGCATTGTAAATTATCGGTAAGAAGTATAGAGCGTTGAGTATAGTACTGACAATTAACACCAGAGCTACAAATACAGAAAGTGTTACATTACTAGAGTTAAAAACAGCTTGAAAAATGAAAAATTTGCTCCAAAAAGTCGGAGCAGGTGGTACCCCTATCATGGACAATGCACCTATAGTAAATGCTATCATACTAATTGGCATACTACGTCCTATACCGTGAATTCTATCTATGTATTTCTCACCTGTTTTCGTTATTATTGCTCCAGCAGTGAAAAACAAAGTGATTTTTGCAAATGCGTGGCAAACTAATTGAAAAATTGCAACCCTCATGCTGAATTCACTAAAAATTGAAGCAAACAATACAATATATGACAACTGAGAGATAGTAGAATAAGCAAGCAATTTCTTTAATTCCTTTTGCTTTAATGCAATTAACGATGCAGTAATGATAGTAAATCCAGCAGCGTACGGAAGCCATCCTCCAGCAAACCAACTTTGCTGTGCAAAACGTTGCATATTATCGATGCCAAAAGTGTATAATATAACTTTGATGATGATGAACACTCCTGATTTTACAACAGCAACAGCATGTAGCAGTGCGCTTACAGGAGTTGGTGCAACCATTGCTTTTGGCAACCAAAAATGCATTGGCATTAATGCAGCTTTTCCTATTCCATAAATCAGCATAGCAAAACACACTGTAATAAAAGTTATGAACGAAGTATCAAACTTGAATATTCCACCTCTTACAAAGTCTAAAGTATGGAATTCATTATATAAGAGGCCTATCGCAGGAAAAAATAACACTAAAGAAGAGAAAAATAGTAAACCAAAGTAATAGCGTCCTGCAATTACTGATTCATTTGTTGAGTTGTAAGTAATCAGAGGGTATGTACTAATAGTTAGAAGCTCGTAAAAGATAAATGTAGTGAGCAAATCTCCAGAAAAAGCAATAAACATTGCACAGCTAATCGCTATTGAAAAAAAGCATAGAAAACTCGAGTAGTTACTATCAGCATAGTTATTTCGCATATAACATATTGCATACATACTGGTTAGTACCCACAAAAATGATATTAATAAGCTAAATATTGCTCCACTAGACTCTAACTTTAAACTAATGTGCAAATTATTACCAAAGTCCATGAGAATAAATTGAGAATGATCACCATATACCAAATATAAAGTGCATAGAGATGTATACGCAAATAGAAGCATAGAAGAAACAACAGTAATGCTATTGTTCACTCTGGGCCATTTACTCGTAAAAGAAATAGCTAATGCACTTAAAAGTGGGATCAACGCAGTAATTAACAAATAATTCTCAGTAATAAAAAGTGGCAAGGAAAGAGATATTAAAACAAAATCCATTAAGTAATTCATCTTTCTGTTTAGGTAAAGCTAAAATTATATTCAAGTTATAGAGAATTTGCTATTTTTTAGTTGTATATCGGAAGTGTTAAATAAACCATACGCATCAAGTTAAGAAAAAGTGGCGTAAGGAAGAAAGGAAATAGGAAAAAACCATTTTATATATCAAGTAATAAAGTTAGTAATTTATAGATCTTTCTAAAAATTATCTTCTCCTAGATAAGAATTTCCTAAAAAATAAATGTAACAAATAAAATGCCAATCTTAAATATTGCTATGTTTCACGATAGCTTCTTAGTTTGGCACATATGGTTTGTTAAACACTTCCAGAATCACTCAAAACCGCTACAGACTATATCTTTCTGTATAATCTTTAAATGCACCTCTATTGGAGTCAAAATGTAGCTTTACACTGCCAATTGGCCCGTTTCTTTGTTTTGCAATGATCAGCTCCGCAATATTTCTAATTTTCTCCATTTTCTCTTGCCACTCTCGATGTTTATTACTTCCTTCATTTGGTTGCTTTCTTAATTCATAATATTCTTCTCTATAGAGGAACATTACTATATCCGCATCCTGCTCTATGCTTCCTGAATCACGTAAATCAGAAAGTTGTGGTTTTTTATCATCCCTTTGCTCAACAGAACGAGAGAGCTGTGATAGTGCAACAATGGGAATATTTAGTTCCTTTGCAATTGCTTTTAAACCCTGCGTCACTTCTGAGATTTCTTGCACTCTATTTTCACTACTCCTTTTTGTTGTTCCTCGAATTAACTGCAGATAATCGATAAAGACCACCTCTACATTATATAGTTGATAGAGAAGACGTATTCTGGTACGAAGAGCACTAATTGATAGTGCAGGGGTGTCATCTATGATGAAAGGTAATTCGGATAGATCTGTACTAGCATTAATGAATTCGTGTAATTCAAAATCACTAATTCTCCCAGTCAGTGCCTTATAATAACCAATGCCTGAATCTATAGTAATCAATCTTGCAGTCAATTGCTCTGCTGACATTTCAAGTGAGAAAAACGCTACGTAGTGTTGTTTATCTGTTCTTTTTTGCAAAATCTTACAAGCATTAAGTGCGATGTTCAGCGCCAATGCTGTCTTTCCCATTGAGGGCCTTGCAGCTATAATTAACAGATCAGATTTCTGCAAACCACCAAGAAGCTGGTTTAGGTCTTGAAGTCCGGTTGTAATACCCAGAGCCTCTGGGTTATTCTTCAGCTTGCTGATCTTCTCAACCACATCTTTAATTGAACTTGCAAGCTTTACATATGTTTTATCACCTTGCTTTTTTACTGCTAAGTTGAACAACTTTGTCATTGCCTGCTCAATTTGTACCTGTGCAGGATTTTCAATGTCGTAGTTGTAACTATCGTCAACTATCTCCTGCCCGAGCTTGATTAAGCATCTCCTTAAATAAGTATCACGGATTATTCTGGTCAAGCTATAGATGTCAAGCGCAATGCTTGCCTTTGCTGCAAGTTTTGCTAGGTACTCAACTCCACCACATTCGGCAAATGCTTTATCATTTTCAAAAAACATCTTTAGGCTTAGTTCATTGGCGACTATGCCGTGTTTTCTGGTTTTAGATATCTGGGTAAAAATGCTTTTATGTATTGGATCATAGAAATTATCTGCTGTGATTATGTCTTCAACTGCATCACAAATTCTATTATCTCGAATCATTGCACCAATGAGCATTTGTTCTGCTTCTAAATTGTATGGCAATTTACATATTTCTTCTCTTGAATCAATAAGATTGGCTAATTCATTCATTTTAAGTTTTCAGAGTAATGATTGATTATTGTAGAATATTCAGTACTTACTTAAAAGATAAAAAATTTGACTAATCTTGTACTGCTTATAGCATTAAAGTAGGTCCCTGTGGTGGAATGGTAGACACGGCAGACTCAAAATCTGTTGCTTGCAAAAGCATGCTGGTTCAAGTCCGGCCAGGGACACTCAAACATTGAGAAATGCATATATGTTACATAAATTTTTTAATCGTTTATTTTCCATTCTTTCTTCTATAAATGCTATTCAAAAAGTGAAAAAGGATGATAATGGAATATGCTATGTAACGGGACTTAGACGCTATTTGTCAGTGCTGCTTGATTTAATCATCATCGTTTTATTTTTACAGTTTTGCGGTCAGGCCTTAAATCAACTCTTCATGAGCTCGGAGAGCAGTAAAATATTAGGCCAAATTGCTGCAAAATATCAAATGCAGGTACCACTCTCTGCAGAGGAAACAGCAATGCAGAGTAAACTAATCAAGTTACTCATTCTAAATCAAATAGTTCAATTCATTATGCTTTTTAGTTATGTGGCATATATGTGGATAAGGTTTGGTGCTACACCTGGAAAGTTATTACTTGGGCTTAGAGTTGTGAGTGCGCAAACTTTTGAAAAATTGACTCTAAAACAAGCAATAAAGAGGTTTTTTTCCTTTATATTGTCAACAGTACCACTATTCTTGGGTTTTATATGGGCAAACTTCGACAAACGCTGCCAAACTTGGCACGATAAGATCGCAGACACAGTGGTTGTCATAAATAGGAGTCTTAAGCGTGATAAAATGAAATAGTAGGTAAAAATATGCCAAGTATTACTCATGGTCAAAGTATGGATTCTATTAGCGATAGTATTGTACATATTGGTGGTGATGAAATAAAAGAATGCGCAATTGAAGCGCTAGAACCATTTAAGAACGCATTGGAAGCTCAAATTGACCTTAATGGGCTAGGAACTTCTGACCTAATTAAAGCATGGAAGAAGATAGAAGATTTTAAAGGTGCTGGATTAAAGGATGCTTTTGACCTTGCTGATCTGATAAAAGGGCAAATTACAGGATTTAACAAAGAAAAATTACAATAAATATGTACTTTTAGCAAGATTTCCTACGGTAATGTGGACAGAAAATTAAAGCAAGATGAGTACAAAACTAAAAGGCAATTTGAAAAAGAAGGTTATCAAATTGTAAAGTTTTACGACAATGAACTCATTGAAGACAAATATTGCTCGGATACTGATTATAAATTAGAGCAAGAAGTCACTATAGCTTACCATGGTGCTCGTGATTTAAATGATGTAAAGGAAGATCTTCGTGCATCTTTAGCTAAATTTTTCATTTTACCTGAAGATCATCGTGTCCACTCTGGTTTTTACTCTTTATTCAAACGCTCTTGGCCCAGTGTGGATAAGATATTAAAAGGGCATGCTAATGATAAAGGATTAGCAATCAAAGATTTGAAAATTAATGTTACAGGTCATAGCATGGGAGGTACTCTTGCTAATATCGCTGCTTTATGTCTTAATAAAACAGAAAACGCCGAAGATGTTCAGGTTGCAACTTTTGGCTCTCCAAGAGTTTTCTACAATGGTGCCGATGAAGTTTACAATCAGTATCTTGGAAATAAGACTATTAGAGTAGCTTGTCAATCAGATCCGGTACGGCTTTATTGCATAGGACTGATAGGCATGTAAATCAAAGTAAATTTACGCAGATAATTTAAATTTAGCCATACCTATATCAGTAAATATGTTCAATAAGTAGCACTTAATTAACAGCTCTTTTTCATGATTTACCTCTGATTTATTTTTCAAGCTAAACACAAATATTTGCTTCAACCTATAGAAAAAGACTTCAATATAAGACCGTGCTCCATACTTAATTTTTTTCTTCCATTCATTAATACCATCTTCATAATTCTCATATGACCTAATTCTACTAATATACTCGTTTCCTTCTGATAAGTAATCAGCTAAACAAATTTTAGTATCCTTTCTAGGGCGAATAATAGGCACAATATTGTATTTTCTGCATTCTTTATACACACTTTTTATATCATAAGCCGCATCTGCTCGAATAGAACAAATATTATACTTATCACTAGCAGCAACTTGCTCCTCCGTTAAAATTATACCGTCTTGGACCACCTTTGCTTCCAGGGCTTTCAATCTCTTTTTAAAATTTTCGAGATCGTTTCTTTGCCATATTGACCTTATACCACTAGCAGATATTAGAATTCCTTTTTTCTTTAATTCATTAGCTGCTCTTTCTTGTCCATATGCTGGAAACTCTACTGCTATTTTAACTACTGCTTCTTTTGTATCCTTTGGTACTCTATTGGTAAGTAATGGTTTGCTTTTGTTTATCTCATATAATGCTTTTCCCCTCCTGTTTCATCAAGTCATTGCATGCAGTTTTCTTGTTTGCTCATAGCGTCGATACTTTCTATCTGTACCATTTGCCTTGCTATGACCTGGAATATTATTGTAGATCAGTACTATCTATGGCAATCTCAATATCTTCTGTATTATTTTTATCATGTCTTCGATCACTAATTTTGATGTTAAGTTTTTCAAGCCTTCTTGAGGACTGGGAATATCTAATAACTTGCAAGTTTTTCCTTACTTGCTCAAGGTAACCTGCTATAAATCCCGCTGTTTGTCTCAGACCTATTCTAAATAAATAAGTTATTATGTGAACCAGAATCACGACCTTATCGCTATAAATATAGTTGCCACCAGCCATTTTTGGACCTTTTTCGTACTAATTTTCTATGGCATCATTAACGTAATAAAAAATATTTCCCCTCTCTTGGAGAAATTTATTATATTCATGGCAGTTACTGACTCTCATTTTTTGTGGCATATTTTTCTTTAGTAGGTTAAATCCTTGTCTTATAGTGAATTTTGTCAGTAGCTGCCAGTTCTTTTTATTTGACCTATGCAACAAAGCCCACTGGCATCCGGTTTTTTTTTGTGCAATTCCGTCAAAAAAAAGCGCTTTCGTGTTTACCAACTTAGTTGGATTCCAGTGTCAAGCACTGGAATGACAGGAGCAGAAACTGGAATGACAAGAAATCTAATATTTTCATATTTCCTGAATAATGCTTATTGGTGTCATTCAAATACATTCGGTGCATTTAAACCTTTTGTATGATTTTCTTCTAACCTTGCAACAATCCTCTCTCTACCGATAAAAATTAATAATTTAGCGAGTTCTGGACCTGTTTCTGTTCCTGTTAAAGCGAGGCGCAACTGCATAAATAGATCTTTTGCCTTTATATCAACTGTCTGTCGAATATTTTTAACCCATTCTGATAACGTATTTTTATTACACTCACCTTGAGGTAATGTGCTTAGCGCTATTTTTATAAATTCTTTATTAATAACCACAGGCTCTATATTGGATTTACATACTTGCCAACATTTGGCCACCTCAGAAAACCTGTTTATGTTATTTCTTATAAAATACCAAAACTCTGAGCCAATTTGACTTAAACGATCTTGCACCATTTCAAATGGCATTTGTTGCAGCACTTTGCTATTTAGCTTATACATTTCACTCAAGCTGAATTGTGCAGATGCTGAGCTAAATTTTTTAATATCAAATGAGTTAATTAAAGAATGCATATCAACATGAGCTTCTATCGGATCAGATGTGCCAAGTTTTGCTAAATAGCTAGTTAGCGCCATTGGCTCAATCTCATCTTCTCTTATGGACTTAATATCCAACCCACCTTTCCGTTTCGATATCTTGCTATCATCAAAATGTAGTAGGGAAAGGTGAGCAAATATAGGAATTTTCGCTTTTAATGCTTTAATAATTTGGATCTGCACTGCGGTATTAGTTACATGATCTTCCCCGCGTACAACATGGGTTACATTAAAGTCAACATCATCAATAACAGAAGGTAACATGTATGTATAAATTCCATCTTCTCTTTTTACCACAGGATCGCTAATATGAATTGTTGCAATGTTTATTTCACCTTTAACTTCATCATTCCATTTTACAATTTCGTTTCTATTCAATTTAAATCTGAAATGTGGTTTTCGTCCTTCTTGCTCATAACGAATTTTCTCTTGCTCAATTAGAAGCAACGCACCTCTATCGTAAACAGGGGGAAGACCTTGTTTTAATTGCAATTTTCGTTTAGTGTCTAATTCTTCTCTTGTTTCATAACATGCATAAATATGACCTTCTTTCATTAACTGTAAGAACACCTCGTTATAGCGCTCAAAACGCTCTGATTGCTTAAAACTTGAATTCCAATTTATGCCAATCCATTTTAGGTCTTCTATGATATTATCTACATATTTGACATCTGAACGCTCAAGATCAGTATCATCAAAACGTAGCAAAAATTTTCCATTTTGATTACGTGTGTACATCCAACAAATGAGTGCAGTGCGTATGTTTCCTACATGTAGGCAGCCAGTTGGGCTTGGAGCGAATCTTGTTAGCATTTAAATGATTACTTTAGTTTATTAATTTTATATAAATGTACTGCTAAAGCAAGATTCTTCTTTGTCTTGGTGTTAGTTGCTATAAAGTACAGCGAACATGAACCTTTTTGTTAGAGTTCCATAATCTGCCTGAAATACCCTGAAAGCACGGCTTTAGTTATTTACTCTAAATATATTATACGTATACTTGTTATTAAACTAAATTTGAAATGATAAGAAATGAGTGAATTTAAATCAATCCGCAATATTGCAATAATTGCACACGTTGACCACGGAAAAACTACTTTACTTGATAACATGTTAAAACAAAGTGGCACGTTTCGTGAGAATCAAGAAGTTCAAGAACGAGTGATGGATAGTGGTGATCAAGAACGTGAACGTGGGATTACAATACTTGCAAAATGTACGTCAATAATGTGGGGTGATGAGAAAATCAATATCATTGATACACCAGGACATGCGGATTTTGGTGGAGAAGTGGAAAGGGTGCTCTGCATGGCAGATGGTGTATTACTACTGGTTGATGCTGCAGAAGGTCCAATGCCACAGACTAAGTTTGTGTTGTCAAAAGCACTAAAGGCAAATTTAAAACCGATTGTGATAATCAATAAGGTTGATCGACCAGACAGCAGAATTGATGAAGTACTAAATGAAATATATGAGTTATTCTTTAACCTTGATGCAACCAACGAGCAACTAGATTTTCCAGTGCTCTATGCTTCAGGTAGAAATGGTTGGTGTGCTAAGGAGCTATCTGATGAGAGAAAAGATTTAAGCCCATTATTTTCAACGGTGATAGATTACATAAAACCTTCCGTTTATGATCAAAATGCACCTTTTGCTATGCTAGTTACTTTACTTGAATCTGATAAATTTCTTGGCAGAATATTGACAGGAAAGATCTACCAAGGAATCGCACAAGTTAACTCAGATCTTAAGGTAATTGATCTTGATGGTCAAGTGGTTGAGCGAGGGAGATTAACTAAGTTACTCTCATTTTCTGGCTTAAAACGCGTTCCAGTAGAGCAAGCTGTAGCTGGTGATATCATTGCCATTGCAGGACTTGAGAAAGCTTCAGTTTCAGACACTATAGCAGCACCAGAAGTTACAACTGCGATCAGCTCAACTCCAGTTGACCCGCCAACAATGGCGATTACTATAAGCGTTAATGACTCACCTTTTGCTGGTCAAGAGGGAACAAAACTTACCTCAACTGTTATAAAAGATCGTTTATATGCAGAAGTAGAAACAAACGTTGCAATTACTGTAACTTTGGCTCCAAGTGGTGAAGCATTTGAAGTAGGTGGACGTGGTGAGTTGCAGCTTGGGGTACTGATTGAAAATATGAGAAGGGAAGGTTTTGAGCTTTCAGTTTCAAGGCCTCGAGTGCTGTTTAAAGAAGAAGATGGCAAAAAACTTGAACCTATAGAGGAAGTAGTAATTGATGTAGATGATGAGTATAGTGGAATCATCATGGAAAAACTTAGCTTTCGGAAAGGTGAAGTAACTGACATGAGACCTTCTGGTAGTGGCAGAACTAGGTTGACATTTTTAGTGCCATCAAGGGGATTAATTGGCTATCAAGGAGAATTTTTAACTGATTCTCGCGGCACTGGTATAATCAACCGTTTATTTCACAGTTATGCTTCACATAAAGGTTCAATTTCCGGAAGGCGTAATGGGGTTTTAATTTCAACAGACAAAGGCGAAGCAGTAGCGTATGCAATTTTCAATCTGCAAGATAGGGGAATTATGTTTATTAAGCCACAGGATAAAGTATATTGTGGCATGATCGTCGGTCAGCATAGTCGTGACAATGATTTAGAAATAAATGTACTTAAAGGTAAGCAATTAACAAACGTAAGAGCTTCAGGTAGCGATGAAGCCATAAAGCTTACTCCACCAAAAATAATGACACTGGAGGATATGATAGCATATATAGACGATGATGAACTGGTAGAAGTCACTCCAAAATCTATACGTTTGCGTAAGAAGTTCCTCGATCCAAATGAACGTAAACGTGCAGGAAGGGCGAAGAATAAAGAGTAATCAACGTTCCTAATAAAAATCTGGATGAACTGCTCGGATAACACCATCATAAAGGGAATCAGTGTCAGTTACTTGAGCAGGTACTGGGATGACAAGAGAAGGCTACAAGGGTATCATGCAAGTAGCTCATCCAGATTTAATCATCGAAAACATTGTATTTTAACATTACTTTTATACTTGTAAGTTTCTAGGCACTGTATTTGTTGTAGACTTACTATTTACTCTATCACTTTACCCTCTTATTTTACCACTCTCCTGCCTATATATTTTTATATGAGGCTTTTTGCAAAAGTTTCGCATTTTTTGTAACATGATTTTCAGTATGTGTAACTTAAATGCAAATTGATCACGAAACTAGTTTAATTATTGAGACAATAGAGAAATTTAGTGGTGAGGCAAGGCTTGTTGGTGGGTGTGTTAGAGATTCAATTTTGCAGCGTGAAATTCACGACATTGATCTTGCTACTAATCTGCTGCCTAATCAAATAATTAAAGCGCTCAAGCTTTGCAATATAAAGAGTATTCCAACTGGTCTGAAACATGGAACTATCACTGCAATTTTACACAAGAGGTCCTTTGAGATTACAACGCTAAGGCATGATGTAAAGTGTGACGGTAGACATGCGAAGGTAGAATTTACTAATGATTGGCAAGCTGATGCTTCAAGGCGCGATTTTACATTTAATGCTCTTTATGCAGACAAGCATGGCCATATATACGACTACTTTGGTGGCATTCAGGACTTAAAAGCACGAAAGCTAAACTTTATAGGTAACGCTGAAGATAGGATTAAGGAAGACTATCTACGTATTTTAAGAGCGTTTCGTTTTCACGCCAAAATATGCATAGGAGATTTAAGTGATGGAATATTGGATGTGTGCAAAAAGCATTCGCACATGATTCAAAACCTCTCTGGAGAGAGAATAAGAGAAGAAATATTTAAGTTGTTGGAATGCAATGATCCTGCTCCAACACTTAAGAGCATGCAAAAATCTGATGTTTTACAAAAAGTTATTCCAAAAGAAGTAAAATGCGAAATTTTATCTTCACCACTTCTTATCAACACTAAACCTCCTACAAAACCCTCAGGGCATGTCCATAAGCCTTTCCTAGATCCCATCTTGAATCCAATCGATGCACTAACAAAATTAGCTTTGCTTCTTAGAACTACCGAAGATAGGCTTAATCTTGGAGAATATGTAAGCAAACTTCTACGTCTTTCAAATAAACAAAAGAAAAAAATATTATTTTTATTATCAAACAATATCAAAACAGAGCTTTCAGAAAAAGAGCAAAAGAAATACATATCTTTATTTGGTAAGGAATTATATTGTGACTTAATGAAGATTTGTGGTATTGAGTCTGGAACAAATGTTGATGAGTATATTTCATTTGCTCATATATTCAATATTCCAAAATTTCCTTTATCTGGGGATGATCTAATAATTATAGGTCACCAGCCAGGAAAAAATTTAGGTAGAAACTTGGAATTGCTACGACAACACTGGGAAGACAGCTCCTACACTTTAACAAAGGAGGAGCTGATACTTTATGCTAAAAGTTTTATCTAGACGTTGCTTCTTGCTTCATACTTACCAGAGTGCTATTAGTGTGACTCATGGAAGAGTTAGGTGTGTATTCTTTTTTAGCTTTCTCTGTTAATTGGTATTCATTGTTTTCTTCTGAAGTTTGAACGCACACTTTCTCATCTTGGCATAAAAATTTATCTCTTATACTTGATGCCAGCTGTAATCCTTGAATCTTATCTGAAAAACATTTGATTTTCAGCTTTTATTAACTCCTTCACAATAAATTCTTTGACTGAATCATTATTGATATCATTTCCATTAGCCAAAAAGCATGTGAAAGAACCTATTATTGCTTGACTATCTTCAATAGTTTAGATTTGATCTGACAGATTAATAAAGTAAGATAAAAATATAAATAAATTTTAAAGGAGTGTCAGACATGAGTACAACACAAGAAAAAATACTAGAACCAAAGTTGGGGTTGCTAGAACTTGCAAAGCAATTAGGAAATGTATCCCAAGCGTGTAAAGTAATGGGATATTCAAGGGATACATTTTACCGCTTCAAAGAGCTATATGAAACAGGAGGGGAAAAGCATTATATGAGATAAACAAAAGCAAACCATTACTTACCAATAGAGTACCAAAGGATACAAAAGAAGCAGTAGTTAAAATAGCAGTAGAGTTTCCAGCATATGGACAAGAAAGAGCAGCTAATGAATTAAAGAAAAAAGGAATTCTAATATCTGCTAGTGGTATAAGGTCAATATGGCAAAGAAACGATCTCGAAAATTTTAAAAAGAGATTGAAAGCCCTGGAAGCAAAGGTGGTCCAAGACGGTATAATTTTAACGGAGGAGCAAGTTGCTGCTTTAGAAAAAAACTAGGGAACAAAAAGAAGCCAATGGCGAAATTGAGACACAACACCCTGGATACTTAGGTAGTCAAGATACCTATTATGTAGGCAATATCAAAGGTATTCGAAGAATTTATCAACAAACTTTTATTGACACCTACTCTAGAGTGGCCTTCGCTAAGCTTTATACGGAGAAAACTGCTATCACAGCTGCAGATCTTCTCAATGATAGAGTTATACCATTTTTTGATGAACAGAAAGTTCCATTGCTACGCATTTTAACTGATCGTGGTACAGAGTATTGTGGTAAACCAGGTAGTCATGCGTACCTGTTATATTTGGGAGTAGAAAATATTGATCATTCTAGAACCAAAGCTTATTCTCCACAAACTAATGGTATATGTCAAAGGTTTCATAGAACTATGCAAGATGAATGTTACAATATTATCTTTAGGAAAAAGATTTATAGTACTTTGGAGGAGCTTCAGTTAGATGTCGTCATTGGTTGCATTCTTATAACAGAGATAGAACTCATTCCAGTAAGTATTGCTATGCCTATGCAGACCTTTTTTGATAGTATGAGTATTGCTTACCAAAAAAAAATATTGATAACATTAAAACAGATTCTGATATCAGTTTTGAACTCGTCAATTCTTCTGTCAGATCAAGTCTAAACTATTATAGGTAAATAATAAGTTTCAGCACTTTCTTTTACTATTTTCTATCACAACCTCAGATGATTTATGATTGCCTTTCTCCTTATTTCTAAATTTTATTTGATACAAGAATAAGTTACCCATTTTTACATCTTTATTTTCTTTCAATTGATCATCAGTAACACGATTACACTCGATAAGTTCTATACCATTAGCATCAATATTAATTATAATAGTGTACTTTTTCCCGTCCTCATCATACCAATTCAGAGTCATTTCGTATGCACCATCATTTACAACATAGTGCCTTATTCCTTCTTCAGAAACAAAAAAGTGCATTCCATTTTCCATTGCTATGCAGAGTTGAAAACCCTATAATTCCATTACCTTGGCAGAAAGTACTATTCAAAACTCACTGACTTTGAATTTGTTTTTATTAGCTCCCAATTTAACTTCTGCACAAGTACCATATATTGAAACCGTTCCAACGCTACTTTCAATATACCCATTTAATACTTTTTTAGCCTTATCTTAAAGCTCTAGTCTTGCCTCCTTTACATTATTGAAATCTTGGATAACGGCTTTATACACTTCATCTTCATTAAAATTGGCATTGTATTTTATTTAAAAAGATAATATGCGAAAACTAGCTACAGCAGTGTGAACTGATTTATTCTTTTCTTTTATCTTACCGAGCAAAAACAAAAACCTTTGAATGAAGTCATGATAATCACCTTTTTGTTCTTCAATTTTATTATCATATGAATTACCAATCGTTATTATCTCACAACTAAATAATTAGTATAGTAATACGAATGCTAAGTTACATCAATCAATAAACTTACAGTAAATTTTCCATTCTCAGTTATAATCTCTGCTTCTGTACTCTCAACCCATTCTATCACTTCAGCATTGCAAACTGACTGCAAATCATGCTGAGCAGAATAATTTAACTCATACTCTTTTACACTCGCTTTTATCATCAACTTTTGTATAAGATGCTTAACTGATACGTTATTATCTGCTTTTATTTTTCTCACAAGGTTTAATATCTGCACAAAATTATCTCCCATTTCCTCAGAATACTTCTCATAGATAAGTTCTTCCTTGTTAGGCCAATTACTTTTATTGTGAACAGAGTTATAACTATACAACTGATGATATATTTCCTCTGTAATGTATGGCAAAAATGGTGCAAATAACCTCAAAATAATATTGAGTACATATGCCAAACTCTGTTTCGCACTCATGTTTGCCTCGCTGTCCAATGCATCTCCATATGCACGTTTTTTAACTAACTCTAAGTAATTATCACAAAAATCTTTCCAAAAAAATTCTTCTATTGCGCTCAAAGCTTCGCAGTATTCAAACTGTAATAGGTTGTTCGTCGTTTTTTCTATCACTTTATATAATTTGGACAATATCCACTTATCCATCGTCTCACTGATGGAATTTATGCTCAATGCTTGATGTTTTTCCATAAACATGGAAACAAATTTGCTAGCATTCCAAAGTTTCGTAACAAGTCGTTTGCCAATTTTGAAGATATTTTCAGAGTAGACTGTGTCAACTCCAAGTCTTGAGTTTGCTGCCCAATAGCGTACTACGTCAGCTCCATAGGTTTCAAGCATTACATGAGGAGTGATGATATTACCTTTTGATTTACTCATCTTTTTTTTATCATCGGCCAAACACCAACCACTAATCATAATATTTTTCCACGGAAGTGAATCTGCATGATAATGTGCCTTCAAAATCGTATAAAAAGCCCAAGTTCTTATTATCTCATGGCTTTGGCTGCGCAGATCTGCAGGAAATATCTTATCATACCGATGGCTTGGTAAACCGAGCTCACTGTTTACTGCTAGTGCACTTAGTTGAATAGTGATCGCACTTGTGGCCCACGTATCCATTACATCTTGGTCTGGGGTAACCTCTTCTTTAATATACCCTTTTGGCAAATCTTTGAGTGGATCGATAGGCAAATCCTTTACTTCAGCTAGAATGATTTTACCCTCCTCCCCTTTACGTTTTGAATACCACACCGGAAATGGCACACCAAAATAACGCTGTCTTGAAATGCACCAATCCCAATTTAGCCCTTCTATCCATACCTCCATGCGTTTACGCATAGACTTTGGATGCCAACTACACTTTTTTACTTTATCTAACACTTGAGCTTTTTGCTCTAAAGTCTTGATAAACCATTGATAAGTTGGTAATATTTCAAGTGATGCACCAGATCTTTCTGCACACTTTACGAAATGAAAAATGTTAGTACTTTCTATTAAAAGGTCCTTTTTAGTTAGGATTTTAATAATTCTTTTTCTTGCTTCTTTAACCCCTAGGCCATTTATTTCATCGTAGATTCCAGCGTCACGCGCTGGAGCGTGTGTCTCCTCTAATGGCTCGATTCCAGTGTCAAGCACTGGAATGTCACTCCCTTTTGTCATCCCAGTGCCTTGACACTCGGATCTATTATTACCATACACTGAATCTAGACTTATCCTACCATCCTGATCGATAATAATTTTCATCGGCAGACCATGCTTTTGCTGCCAATATACGTCGAGCTCATCACCAAACGTACAGCACATAACAAGCCCAGTACCTTTATCTATTTTAACTTTATCATCAGCTATTATTGGAACTTTTGCTCCTGTTATTGGCACCACGGCTATTTTTCCAATCAGCTTAGTGTAGCGTGCATCTTCTGGATGGCAAAAAACTGCAACACATGCTGGAAGCAACTCAGGCCGTGTAGTTGCAATCTTAATCTGCTCATTTTCTTCAGTGGAAAAAACTATCGTGTTCAAAAATGACTCAAAGACTTTATCTTCTATTTCTGCTTGTGAAATTGCAGTTTTATCGACTGGGTCCCAAAGAATAGGTTGCATTTTTCTGTATGCATACTCTTTATTATATAGATCAATGAATGACATTTGAGAAAGTGCCACAGCTTCCTTGCTGATCGTGTGGTATTCCAAATCCCAGTCATAGCTAATTCCAACTGATTTAAACAATTCCTTGAATTCTTGCTTTGATTTTTCAATAACCTCATGGCACATCTCTATAAATTTTTCTCTGCCAACTTCTTTTGCGCGGGTTTTATAGGTTTTCTCAACTAACCTTTCAGTCGGAAGGCCATTATCATCAAACCCAATTGGATAAAATACATCTTTTCCCAGCATACGTTGAAACCTTGCAACAAAGTCTGTGTGGCAATAGCTGAATATATGGCCAATATGCAACTTTCCTGATATTGTTGGTGGGGGCGTATCTATAGTGAAAGTGTTACCCTTTTCACTATTCCATTTATAAACTTTACTTCCTTCCCATAATACATTGTATTTATCTTCAACTTCTCTAAAGATGTATTTTTCTTCCAACATAAATATTTTTCAGTTTTAAGCTTTAAGTTAGCACAATTGAGCAAATACAGCAATTTTAATGTCTGACATTTTAGTTTATAATACAAAATTTCTTGATTTTAGTTTTTTATGTATTACACGATAAATTTTTAGTATTGAGGTTTATTATGCCTGATTTTAAATTTTCTGATTTACAAGATCTTGTTAATGCTCTATATGATCCATACTATCTGCCCTCCAACGAAAAAATAAAACTAGCAGAATTGATTGAGGACGTGTTGGAACTAGAAGTTAAAAAAAAGCCTAGAAAAGGCAATATCTAAATTAAAAAATAAAATAAAAAATGAACTAAAAAGTGAAGTATCGAATGAACTGAAACAAAAAATAAATACTCAAATCCAGCAGTTACAGCAAGAAAAGAAAATATTAGAAACCAAAAATGAAGCAAATAAACAACTAAAAGAAAAAGCAACATACATCGCTACTGCTATTACTGGTCTTGCTGTTGGGTTAGTAGTGTGTATATTACACTTGAACATACAACTAAATTGGACATGTGGTTAATAGTTGTTATAGCAACAGTATCTGCATTCTTAGCTGGTGGTTTAATAATAAAACCTAGCTCTCAAGTAAATGGAACACAAGAACCACAAGGAGTAGCAAATAAGAATTCAGTCTAGCTTGATATAGTTTTTTTCATTTCATTTCCTTTCCAAATTTGAAGCAGGTTGTTTGAGCCATAGTACAAAGTAAATATAGTAATTTTACACTAAAATTTTTAGTTTTGTTTCTTTGGGTTAGTTGGTACGAGCCTTGCCTTTAAGAAGATGTAAAATCACAATTATTACGAATAACATTCCACCAATAACTGATATAGCTCCACCCGTAATAAAACAAGCACGTGCCAACATTGATGAAATACTTGGCAGATCTGCAACTTTTCTTAAGGCACCATATCCACCAAGCCAAACAAGTCCAGTAATGTGGAGAAAATGTCCCAAGCTATATGCATAAATCTGTAATCTTACTATGGAGCTTTTTATTTCTTTACAGCCCAATTTTGGTAACAGCCAGTAGACAAAATTCATAAAAGCTATAGTAATACCAACCACAGAACCGTGATAATGCGCAGGGATAGTGACATTTCCTTCAATAGTTAGCACTCCAAGCACACCTCCATAAGTGAACAATACAAACGAGTGGAGAAGATAATTGCCCTTATCATTGAGCAGAGTTTTTGTGTTGCAATACACTAATATTGTTAAAAAGCACGGCAGAACTGCTCCAGCAATTCTCATATGCCAGGTAAAAAAATGTATCAATTCAGCACTATCCACCGAATAAATAAAGTATATAAACGGCGCACCTACGGTCAAAACTGTGTTTATAAGTAGTGGTAAAATGTTAATTTTATTTAGACTAATATAGCAAGCATTCAGTATGATCAAATAAACTAAAAACATTGCTTGAGCAAAGGCAAACTGCAGTAAATGTCCGCCTCCCCAAAAGAGATATTCATAAAATAAATTCTTGTCTGAGTGATATAGACCTGGAGGCATATTTTTATGTGCTAAAACAACACAAAGAAATGATGACACAAGTATAATGACCAGGCCAATTTGTCCGATTGAAAGATATGAGTCTTGTTTATTTGATATGTAGGCTAGAGCTGTATTTATCAATATGCTGGTAATGAAAAGACTGAGTCCAAGTAAAAATAATTTGTTTTGTAACACAGGTATATAGTTACTTTTGATAACTTCAGTATTTGGAACAAATGCAGATATAAACATTAGCAGCATGGAAAGGATTGAGAGAATCCATGAGAAGTTAAACCAATGATTGGTTTTTAGGTTTATGATGAAGAGCAGAGATATTATAGAGCACATCCATACCAAAATTGACAAATTTACGTGTATCACCAGTGCATTATCAAAGATATATTGTGCAGAAGAAATGAGAGAAGAAATAAAAGGCAATCGTAGAAAAATAACAATTATTGACAGCAGTCCAGAACAAGCAAGAGCAAGTACTGCCAAGAATATCCATTGCCTGCAAAGTGAAGCGTTATTTTGTATGTTGAGCATTTACTTTTAGGTACTATAGCATAAGACAATGTACATTTTTCAAATTGATATGCATAGTTTAAATGAATGACATTACAATAATATCTTTCATCGTGAAAATGCTGCATCCATTTCCATTTCATATTAATGGTAATATTACTGACAGCACTAGTCTGGGCTATCGGAATGTGTTTTAATCAATACTTGATAAAAATTATTACAGTAAGAGAACCTTTACATAATAGCATGACATTACGTTAATGCTTTTGATCCACAATTAAGAACATTTTCGTTGTGATTTACGTTTCTAGTATGTATATTGATGGATCTTGTTTTCACTAGATAATGAAAATAATAATTGTCATGATAATGCTATTGTATAGTAACTATACAGTAGCAAGCGAACGAATAAGTTTAGTAGATAAAAAATTATCTCAAGGATATGTAGCTCCAATACTTACAGAAAGTAGCGTTATTTTACCAGATAAGCACGGTAACTTATATTCCTTTGATATCGGTAACCCAAGAGTTATAAATTGGAAATTATACCTCTCAAGTAGGAAAAAAATTGGTAATATGAGTTTGTCGAGCTACAAAGAAAATGTTTTCTTTGTAGTGGATAACATTCTACACACAATAGATGCAAAAACAGGGAAGATTCAATGGGAAAAAGAATTAAGAGCTCCGGCAAGAGGGAAAGCAATAGCAATAAACAATAAGTTGGCAGTATTGACTATTGAGAACTATCTACATGTATTTGATATAAGAGATGGCAGACCCATTTGGGCTTATCAAAATGGTATAAATGAGGTTCGAGGTTTATATTCCATCTCACCAGCAGTCTCTGATGGTAAAATAATGGCACCATTTTCAAATGGCGAGTTAATAGCTTTTAATGAAGAAGGTAAAAAATTATGGAGCCAAAAATTAGCTACAAATCTTTTAGACACACAGCTTACAGATGTAACTACTACACCTAGAGTACACGATAATATCTTAATAGCTACGAGCAACTCTTATATTTATAGCATTGATGTAAACTCAGGAAATATTTTATGGTCAAGGCCACTACAAGTAAAAAGTATATCAAATATTGAGTCATATTATAGCCCTCTTATTCCTGCAGAGAAACAAAAAGAAGGCAGAAGAATTTTCATGGTGACTAAAGATAATAAGGTAATTGGCATCGACATACAAAGTGGAAAAACAGTTTGGACATCTGATTTTATAGAGAATGTGCAATTGTTTGTTCCAATTATGGATGCCCATACGCTTTGGGTAACAAGTAACAAAGGTTTAATATTTGCTTTTCCTGGATCTGAAAGTACGGGAAGAGTAATTAAAATACCCGGTAATGTGTTTCATCCTCCAGTATTTACCCATGGTAAGATGTATATAACGACTGAAGGAAATGGTGTTTATTCTTTAGAAAATAGGTTTGTTTTTTATGACTGATTATGATTTGATTATTATAGGTGGTGGTCCAGGTGGTTACAAATGCGCTATTGTTGCTGCAAAACTTGGACTCAAAGTTGCTTGTATAGACAAAAATAGCATTTTTGGTGGCACGTGTTTGCGAGTTGGGTGTATACCATCAAAAGCATTACTCCATTCCTCTTATCAGTATGCTAGCGTGAAAAATAATCTATTAAAACTTGGCATAAAAGTTAAGGATGTAAGTCTCGATTTGAGAGAAATGATAGGCTATAAAGACTCTATAGTTCAGGAACTTGGAAAAGGCATAGAATATCTGTTTAACCTTTACAAAATTACTAAGATCAATGGACTTGGAAAAATTACTTCTTTTGATCAAGGCAACCTTGAAGTTTCAGTTGAAGGTAAGATGCTGAAGACAAAAAATATAGTAATTGCAACCGGTTCTGACGTTATTTCTTTGCCAGGAATTAATATTGATGAGAAAAGTATTATTTCATCAACTGGTGCATTGTCTTTAACTGAAGTACCAAAAAAACTTGTCGTAATCGGAGCCGGAGCAATAGGGCTTGAAATGTCTTCTATATGGAGGAGGCTAGGGTCTGAAGTCACTGTGGTAGAATTTTTTGACAGAATCGCTGCAGCAATGGATGGAGAATTAAGTAAGTCTCTACTTTCTAGTCTACAAAAACAAGGAATAAAATTTTTACTTAGCACTAAAGTTGAGGGAATAAAACAAAGTAGTAACTCTTTGAGTGTGAAAGTTTGCTCTGTAAAAGATAATCAAACAAACACTATAGAGGCGGATAAGGTATTGGTGGCAGCAGGACGCAAACCATGTACTGATGGTCTTGGTATTGATAAAAAAATGGAAAAAGATAATCGAGGTTTCGTTCAAGTTAACAACAGATATGAAACTAATGTGAAAGGAATATTTGCTATTGGTGATGTGATTGGTGGAGCAATGCTTGCTCACAAAGCTGAGGAAGAAGGGGTGGCAGTTGCAGAGATACTAGCAAGGCAATTGCCTCACGTTGATTATGAAATCATACCGTCAGTCATTTACACCCACCCTGCAGTTTCTTCAATAGGTAAAACTGAAGAAGAACTCAAAAGTGCTGGTCGAAAGTATAAAATTGGTAAATGTCAATTTGCTGCAAACGGTAGAGCAAAAGTCACTGACGATGCTGAGGGATTCGTGAAAGTTCTGACTTGTAGCAAAGCAGATACAATACTCGGTGTACATATCATAGGAGCGTACGCTGATACGCTAATCAATGAAGCAGCGGTTGCAATGGCATATGGTGCAGCAGCAGAGGATATATACAGAATTTGTCACTCTCATCCTGATATAAATGAAGCCTTTAGGGATGCGTGCATCGATGCTTTCTTTAAAAAGTAACTGTGGACCTCGGTTCAATCATTGAAAAATGGTATGATTGGCTAAAGTACAACAGGTCTTACTCATCAAACACTTTGGAGTCATACATGAGGGACCTCAAAGATCTTATAAGTTTCCTAAATACTCACATTGGTGAAGAAGTAAATATTGGCTCTTTAGAAAAATTAAGCATACCTGAACTGAGAAGTTGGTTTACCTCTCGTTATGCAAGAGGTGTAAATGCGAGATCTAACACTCGCGCATTGTCAGTAATCAGAAATTTTTTCAAATATATAAAAAACAATTATGAAATAAATAATGAAGCAGTATTTTCTTTATCAAGGCCAATTCAGAGAAGAACACTACCTAAAGCACTTTCAATATCTAACATAGAAACTCTATTGAAAGAAATGACATTGCCTGATCTAGGAGAGCCTTGGGTGGTAAAAAGAGAAATTGCAATTGTCGTTCTGCTATATGGTACGGGCTTAAGAATCACTGAAGCACTGAATCTTAAGGTTAGTGATATTAGCAATGAAAGTTTAATAGTAACAGGTAAGGGAGATAAACAAAGGCAGGTATTTATTCTTCCAGTAGTAAAAAAGTGTATACAAAAATATATAAAATCTTGTCCCCACTTTGACGAAGCGGGACATCTTTTTGTGGGGGTAAGAGGAAAAAAATTGGGAAGAACTTATGTTGCTAATCGTTTGCAAAAAATAAGAAGATTTTTAAACTTACCAGAAATTTTATCTCCACATGCATTTCGCCATAGTTTTGCTACTCATTTGCTTCAGGAAGATATTGACATAAGATCAATACAACAGCTGCTTGGCCACTCAAGCCTTGAAACTACTCAAGTTTACACTTACCTAAGTTATCAAGATGTCTTCAATATGTATAAAAACTTTCAGAAGAGTTTAAATAAAAAATCGAAATCTTAACTTCGTCTTAAATCGATAATATTGCCGAACTGAGTGCTTGCAACATCATTCAATATTGTACTTGCTTTATATAAGCAATAGTGACCAGCAGAGAAGAAAGCAAAAACGTTTTGCAAAAGGTTATGAATGAAAGAGAATAGACAGCAGAATTTAAATTAGAAGCTATGTAAAGAAACAAGTCAAGCAAATAGCAAAAGATCTGGGACCGTACACCTAGGCACTCAATTTTAATTTTTCACTCAAAACCAAGTTTACGACATCAGGGCTGGCTTTTCCTCCGGTGGATTTCATGACTTCACCAACAAAGAACCCATACAATCTTGTTTTACCACCCTTATATTCTTGAACTTTATCTTGGTTGTCATTGATGATTTTATCTATTACCTCTGAGATTTGAAATGTATCAGTTATTTGCTTGAGATTCTGCTCTTCTATAATAAGGGATGCAGGCTTTCCAGTTTCAAACATAATATCAAAAACTTGTTTACCAAGTTTAGCAGAGATCGTTCCATCGACGATAAAGTCGAGGAGTTCGGATAAAGCATCTGCTTTAATTGGAGAGCTAACAATATTAATATTTGTTTTATTTAAACGACCGAAAAGCTCGACGGTTAACCAGGTAACTGCAATCTTTGAATCATGCTTTTTTGCTAATTTTTCAAAATAATCGGCAATTTCTTTATCAGAAGTGATAACGTCTGCATCATATTCATTGATACCTAATTCTTCTATGTATCGAAGTTTTTTTTGATCTGGCAACTCGGGTAAAGATGATTTAATAGAATCAATTTTGTCTTGGCTTATTTCAATAGGTAGCAAATCAGGTTCAGGGAAATATCTATAGTCACTTGAATCTTCTTTGCTTCTCATCACTTTTGTTTTTCCTAAAGTGACATCAAACAATAATGTATCTTGACTTATTTCTCCTCCGCTTTCCAAAATTTTGATCTGCCTTTGTGCTTCATAATCTATAGCTTGTACAATATAACGTATTGAATTTAAGTTTTTTATTTCACAACGAGTGCCAAATGTGCTACTACCCTTTGGGCAAACAGAAACGTTTGCATCACAGCGAAGTGACCCCTTTTCCATATCACCATCACATGAACCGATGTAACGCAAAATCTGCCTCAATTTTTTCATGAATTCTGCAGCTTCTGCAGATGAACGAAGATCTGGCTCTGAAACAATTTCCATTAAAGCAACACCTGCACGATTTAAATCTACGTAAGTTTTGCTTTCTTCATGGATACTCTTTCCTGCATCTTGCTCTAAGTGAATTCTTGCGATTCTTATTTCTTTTTCATTATTTTTGATAAATACTTTACCATTTTTAACTATTGGCGCAAAAAACTGGGTTATTTGGTAACCTTGTGGTAAATCGGGATAAAAATAATTTTTACGATCAAAGTAAGAGCATTTATTAATTTCTGCAGAAAGTGCAAGACCGGTACATATTGCTTGCTCTATGCAGAAATAATTTAATATTGGTAATGTACCTGGCATTGCTGCATCAACTAGAGAAACTTGAGTATTGTGCTCAGCGCCAAATTCCGTTAGTGAACTAGAAAATAGCTTTGTCTTAGAAGAAACCTGAGCGTGTACCTCAAGTCCAATTACTGTCTCCCAGTTTTCTTTTGTCATGTATTTTATTCAATGAATAACTTTATATTCTGCAAACTAGCACAAAAAGTCAAATAAAACTCATTTAACCTATGATCCAAGAGCGGTGTATATCAATAATATAAGAGTTACTACAGTTTCTATTGACTAGGCTGTTATATAATAAAGTTAAGTGCTGCCAAAAAATGTCTATAGTAGGCCAAAACATAATTTTGATGGCAGCTGATTAGCTAACAAATTTATAAACATCAGTATATAGTTCATCAATGCCTGGCTCTTTACTATTTTTAGCAAAATCTTCTGACTTTTTTACTAAATCTCGTATTTCCTTATCAATAGCTTTGCACTCTTCATCAGAAGCGATTTTATTGTCTGTTATATACTGCTTTAGGGTGCTTATAGGATCATGATTTTGCTTCATATCTTCAACTTCTTCTTTTGAGCGATAAGTAGCAGGATCCGACATTGAATGGCCACGATATCGATATGTCTTCATTTCAAGCAAGAGAGGTCCTTTTCCCCCACGTACATGCTCAGCTATTTCACTTGTTAACTCATAGACAGAGAAAAAATCCATTCCATCAACTTGTTTTCCAGGAATACCAAAACTCTCTCCTCTTTTATATAGTTCAGTTACTAAAGTTGATCTTTGTACAGAAGTTCCCATTGCGTATTCGTTATTTTCTATGATATAAACCACAGGTAACTTCCACAAAGATGCCATATTAAATGATTCATATACTTGTCCTTGATTTGCAGCACCGTCACCAAAATATGTGAATACAACGTTATCTTTTTGCTTGTATTTATTAGCAAATGCTATTCCTGTGCCAATTGGGACTTGTGCACCTACTATTCCATGTCCACCAAAGAAATTTTTTTCAACATCAAATATGTGCATGGAGCCACCTTTGCCTTTTGAACACCCTGTTCCTTTGCCGGTTAGTTCTGCCATCACAACATTCGGATCAGAGTTACATGCAAGCATTAAGCCATGGTCTCTATAGCTTGTGATAAAAGCATCACCAGATTTTGATGCAGCTTGAGTCCCAACTGCAACTGCTTCTTGCCCTATTGATAAGTGACAGAATCCTCCTATTAATCCCATTCCGTATAATTGTCCTGCTTTTTCCTCAAATCTACGTATGAGAAGCATTTTTCTGTAGAATCCAATCACCTGTTCTTTAGTGAAATTTTCTGCTTTCATATTGACTTTCTTTTATTAAATTGAGATCATACCAGAAATTTTTAACATTTTAAATACTATCTATATGGACTACTATCACTGGCTTGAAGCTTGTCACGTTATCTCTGTAATTATGTGGGTGGCAGGTATGCTCTATTTGCCAAGGCTTTATGTTTACCATGCATCTGTAAAAACAGGGTCAGAAAATGACAGCTTACTTCAAATAATGGAGAAGAGACTCCTTAGATATATCATAAACCCTGCAATGCTTTTCTCCCTTAGTTTTGGAATTATGCTAATGATTATTAGGGAAGCATATCGCGAAGGGTGGTTTCATGTAAAAGCGCTAGCATTATTCTTAATGTTTGCTATTCATGTCCTACTTGCAAAGCATAGAAAAAATTTTGCAGTGGGCTTGAATAAGAAAACTCACGTTTATTTTCGTGTTTTAAACGAAGCAGTAACAGTGTTAATAATAATTATAGTTATTATGGTTATTGTAAAACCTTTTTGATTTTCTAGCCTAATGCTGAACCATTGAATGGAGTATAAGAATTGTTACTAAATAGTTTATTCTGATGTTCCGTAGTCTAAGTAAAGTACTTAAGGTATAGATTCTTTGTTTTTGTGTGTTATCGTGGTTAACAAGAATTCGCAGTAGTGTTATAATGAATAAGTTAAAGAAGCTTAGTGCTGGACTTTCTTCGGCAGGCCTGATTGGTAGTGATGATATGGATATGCAAAGGTCAGGAAATAGAAAGAAGAAATATCAAATTTTGGATAATGCGTTCGCATGGATTGATGCGATGATAAATTTTATTTTTAAACGTGAGAGTAATAACGTAAATGAAGTCCTAAAAGTCACATGGGGACCACTATTTTTTGGTTTAGTGGTGATATTCATCTTTTTTGGAATAGGTGGTATTTGGTCAGCTATAGCTCCGATTGACGGAGCAGTTCATGCAAGTGGAGAAGTTATTGTCTCTTCAAATAGAAAAATAGTGCAACACTTGGGTGGGGGAATAATAAGCAAAATTTTAGTAAAAGAAGGTCAAGCAGTTAAAAAAGATGAGCCTTTAGTTTTATTAAGTGATGTTAACGAAAAGGCAAATTTGAGTATCATTAAAGAAAAACTCTTATCACTTTTGGCAAATGAAGCAAGACTTATTGCAATTAGGGGAGACTTAGATACGCTAGAATTTTCTGATGAGGTTAAAAGATTGTCTAACGATGAACTTGTAAATAAAGCGATAAAGAATCAGGTAAAGTTGTTCAACTCTCAGAGAAAGAGTATATTAGGAAAAACTGACATACTGCAACAACGTATAAAGCAGTTAAATGATGAATTAGCAGGGCTAAATTTTCAACTAAATGCAGCCCATAAGCAATATGACTTGATAACTGAGGAGTTAGAAACAAAAAGACAATTACTTGATAGTGGCCATATAAGCAAACCACACATTTTAGCTTTAGAAAAACAGTTTGCTGAAATTGAGGGTAGAGTTGGACATTACCGTTCTGCAATATCTCAAGTACAGCAAAAGATTGGAGAAAATGAGTTAGAGATTATAAATGTGAAGAATGATGCTCAAGAAAGAGCAAATGCTGAGCTTAAGGAAGTTAATACATCTATTGCAGATTTAAAAGAGAGGCTGATGGTTGCTGAAGATGTGTTAGCACGTACAATAATTAAATCACCTCAAGATGGTATAGTTACAGATATAAGATACCACACTGAAGGTGGTGTCATACAATCTGGAGTTCCAATCATGAGTATAGTACCATCAGATGATGATCTAATAATAGATGCTAAAGTTCTAACCAGAAACATAGAAGAGATACTGTCAGCAAAAAAGAAAGATAGCAATATAGTCTCTATCGATGGACTAGAAGGGCTTAAAGTTAAGGTAAGGCTGAGCGCTTATAGTGCACGTCGCTTAAGTTTAATTAATGGTATAGTAAACCATATTTCCCCTGATGCTCTTGATGATCCAAGGATGGGTCGTTATTATTCAGTGCGAGTGGTGATACCAAAATCAGAACTTGCTCAATTTAAAAACGTATACCTATATCCTGGTATGCCAGTAGAAGTATATATAGTTACTCAATCCCGCACTCTTTTATCGTTCTTGTTTACACCTATAATTGCAACATTCGACAGATCTTTCATAGAGAGATAATTTATTTGGCTTTTCTAAAAAAAATTTGTTTACAGGCTTTGATATGCAAAAAAAAATTACACACAAGTAGTGTATTATTTTATAATTATTTTCTATAACATGTAAATCTTTGATCCAAGATGCAAATGGTAATGTAAACATTAAAGGTTAATTAGTAAACTCATCTGTATAATAGGATTAAAGGAATTAGGAAGACCTTTACCTTGATGAATTATAAACAGACAAACTTACCTAAAGTTTAGTAGTATCTGTTACTGCTTTTAGGTGTGAGGCTAGAGGGTTATTAGCAGTAACAGACACTATTAAACTTATTATAGAATTTCCTTAGAGTAAATACTTAATTTAAAATATTACAATATTTTAAATTAAAATAGATTCATGTAAATGCTTTTTCCTCAAGTTAGTATCGTGTTATTGTATTTATTAAATGCTAAAAAAACATTAATCATCATTTACTTTTGATTCAATATTTAGCAAAACACTTGTGTACATTCTATAATCTCTGTTTGCAGAGTAAGTTTATATATATTATTATAGTATTGTTTTACAGCAAAAAATATGGTGAAGTTATTTGCATTATTGGTAATGTTTTACTCAAACATATCAATTGCTTCTGCTCCTACTTCTTGGCAATTTGGATTTCCTGCGCCTGCAACTGAGATAATGGAGGTTATAGTTAAGTCACATTCGTTTGTGATGAGTGTAATGATTGCAATTATGCTTTTTGTATGGGCCCTGCTTGTTTATATAGTATTTCGCTTTCGTAAGGGCAAAGTGAAAAATGTTAGTAAAATAACTCATAATATCTTTCTAGAAATTATCTGGTTTGTTATACCAACGATTATTGTTGGGGTATTGGCTTTTAAAAATGCTGAATTAATTAAACTACAGGAGAAAGTGCCAAAATCTGACATAACACTAAAAGTTATTGGTCATCAATGGTATTGGAGTTACCAATACCCAGAATATCAAGGTATTTCATTTGACAGCTATATAAAGGGAAGAGAAGACTTTACCGAAAGAGATTTAAAACTATTCTCTGTTGATAATAACGTTATTTTACCTATCAATACTAATATTCGTTTACAAGTGACAGCAGGAGATGTAATACATAGCTGGGGAATACCGGCTTTTGGTATAAAAATTGATGCAATACCAGGTAGGCTGAATGAAGCATGGTTTAACGTTACGAAGCCCGGTATTTATTACGGGCAATGTTATGAACTATGTGGCCAAGGTCATGGATTTATGCCAATTGTTGTTGAAGCAGTGAGTAAAGAAGATTTTAATAAGTGGATTGAAGATAAAAAATTAGTAAGTTAAGTTTGGAGTATAGATATGATTGATGTACCAAAAGGTATAAGACGTTGGCTGTTTTCTACTAATCACAAAGATATAGGGACACTATACATTATTTTTTCCATATTAGCTGGAATTATTGGTGGATTGTTATCGGTAATTATTCGTACTCAGCTAATGCACATTAATATACTTAACAATAATTACCAGCTATATAACGTAATGATTACAGGGCATGCGGTAATAATGGTGTTTTTTATGATAATGCCAGCCTTAATGGGAGGATTTGGTAATTGGTTCGTACCTCTCATGATTGGTTCACCAGATATGGCATTTCCTCGTATGAATAATTTAAGTTTTTGGTTGTTAGTTTCATCTTTTATTTTGCTTATCCTCTCGGTATTTGCTGGAGAAGGTCCTGGAACAGGATGGACTTTATACCCACCTTTGTCGCAAATTATGTCCCACCCAAGTGCAGGAATTGATCTTGCTATACTTGCACTTCATATTGCTGGTATGTCATCAATTGTTGGGGCAATCAACTTTATAGTTACCATATTTAATATGCGTGCAAAAGGTATGTCACTCACTAAGATACCACTATTTGTTTGGTCTATTTTAATCACATCATTTATGTTAATTGTTGCCTTGCCGGTACTTGCTGGTGCTATAACTATGCTGCTCACTGATCGTAATATAGGTACCTCCTTTTTTGATCCTGCTGGTGGTGGTGATCCTGTGTTATTTCAACATCTGTTTTGGTTTTTTGGTCATCCAGAAGTTTACATAATTATTTTTCCTGCATTTGGTATCATCAGTCAGATTGTATCAACTTTTTCTCATAGGCCAGTATTTGGTTATATGGGAATGGTTTATGCTATGATAGGAATAGCAACGTTTGGCTTTATGGTTTGGGCTCACCATATGTTTACTGTTGGGCTTGGCGAGGATGCTACTTTATTTTTTAGCACTAGCACAATTTTCATTGGTGTTATAACTGGTGTAAAAGTCTTTAGTTGGATTGCAACTATGTGGGGTGGAGCGATTGAATTGAAGACACCAATGCTATTTGCATTAGGTTTTATTTTCATGTTTGTTGGAGGTGGTATAACAGGGATAATTCTTTCTCACGGTGGAATAGATAAGCTTTTGCACGATACCTATTATGTCGTTGCTCACTTTCACTATGTTATGTCGCTTGCTGCATTATTTGGAGCTTTCGCCGGTTTTTATTATTGGATAGGCAAAATGTCAGGTAAGCAATATAACGAGTGTTTAGGAAAGATACACTTTTGGCTCACTTTTATTAGCACCAATGTCACTTTCTTACCCCAGCATTTCCTGGGATTAGCAGGTATGCCAAGGCGTATACCTGATTATCCCGACGCGTTTATCCCTTGGAATTATATATCCTCAATTGGCTCATATATGTCCTTTGTTTCAGTTATGTTCTTTGTATTTATAGTTATACATCTCTTTAAGTGGGGCAAAAAAACTGGAGATAATCCTTGGGGGGGTGATACCTTAGAGTGGACGGTATCTTCACCACCACCTTTTCATACTTTCGAAAAGCCACCAGTGGTAAAATAAAGTGTATATAAGTGCTTTATTAAACGTTGAATCGACAATATTGGACTTTTGGCATTTGCTGAAGCCAAGGATAATGTACCTTGTAGTGTTTACTGCAATTGCTGGAATGGTTGCTGCACCGGGTAGCATTCATCCTTTCCTTGCACTAATATCTCTTATGTGCATTGCTCTTGGTTCAGGATCTGCAGGTGCAATAAATATGTGGTATGACAGAGATATAGACTTGCTTATGGAGAGAACAAAAAACCGCCCTATACCTTCAGGTAGAGTTTCTGCAGAAAGCGCGCTTGAATTTGGCATAACTCTCGGAATATTGTCAGTATTCATCATGGCAATAGCAGTGAACTATGTTTCTGCTGCTTTGCTTGCAATTAGCATATTATTTTATGTTTTTGTGTATACAATTTGGCTCAAAAGGCGTACTCCGCAGAATATTGTTATTGGTGGTGCAGCAGGTGCTTTTCCTCCAATGATTGGCTGGGCGGTTGTAACTGACTCTGTAAGCTGGGAAAGTTGTATTCTATTTTTAATAATTTTTATGTGGACTCCACCACATTTTTGGGCTCTATCCTTAAATAGATCTGAAGACTATACAAAAGCATCGATTCCAATGTTCAATATCGTTTATGGTCCAGAAAAAACGAGGAAATATATATTAATCTATAGCGTGTTACTCGTATTAACTAGCTTACTTCCAGCACTATTTTTGAAAAAGGCTCTATTTTACCTCAGTATGGCAATTATTGAAGGGTGTGTTTTTATTTGGTTTGCTGCATCCGTTATAAGGCTTAAGAGTCATGGCTCGCAGAAAAAAATGTTTTCTTATTCGATTTCTTATCTATTTTCTCTGTTTGCCAGCGTTATTTACTGCTCTATTGATTTGTTTTAACCATGAAAGAACATAAAAACTATCTTTTACTTTCTCTTCTCATAATGCTCGTTGTAGCGCTTTTTTTTATTTCCATAATAAAATTTAAAGGTGCAACTTAAATTGCCTCTATATCTATGAAAATTGTGATTTTATAGAAGCAACGATATACTTTATTAATTCACTACAGTTAAAGATGAAGAAAAAGGAAGTGACAATATACACAGATGGAGCGTGCTCTGGTAACCCAGGGATAGGAGGTTGGGCAGCAGTCATATTATTTCAAAATCATAGAAAGAACATCTGTGGTAGAGAAGAAAATACTACAAATAATAAAATGGAGTTAACAGCAGTGATCAATGGACTGAAGGTATTAAAATTTCCTTGTAATATCAGCTTGTATACGGATAGCCTCTATATAAAATACGGTATAACAGAATGGATAAATAAGTGGAAAATGAACGGCTGGAAGACAAGTAATAAGAAGTCAGTAAAAAATATAGAATTATGGAAAGAATTAGACGATGTTGCTTTGCAACATGAGATTAACTGGAAGTGGGTGAAAGCGCATAATGGTGATAAATACAATGAAGAAGCCGATAGCTTAGCAAGAAAAGCAATAATCGATGCTTAAAAAAATAGCTCTATCATTTTCTATAACTTTATTATTTATATTCTGCTTCTTTATCCCTTTTAAAGGGGAAGGTCCTTTAGAAATCAATATTAGTTATATTAATTTTTATATAAAGAAAAAAATATTAAAGATATTTACCAATTCGGATGTCAGCATGGAGAGTACCTCGGTTATTTGGCAGAAAGATGGCAAGCTAGTCATTACAGATTTAAAAATAACAAATCCTGACTTTACCATAGAAGTGCCTGAGCTTTTCGTACACTTTAAGTTAAGTTCCAAAAAGTTCTCTCAGGTTTTAGCTGGTAATGTACATATATATATCAAGAAGGAAGAGACCAGAGGAATAACAACATCTGTAATGACAGATAAGATGAGTAGTACAAAAAATCTGCTGAAGACAATAAGAAAAATTTTTTTCTACTTAAATGCAGACTCAAGGATTGAAATTACTAACATTGCTATCAATAAAAATATGGAAGGTGAATTCTTCATTGATAAAGTATATGTAGGAAAGGAGGAAAATTTTAATGTTTTGGATATTCGTGTTCATACAAAAGATAAAAAGGGGATTCTAGATGATTTATCTATTATGATAAAAAATCGCAATAATTTGTTAAATTTATATGGAACATTTTATAACCTAAAGTTGGGGCTATTTAACGAGTTTTCCACACTAGTTAAAAGTTACAATTTGGACAAAGAAATAGGGTTCAAAGGGAACTTCTCAATTAGAATTAATGGAAAGGATGAAGTTATGGATGGAAACATATACGTGTTAAATACAGAGAGTCACTCAGGTAAAAACTTAGCCTTGACTAATGTAAATGTAAATTTGACATATAGTGATGAAATAATTAGCGTAAAAAACTTTCATTTTAAGTTAAATGATACTTACCTTTCTTTGATTGGCAAAATGAACTTTGGCACAAATCATGCTTTGCTTAGAGTTAATATTAGTAAACTTGTTGCAAAAGATTTATGTACTTATGTACCAGATGGTCTAATGAACAATAAATTTAGAAAGTGGTATTGTAATAATATTGATGGGAATATTATAAATACAATTATAAGTTTTAACGGTAAAATCGATAGTTTAATAAATGATGATCTGTCAGGTATTGTAATTGTTGCTGATATAGAAAATGGCAGCGTTCAATTTGATGAGGATTTTGAACGAGTAGAGAACTTGAAAGGTGAGTTAACTCTCAAGGATAACAATCTCAAAATTATTGTAAATAGAGCTAAGTTTCAGAATTTTACTATCAATAGTAGTCATATTGAAATGAACTCTCTCAATAAAGAAGATTCTGTTCTTACCATTAATGGTCAGGCTGTAAGTGATGCTTATGGGTTATATGAGCCTATAAAATTTAAGCTGGATGATGTGGTAAAATTTGAAAGAGATAAAGTAGGTGGAATAGCAAATTCTATATTCAATTTTCGTATTTTTAATCTAAATGGTGATAGTAAAAAAGTGGACTTCTCAGCAAATTTCTATTCTGAAATTGATAATTTGGTCGTATATAATGAAAGTCTTGGTAAGTATGATATTAAGCTTGATTTCGGCAGAGATTTTATTGATTTAAATGGCAGTGGTATGGTAAATAATACACAGCTGCTATTTGACCTCAAAAGTAGTAATAAAAATGAAAATTTTGCCTGGAGTTTGACTGGAGATTTACCTGCTCAAATATTTAATTTCGGTGATGGTTATATCAATGCAAATATAGAGTCAGTAATGTATCAAGACAAAACAGGGTATGTTAATGGTAATATAGATTTATCAGAGCTCGAGTTGAGTTCAAGCTACTTAGGGTGGAAAAACCATTTTGAAGATCACAATGAAGTTTTATTTTCTACAAGGCTAAAAGGAGCAGGTAAGTTAATAATAGATAAACTAGATGTTGTAGGAAATGATCTAGACATAAAATTTAGCGGAAGAGTAGAAAATGGAAATCTATATTTAAATTCTAGCAACTTTAAATTATCTGATACTAATTTTAGTATAGAAATTGAATCAGGTAAGGAGAAAAGTGCCATAATTATTCACGGTGAGAAAATCAACTTAAGTGATGTGTTAGGTTTACTTGGCAAAGATAGTAATCGATTAAATAACAAAATAGAAGTTACTATGAATGTTGATAATATAATTATGAAAGAAGGAATTATCATAAAAGATGCTAAGCTGAATGTAACTTGTGCTAAAGGTGATTGTAGTGGAAGTCAATTCACAGGACAGTTTTTAGAAGATAACAGTAATATACTAGTAGAACATAGTAAAATAGGTCTTGAAATATACGCGGATAATTCAGGTATGCTTTTACGTTCTTTAGGTATTGGTAAATCAGTTAAAAATGGCAAATTATCTCTTTATCTATCTTCGAAGAGAGAAAATGGAGAACATTATGGTATGTTATCTATCAGCAACTTCTATATCAAAGATGCTCCACTGCTTACCACTTTATTATCAATGTCTTCACTGCCTGGTATTGTAAATGCTATAAAGAACGAAGGTGTACATTTTTATAAGTGTAATGCACCTTTTTCATATAAAGATGGTACTGTTGAAATTGAAGAATCTTGGCTTGAAGGAGCGGAATTAGGCATTAGCACTAGTGGTACGCTTGATATTAAGGGTTATAAATTCCAGGTTGAAGGACAAGTAATACCGGCATACTCAATTAACAAATCTTTGTTGAAAATCCCTATAATCGGAAAACTTCTGACTGGTGGGAAGAGTAGGGGGATTATTTCAATAGACTACAAAGCAAATGGTGATGATAAAAACAACAACGTATCTGTTAATCCTATCTCTTCGCTAACCCCAAGCTTACTTAAGAGGTTATTAGGAGTATTTGATCGTATTATGACAAAAACTAATAAAAGCATTTTAAAAGGTAATTTGAAGAAGAAATTTAGCTCAATATGACCAGAAGAAAAGTTGTTTATTGATGTTTAGTGAGATGATAAACGTTAGATACAACAAACAGAGGAAGTTAGATAAAATAATTAAGGGAACAAGAATATAAAGGTTTAACTTGAAGTAACCGGATAAAATCTGAGTCACACTTCCAAGTGGTGGTAACCACGAAAGCAATGCAACTGCACAAATCAGTAGGTGCCTTACAATTTTTGGTGTTTTGTCTTCATTCTCTAATTTGTGATGTGATCTTCTGATAAAAATCGTTATTCTACCTAAATACCAGTTAGCTATTCCACCAAGACTGGATCCTAATACTCCAAAAAGTAATATAAGTAGTTGATTGTAGTTTGACCTAAAGCATAACATAGTGTAAAGTGCAAAACCCTGATGTATGGGTAAGATAAGCGATGATACTAGGCTATCTATAAACAATAGGAGATAATTTTCCATACCAAGTTGTTGTACCATCTTCGTTGTCAGAAATTGTAACCCCCATTTGCTTCAATTGCTCTCTTATTTTGTCTGCAGTATCATAATCTTTATTTTGTTTTGCTACTTTTCTTAAGTCTATCAACCTTTCTATTTCTTGATGACTCACATCACTTGCAAACCACTCTTGATAACTTGACTCAAGAAGACCAATGAACCTTGCGCTTTTAACAAACTTCTTAGTTAATTTGAGCCTCTCACATTCATTACTTGTCTTATTGATTTCTGTAGCCATTTCATGCAATATGGCTACAGCTTCAGGAATGTTTAAATCGTTTTTCAAAGCCTCTATGAAATCTTTAGAGACTTCTGCATCACTTTCCTTAATACATGTACTACGTAATAACCGATAAAACTTGTTTAAAGTTTCTTGCGACTCAGAGATAACATTTTCTGTCCAATCAAGTGGTTTTCTATAGTGAGTTTTGAGCAGTGCATAACGTATTACTTCACCTCTGACTCCACTATCTAGCAAATCCCTTACTTTGACTATATTAAATAATGATTTGCTCATTTTCTCTTTATTTACCGTAAGAAAACCGTTGTGTATCCAATATTTTGCAAACGTTGACTCAGGAAATGCAGATTTACTCTGCGCAATTTCATTCTCATGATGAGGAAATTGCAAGTCTATACCGCCACCGTGAATATCAAAATCTTTGCCAAGGTAAGAATATGACATTGCTGAACATTCTATATGCCACCCTGGTCTTCCTTCTCCCCATTGACTATTCCAGTGACTTGAAAGTTTATAGTCAGTTTCGTTTGCAGGTTTCCAAAGTACGAAGTCTCCTGGGTGTTTTTTATTTTCACCCACTTCAACTCTATTACCATGATCCAACTCATCAATTTTTTTTCCTGATAAAACACCGTACTCAGGGTAAGATTCTACACTAAAATATACATGTTTATTTGATTCATAAGCATGCCCAGATTGCAGCAAAGATTCAATTAACTCAACAGTTTGGTCTATATTTTCTGTTGCTTTTGGTTCATGTGTTGGTTCTACGCAATTTATGCTTCTCATATCTTCATGAAAAGTTTTAGTGTAATATTTGCTGATGCTTTCTATATTACTATTTTTCTCATTTGCTGCATTGATTATCTTGTCATCGATGTCGGTTATATTACGCACATAAGTAACTTTTCCATAACAAAATTTAAGCAGTCGAAACAATACATCGTAAACGACAATAGAACGTGCATTACCTATATGTGCTGTATCATATACTGTTGGCCCACAAACGTACATTTTTATATGATCTTTATCGATCGGTGTAAAGGGCTCTTTTTTTTTTGTTAAAGTGCTGTAAAGCTTAACCATATACAAAGCTTTTTAGAAAAGAAAATGCTCCAAATATAAGCTGTGGTCCTTTAACTATTACGACAAGAGTAAGTAATAACCCACACAACGATACTAATACTCCCATTATAGAGAGAAATCCATCTTTGCTCATGATACCCAGTGAAATGAGAGTTGTACCAATTGCAGGAATGAAGTTAGTTAAAGGAAGTGGGATTGCTATCGATAATGCACAAAGCAACATCATAAAAGCTAGAATCTTTTCACCAGGACCACGAAAAATGAAAGACATTCTTGGTTTCATAAACTTTTCTATTTTTTTTAATGTAGGTGAAGTTTTCTCTACCACGAGAGCTAGTGTTGAACGTTGAAAAGATTTCCTTTCTAGCCAATTAGGCATCCAAGGAGAATCAAACCCAAATAGAAGCTGCAGTGAAAATAAGATTAAAGGTATAGAAAGAATGGTTGTATAGCCAGGTGGAACAGGTATAGGTACTGATAGCGGTAAAGAGAAGATGATTATTAAAATACCAAAACCACGCTCATGTAAAGCTGTTTTAATATCAAATAATGTTACTTTATCATTATCGTTATTATTAGTATCTGCAACCTCTTTTAGAATATCAGAGGCCAATTTTTTATCTTCAGTCAATTTCTCACTTTTTTCCACAGCTACCCTTTAATAACAATATAACTTCTAACTAACATAGTTATTGCTATATTTCAATATCGATTATTCATTTCATGCTGTACTTCATTCTTTTATTAAATTTTTTTAAAGCTTTTAAGTTACAAGGCTTTTAAGAAGAGAAAATGTTACGGCTATAAGTTTTGGTCCTTTAACTATTACAATAAGGGTAACCAATAACGCACAGAATGAAAATAACACTCCCAGCATAGATAAAAATCCATCTTTACCCATAATGCCGAGTGAAATAAGAGTTATACCAATTGCAGGAAGGAAGTGAGTAAAAGGTAATGGAAGAGCTATTATTATTGCACAAAGCAACATCATAAAAGCTAGAATCTTTTCACCAGGACCACGAAAAATGAAAGACATTCTTGGTTTCATAAACTTTTCTATTTTTTTTAATGTAGGTGAAGTTTTCTCTACCACGAGAGCTAGTGTTGAACGTTGAAAAGATTTCCTTTCTAGCCAATTAGGCATCCAAGGAGAATCAAACCCAAATAGAAGCTGCAGTGAAAATAAGATTAAAGGTATAGAAAGAATGGTTGTATAGCCAGGTGGAACAGGTATAGGTACTGATAGCGGTAAAGAGAAGATGATTATTAAAATACCAAAACCACGCTCATGTAAAGCTGTTTTAATATCAAATAATGTTACTTTATCATTATCGTTATTATTAGTATCTGCAACCTCTTTTAGAATATCAGAGGCCAATTTTTTATCTTCAGTCAATTTCTCACTTTTTTCCACAGCTACCCTTTAATAACAATATAACTTCTAACTAACATAGTTATTGCTATATTTCAATCATACCTCTTCAATTCTTTAGCCTTGTTTAAACAAATGACACGCACTTTAGTGCGTGTCATGAAACATAAGGAAGCTAACGATCTGGTTCATTAGATGAGAGTTTTTCTGAATCCTTAAGTTCTTGTTTAAGGTTTTTAATGCCTTTGCCTAAATCACCCATAACTTGTGGTAACCTACCTGCACCAAACAGAACTAAGATTATTATTAAAACTAGAAATAGCTGCCATGGACCTAAACTCATTTGTACCTCCGTTGAAAATATTAAATTTTAGGTATTAAAACTTGACTGAAGCCAAGTGGTACATAAATTATATCACTTTTATTGAATTATAAATCAAGAGTTTTTAATTATCTTATAATAGTTTTAGCCCAACACTAAGTTTAGTTTAGCTGTAGAGTAAAAGGAAGCTCACTAAAAAATTTTGCTAACGTATCATCTTTAGGTCTGTGGTATATGTAGCTAGGAACTCCTGATTGAATAATTTTACCATTTTTCATCACGTAAATAAAATCTGCAACTTTCAACGCTTCTTGAGGATCATGAGTTACCATGAGTATAGGAATATTTTTGCTTCTAAAAAGTGACAATATATGGTGCCTTATTCGATATTTGAGCAGTATATCTAAATTAGAAAATGGTTCATCGAGCAAAACAACATCAGGATTTTGCGCCATTACTCTTGCTATTGCAACTAATTGCTGCTGTCCTCCTGATAAAGTATGAGGGTACATGTTTTCATATTTTTCTATATTAAATAGCTTTAAGATTTCCAATGCAGTAAGGTATTTTTCTTTTTTAGAAGTACTGTAAATAGCAAAAGTTATATTTTCTATTACTGTTTTATGAGGAAATAATGCAGAATGCTGAAAAATCAATCCGATATTTCTACGCTCTATAGCAATTGACAATTTGTTACTTGCAACTAATTTATCATTTATAACAATGGTTCCAGATTTTGGATTTTCTATTCCTGCGATTAATTTTAGAATTGTTGACTTGCCACAGCCAGAATGACCTAGTAAACAGGCAACACTTCCTTTCTTCACTTGAATGCTGATGTTGCTTAAAGCAAAGCCATCTTGATTACTATAAAAGTAACTAATATTGTTAATTAGCATTAGTCTTTCAATTGGAATCGTATTGTTAAATATAACAGTATTACATTCAAGAAATACAGAAATATTTTTTATTATTGTGAATTAATTGTACAGGGTACCTAGAAAAATGAGAGACTTTTTGCTATAATTTTGCATAAATAGCAGAAGACATGGGACTATAGCTCAGTAGGATAGAGCGTTGGATTCCTAATCCGAAGGCCGTGCGTTCGAATCGCACTAGTCCCACTTAATTCTAATAAAGTGGTTTAACAATCAAGAAGTTAGTGATTGGTTTGAAAAGTGATTCTAGGAGCTAGATTGCATGGTTTCTCAAACTTGAATTTACAGGTTCAACCTTATTTTCTCTAATTTCACTGTAACTTGGAAGTGTAAAATTTTTTACATGTAATCCAGTTAATATTACAACCAAAATAGCTAGGAGACTGTAAACTAATGCACCAGCTCAAGATGGAACCATCACAGCAGCAACAAACAATCCTGCAATAACAACTCCAACAACATCACTCCTTAATGAGGCGCAAAAACTCTCCTTACTTTTTTTTTGTATTTAGTTTCTTTTTCATGTGGTGGAGAAATTGAGCCTCTACAAAGTCGTTAGCCTTCTTATCATTATTTGGTGTGACAGTTGGGCCAGTCCTTGTTGATACAGGTGCTTCATTTTTGTTACTATTACCATTAGTACTAACTGGAGGCGCTGTTTCTACAGATCTATTACCAACGTTTCCATTACTGCTGAAAGTTTTTGCTCTATCTTCTTCCGTATTAGGTGTATTTTACTCTTCTTTTTCTTTGTTTTCATCAGCAGTTACTTGTTCTTGCTCAGGAAGCTTGAATCCATTTTAAGGAAAGATTCGCTAACACGTAGGTAGTCATTCTCACATACAAATTTTAAAAGTAAATCTCCTAATGAATTGTTCCCTTCGCATTTACTTTGCAAATCAATTTCTTTAAATTTAGCCTTTCTTCTTAACCTATTTTGCAAGCTTTCAAGGGTGACTTTATTGTTGTATCTATTATCATTAATCAAAAATCTATCTGCATCTGGCCACAACTCTCTGATGTCCTCCTTACTGTACAGCATAATTAAACCTACTATTACGATGTTCTATTATATCAATTCCATCAAAATTAGTAAAGGAATCTTGCAGTATCAAATGGCATGATATATATTGATTTATGATTCTCAAGCAAACGATAGAAGATTTATCCTATAAGTTAGTCAAAGTAACCGAAGCTGCAGCACTTGCTGCATATAAATTGGCAGGCCTTGGTAATGAAAAAAAGGCCGATCAGGTTGCAGTTGATGCAATGCGTACGGTGCTAAACTCAATGGAAATAAATGGTACAATTGTGATTGGAGAAGGGGAGAGGGACGAAGCACCGATGCTATATATCGGAGAAAAAGTTGGCACAGGAAGTGGCCCTGAGATTGACATCGCTGTTGATCCACTTGAGGGCACTACGATTTGTGCTCATTATAAACAAGGGGCAATGTCTGTTCTTGCTGCAACAAAAAAAGGTAATTTTTTACATGCACCTGATGTTTATATGGAAAAGATAGCAGTGGGAAAAAATCTCCCAGAGGGTGTAGTCTCACTAAAAAATAGGATTGAGAGGAATCTGGACAATTTAGCTAAGGCAAAAGGATGTAAAGCAAGTGATCTTATAGTAACTGTACTTAAACGTGAAAGACATGATGAATTAATAGCAAAAATTAGGAAGCTAGGAGCAAAAGTGAAATTAATAGATGATGGTGATGTTGCAGCCATAGTTTCGCTAATAAATGGCAACCATGATATGTATATCGGCACAGGAGGAGCTCCAGAGGGAGTGCTTGCAGCAGCAGCGCTAAGCTCAATCGGTGGGCAGATAGAAGGAAGATTAATATTTGACACGGATCAATTAAAAGAAAGAGCAAAAATTTTGAATATCACTGACCCAGAAAAAGTCTACACCGTGAAAGACATGGCAAGAAGTGAATCAGTGTTCATTGCAACTGGAGTAACAAATGGAGAGTTTGTGGATGGAGTAAAGTTTGGCCAAGATATTTGTCTTACTAATTCATTAATAATATTGCCTGGTAAAGTAATAAAAATACAAACAAAATCAATATCTTAAACATTCGTCATATGCTGATTATAAAATTTTTATAGAAGGAAGATACTTGTAACTGTCTTAAAAAAATGAATTTACATATTAATTTTAGATTTACAACATTTGGCATTAAGTTATAGTTAAATAGTAATACTAAGAAGTGCTTAATGTTTGGTTCACTAACTAATTTTTTACTAATACGTCTAAAAAGAAAAGTTATCAATCTGAAGAAAATAATCATTCTTTCTCTAACAGCACAGAAAGTTTATTAGTCCAATCTACTAAAAAAATCCTCAACTTGATGATCAAAGTAGAACTGACGCGTCTCCTCAAGCAAATCTTCATTTAGTGAGGGTGATGTAAAAAACGTGCTCCAAGACTTCGAAAAATTGGATTTTAAGAACAGTCATGAGTGCTTTAACGAAATAGCAGAAGATTATGAAAGGAGGAAAAAAAGTGACCTTTTTAACTACGTAATATTGAATAAGCGAAAATACATAACAGATATATTAGATCAGAGGCTTGCCCACAAAGATCAAGAAAATTTTAGGAAGAAATTTAGTGAATATCTTCTTAAAACAAATGAGAAAATGAATTATGGGAAAGAATTTCAAAATAAACTTCAATTTTTTAAAGATAGGGTAGAAGAAGTATTATCAGATTTTAGAAAATTGAATTTTGGCCTTAAGGATAATTTGTGTGAAGATGATAAGGATAACGTAAATTATAATAAAGGCTGGCCTGCAGATCCATTTGACAAAATAGCGAATTATTATCGATGAAATAAGAACATTTTCCTTTTTAATTATGTGGTATTAAGTAAGCAAAAAGAAATAATAAGTATATTGAATGAAAAGTCTATTCCTGAAGACAAGCGAAAGAATTTTAAAAAGAGGTTGGGTGGATATCTTCTTCGAGTCGAAGAAGGGATGAGTAACGGACAGGAATTTCTCAAAACTGAAGTGCATTTTGATGGATGTTATGTGCCATGCGCATATGCAAAACGTTCTCTTAATAATTATGGTCATCTTAGTATTAATATTTCTAAGCCTGGGTATAGCTTAGAAATCAGCCGTCTTTTCACTGACAAAATTGAAGGGATGGAAAGAAATGAAAATTAGGTAAAGATAGTAGAAATATACAGTAACGATAAAAGAATAGCAACGGTTGAGAAGAATGATAATGGAAAAAGAAATTACCGCTTTGCAAAAGATGCAACATGCGATATGAAAATTAGGTGGAGTGCAGAAGATAAGAAAGGTAATTCTGTTAACTGCTCTATTAGTTTAAATGTAAATCTTAGTGAAATTGAGATTGGTCAGGCAACTATTAATGGTAAAGATGTTGAACTAGACGAAATTTTGAAATTAGCTGAGCAAAGCGAAGATGTGCTTATAGAAGGTAAAGCTTTACATGAATTTTTAGAAGGATATCTGGAGAAAGATGTATAATCGTAAGAAGAAAAGCTTTTCAATATATGACTACTAACGAATTTTGTTGTAGAATAGGCATTTTCCAAACAAGCATAACTTATGCTGTAAAAAGTGAGAGTAAGCAACCAAAGAGAATATAACGAATTTCTCAAAAAAAAGAGGAAATATTTTTCATTTTGTTAATCAAGCTATAGAAAATTGGTATGAAAATAGTCCAAAAGTTGCAGGTGGCAATACTACTTATAGTGATAAGGTTGTGATTTTAATACACATAATAGTTCATCTTTTTAGAATTGGCTTGAGGCAAGCTGTAGGTTTTGTAAAAGGTTATATGGTACAAATAGGCAAAAAAACTTAAGATTATCAGCTATACACAAGCTTCCAGAAGATTTAAAAAGCTTAATTTGAAGATTGATGACAATAGAGCCAATAAAGATGATTTTGAAAATATTGAAATTGCCGTAGATAGCACTAGAGTTAGTATCTACAATAATAACGGTGGGCACAGTAAGCTTAATACTCGAAAAAGAAAATACAGTGGTTATGGTCAAGTAAGAAAACTACATGTTGTTTTAAACGTGAATGATAAGAAAGCAATAAGCATGAACTACACTAGTAGTGTTGCTGTAGACTATTTGCCGGTCTGTGATATGTGAGAAGAAGTCAGTGATAAGTATAATATTTGTTCTATTCGAGCAGATGCGGCTTATGATATAAAAAGTGTGTATAAAGAATGCAGAAAATACAATATTGTGCCTATTATTCGCCCTAGAAAGGATACTAAAATTTGTTTAGCTGATTACTTATCAGAAGGAAACGAGTATATTAGTAGAATTAGGTCATATGAGAATTATGAAGATGGTATTAATGAATGGAAGAAAAAAATTAAGTATGGAGCACGGTCTTATATTGAAGTCTTTTTCTATAGGTTGAAGCAAATATTTGTGTTTAGCTTGAAAAATAAATCAGAGGTAAATCATGAAAAAGAGCTGTTAATTAAGTGCTACTTATTGAACATATTTACTGATATAGGTATGGCTAAATTTAAATTATCTGCGTAAATTTACTTTGATTTACATGCCTATCAGTCCTATGCAATAAAGCCATCCAGGTTTACATTTAAATTCTATTACATATTATTATAAGTATTACAAAACTTTAAAGGACAATTATGGCAGTTATGTCAGATAAATGGATAAGGGAAAAGGCTGAAAGCTCTAGAATGATAGAGCCTTTTGTGAATCATAAAAGCAGTAAGGGTGTTGTATCTTTCGGATTATCATCTTATGGCTATGATGCAAGAGTTAGTAATAAGTTTAAGATTTTTACTAATGTTAATTCAGCTATTGTAGACCCCAAGAATTTTTCTGAGAATAGTTTCATAGATAAGGAAACAGATGTATGTATAATACCACCAAATAGTTTTGTACTTGCCAGCACGGTGGAATATTTTCGTATACCAAGGAATGTACTGGTAATTTGTGTTGGTAAATCAACTTATGCAAGATGTGGTATTATAGTAAACGTCACACCTTTAGAGCCTGGATGGGAAGGTCACGTCACACTTGAATTCTCTAACACTACTCCACTTCCTACAAAAATTTACGCTAATGAAGGTGTATGCCAGTTTGTGTTTTTAAGCGGCGAAAGTGAATGCGAGAAATCATACGATGATATGAAAGGAAAATATATGAATCAACATGGTATCACTTTGCCGTTAGTTAAGTGATTACTTTAGATAAAGCTAGATATTGATTCTTTGTATTGAAGATTAGCAAAATTTCTTTTATTAGTTCATCACATTTTTATCACCTAAAACTGCTCGTGCAGAGTGATTTTTAAATGATTCTATAAAGCTAATAAAGAAATTTGTAGAATGATTACTTAAAGCTTTTGCAACTTCTTTTTTTTCTTCATCATTGGCAAGCTGATTAAATAATTCTTCACCTTTTTTTGTAGCCCATTTTGAAATTCTTGTTTTACAGTAGCCTTGTCCGCTCTTTGCAAGAAGGAAAAATCTTCAAAAGTGTACAAGGATGAGACAATACTGTTAAAGGCATCAGTAAAACATGCACTGCCAACAAGTACTCCGTATTCTGTTTTCGATTCTACTAAATGTTTAACCAGTTGATATTTTCTCTGTGATATGCGGGTATTAATATCTATATTATTATCAGTATTTTTTTATTTTTATCCTTACAAGCTTTCCAAACCAAACTTAAAACTTGCTTCAATCTTAATCCACTTCCACTATGTGAATCAGGGTCATTTTTTATACGCTTTAGGCACTCAAGTGCATGTTTTTGCTCATCTGCTGTGAGTTGATCTTTTATCTACAGCTTTTGTGTGCCATTTGCTATGCACTCTAACTGATCAATAAATCCTTCTATTTCCTTTATAAACTTATCATCAACATAAGGCTCGCCATAGTTTTCTTTTAGCTTTTGAATGTTAATATTAATTGCATCATTTACATTAGTATCATGCGTTGTTTGCGGGATACGTGCTGCCTCTATAAATGCTTCAGTTCTTTGATCTAACCATTCTGGTAATTTGCCTCCTGCAAGAACATATAGCTTACTCAATGCTTGAGCAACTAGAGTTAATGTTAGAACAAGAACAATAGATACTATGAGTAATACTACAGCTAAAACAATGACTAGCCACCTCACAGGGGCTAGTAAAATATCTCTTAATTTTGACGTTCTTTGTATGTTACCTGGTGTATCTACTACCACTGGCATAATTAATTAAATAGTCTCACTGTCGTCATATACAAGAATTTCAGTGGTTTTTGTTGCTATGAGTTTTTTTAAGCTCAGCACGTTTTTCTGTGTCCTTAAATAGTCCTAATTTTAATTTGTTTTAAGTTTAAAGTCTTTCGTTAGGTTTGCAGAATACATTTCCTTATTATCTTGGTTATAGAAAGTAAATTTGTGATCGTCTAAACCTAATATTGCAAAGCCAAAGCCGAAAAAGTTTCTAACTTCGTGTGCTAAGTAATTTCTACTATTTGGATAGTTAAATTCTACGTTTTGATAAACGGGTTCTTGATCTTGAGCGTGTAATAGTGCACCGCCATTTCCAACTATAATCTGATCTGGAACATTATCCATTAATAAAATCTGGGCTATATGAATGTGGCCAGAAACTATGGTAGTAACATTGCTTGGAAATTTATCTCCAAAAGCTTCAATTTGTGTAAGATTACCATGGCTTTTTAATGTCAAAAATTCTTTTTTTGGAGATCTCCAAAGTGGTTTATGAGTCAAAAACCACGTGGGCTTACCTTGTATCAATTTATCAAACTGCCTCTCAAAAGCATCAACTGTGCTTTGGGTTGTCAAAATTTCCTCACCGGATGAAGAGTCGAAGATAAAAAACTTCATCGGCCCAGCATCTAAGAACCAACTGGAAATAAGATCTTCACATTTTTGAGGAAAAAGGGGGTATGAATCTAAATATCTGAACCATCCTTCATAAGCTCTATTACAACTCTCATGATTTCCACGAACAAAAAGAAAAGGAGATTGTGTTAAAATATCTTTTGCAGGCTCAAACCAATCAGCGTACCAAGCTTCTTTGCTATATCCATAAATATCGCCGCACTTTTTTGTGTTTCTACATTTTGTTTGTCTATAATGATAATCACCAACATGGATAATTAAATCTGGTTTATGAAAAGCGATTGAATCTAAATTTTTTTTCAAAGGCCAGTGATCTGCAGAATTACATTCTTGCTGAAATAACATATTTATTCTACATCCTGTATCACCAATGAAGGCAATTTTGCTGATCTTTTTCGCTAATGCGGGAACTTTTATATTGTCAATACTAATGTTTTGAGCATTTGTTTCTACTATCAGTTCACAAACTGTTTCGGTATTGTTAATTGAGCTGCGACTTAGCATTTCTACTGCCTTATTATCGACGTAAGCAATGGGACACATGTTATTGTCTATAATCGCACGTATGCTTAATTTATTTTCTGGAATGATTTGAGACCATGTGTACAATATTTGTGCATGAGTGGGGTAAAAGCTAATTGCAAGAGATAGAATTAAAAAAATGAAGATATTAGCTATTTTCATCTGTATAGAGACCTAAATTAAGAATTAGTAGTAAGATTATCTTAAATGATTAAAGTTTGTAACCATAAAATTCATAGTTAAATTATACATGCATTTCCTAAATTATCCTAAATTATCCTAGTATCAGATTGACACTTTAGATGAAAAATCCTAAAATGATGAAGTAATTTAAAGTAATTATATAGAAACTAGAATAAAGTGCGGTCGTGGTGGAATTGGTAGACACGCAGCGTTGAGGTCGCTGTGGCTCACAAAGCCTTGGAAGTTCAAGTCTTCTCGACCGCACCAGGTTGTTTGTTGTAGGTGAAATGTTTATAGGAAATCAAAGTAGAAATAAAGTAGAAAGGGCCATCAGTGAAGTAAGGCGTGGTCTTCCAGTTTTAATATATGATGATGAAAATAACTATTTATTGTTTGCTTCTGCTGAAACTTTAGAAAAAAAATTATTTAGTCAGTATAAGCTTATATCAGGTAATGTGTATGTTACTTTGACTGCAAGTAAGGTAAAATACATATGTCAGAGTAAAGAACATAGTAGCAAACGTCTGTTGATAAGCGATTTTGATGAACTACTCCATCTAATAAACTGTTCAAAGGAAGATTGGATAAAAGAGTTGCAATGCTCAAAGACAATGGATGCGTATGCTGTTGCCTTGCTTAAGTTCTCAGAATTATTGCCATACGCGTTAGTGGCTGATATGACTTTTGAGAATAAACATGAAATGCGAAATTGGTGTGAAGAAAATGACATTATTGCACTAAATACGTTACTTGTGAATGATTTTCAACAAAATCATAGTGTGTATGAAGTGTGTAAAACATCATTATTTTTAAAACAGACTCAAGAAGTAGATATCATATCTTATAGAACCAAAAGTGGCGGAAGAGAACATTATGCAATTATCATTGGTAATCCAGATAAAGATAATGAGCCATTAGTGAGAATTCATTCTTCCTGCTATACAGGAGACTTATTAGACAGCTTATCATGTGATTGCAGAAGCCAGTTACATCAAGCTATTCAAATAATGACAGACTTTGGGAATGGCATTATATTATACTTGATGCAAGATGGGAGAGGTATTGGTTTAACTAATAAGTTAAGAGCATATAGTATGCAAAGAAAATATAATCTTGATACTGTTGATGCAAATAGAGTATTGGGTTTTGAAGATGATGAAAGGAGCTTTGCTGTTGCAGCTAAAATACTTAAGAAATTGAACATTAACAAAATGCAGTTACTTACAAACAATGGTAGAAAGTTATCAGAGTTGAAAAATAACGGTATAGAAGTTACAAAGTGTATACCACTTATTATGGAACGCAATGAATATAATGATTCATATATGGAAACAAAATTTGGCAAGTTAGGCCATGGATTAAGGGTTTATTAGCTTTTTTGTTATAGCTACTTTGTTAGCTTGCTATGTTAATTAATATGAGTTGAGATTTTTAAGAATATTGAGATGCTGAAATTTTTAAAACAAGAAAAAAGTAATGAGTCATTGGATGAGGATATAAATTGGAATTCAAGTCGCTATAGCACAGTTGTTGCTCAGAGAAATACTTTACTTTTATTTACATTAATATTACTAGTTGCAATTTCTATAAGCATATTAGCTATATTTAAAATTAGCACAAGTAGCACTATTGAGCCATTCGTTATAGAAATTGATAAAAAGTCAGGAATAGTGCAATTGGTTGATCCTGTTACAGTAAAACAATATTCTGCAAATGAAACGCTGAACGATTATTTTATTTCAGAGTATATAAAAGCAAGGGAGGTTTTTGACCCATATAATTATAATTATAATTATTATACAAAAGTAAGGTTGTTTTCTTCGCCTAGTGTATATAGTGAATTTAGCAATTATATAAAATCGCAGAATATGAATGACCTTTTGAATTTATATTCAGATGCTAAAGGTGAGTTGAAAATTCGTTCAATTCAAAAATTAGGTAACGATGCTCTTCAAGTGAGATTCTCTATAGAACTTACACGAAAAGATGGAAATTCTTCAAGGAAAAATAAGATAGTTGTGATGTCGTATAAATATGCATCGCTTGAAATGAATGATCAGCAAAGATATATTAATCCGTTAGGTTTTCAAGTTATTTCATATAGAGTAGATGATGAATATGTGTAGGATATTGTTAGTTTTAGCTTTATTAATAAGTGGCAACTTAAATGCATCCATTAATAATAAACCTATTTCTGTAGATAGTAGAATAAAGACTTTTGTATATAGCCCTAATGAGGTGTTTACAGTAGTGTTTAGTCAAGGTTACTATTCTTATATTGAGTTTGCAGAAGGGGAAAAAATCAAAAATATTGCTGTTGGTGATGCATCAAGTTGGAAAATTAATCCTTATGATAATAAACTGCTTGTCATGCCATTTGAAGTCAGTAGTCGCACTAATATGATTATTACGACAACTAAAAAGAGAAATTACATTTTTGATCTAATTTCAAGACCAAATTACGATAAATACCCAGATACTGATGCTAAAAAAGTGGATCATGATTATTCCGTTGAAAAGGATATATCTTACGTAATACGTTTTTATTATCCTCAAGAAGAAGATGAATTTGATGTTGATTTAGATGAGGTTTCTTTACCTACTCAAATGCAATACATTACGGAAAAGCCAGAAAAAATAATACAAGAAAATAATACGAGGTACAACTATACATATATAGATGAAGGTGGTAACGTAGATATAGTTCCAATTGAGTTATTCGATGATGGTTATTTAACCTATTTAAAGTTTAGAAATAGTAATAAAATTCCTCAGATTTTTATAGAAGGCGAATCCTGTAAAAGGCTGTTATTTGATGATTATGTTGTAATAAAAGGAGTACATAAAAAGCTATTAATGCGTTATGAAGGTAGTGAAGTTGAAGTTATAAATAGGTCACTTTAGTTGTGGTACATATAATATGAGTAAAGAAAGGTATAATAGTGTAGAAGATGAATCAGAGGTAGAAAGCAAGGTAGTAACAGTTGGCTCTAATCGAGGTTATAAGGCATTGATGATAGTTATGGTAGCGCTCTTAGTTAGTGGAGTGTACTATCTTTATTTTAGTCCTTCTGATCAAGAGGTTACAGAGATTGTTAAAAAAGAGGAAACAAAGCAAAACATTCAAGAATTGAAAGGAAAGTTAGAACAAGTTCCAGATAATGAAATAGTTTCCGAAAGAGTGGTAACTGATCTCTTGCCACCCTTACCTTCTCTTCCTATTCCACAAGTCATACCAGAAGTAAAACAAATCGAAAAAGAGGAAGTGACAAAAAAAGAAGAGCAACTAAAAGAAATTCCCTTGTCAAATATACCTGTTTTACCAAAGCAAAATTTTCCTTCTGGTAATGTTATTAGCAATTTGCCTACTTCATTTCCTACAGTAGGGGGTGGCGGTTATCCTAGAGACAGACGTAATGCACAAATGTTAGCAATTTCAGGTAGTAGTGGGGAAGGTAAAGCTACAGATGCTGTTTTATCCAATACCTCAGCACAATCGAGCAAAGCTACCAAAGCTGGAAAGCTTGGTTTAATGATTATTCAAGGTAAAGTTATTGACGCTATTCTTGAAACTGCAATAAGTTCTGACTTACAAGGAATGCTCCGTGCTGTTGTTAGTAGAGACGTTTATGCAGAAGCTGGTGATACAATTTTAATACCAAAAGGTTCAAGGTTAATAGGTGTTTATCTATTCGACTCAAATGTTGCAAAAGCCCGCGTGCACATAAATTGGAATAGGATAATTCTTCCTCATGGTATAGATGTTGCTATTGAATCATCTGGTACCGATGAGCTTGGAAGGGAGGGGATAGCTGGAATAGTTGACAATAAAATAGTAAGTGCATTATTCTCTTCAGTAGCACTTGCTGGTGTTTCGATTGGTTCAGCTATTGTAGGACAAAAAGCCTCTAATCTTATTGATGTGCTAACTGCCATGGATGCAGAGAAGTCTATTGCTGCAACTCAAATAGATATTTCTTCTCTCAAAGGGGCTATTGTTGAGAGATTGGAGAATTCTATAAAAACTGAAGTTGGGAAGATAGAGGACGAAAAATGGAAATTGGGTATTAGGGCTATTAAAAAAATTCGAAATGCTAAAAGTGATCAGGATTTGCTGAGAATAATAAAGGAAGAAATAGTAAGTGTGATAAAAAATTCTGGAGCTAGTGGAGTTGATGCAATTACTAGTGACAATATCGGTATAACTTTAGACGATGTACATCAACTGTTGAGGCAAACTCAGAAAAGAAGCAAATCTATTTATGATGAAGTAGTAGGGAAGTCAATCAATGATTTTTCCAAAGACATACGAGATGTAGTTGATAGGAGTGTAGATAAAAAACCAACTATTTATGTTAATCAAGGAACTGCATTGAAAGTATTTGTTAAACAAGATATAGCATTTCCTCCACAGTCAATATTAAATAACTGAAATGAACTATGCTGCACTTGATGCATATTTGGAGCCATTACAAGGCATATTTCAAGAGGAAGGTGTAAATGAAATATCAATAAATAAACCGAAGGAAGTATGGATTGAAAATCGCGGTAAAATAAGATGCGAAAAGTTGGAAATATTTGATCTTAATCATTTAAAATCTCTTAGCAGGTTGATTGCTCAAGCTACAGAACAAAAACTGAGCGAAGAGACACCGCTGCTTTCAGCTACATTACCAAATGGTTATCGTATACAGGTAGTGTTTCCTCCAGCATGTGAGCCTGATAAAGTAGTCATTTCAATTCGTAAACCTTCTTCTATGCAATTGGCATTGGATGATTATGAAAAAATGGGGGCTTTTTCTGAAACTGTTATAAGAGTGACCGATAATCCAGTAGATCGTCATCTAGATTTGCTACTGAAACAAAAAAAAATAAAAGAGTTTTTAGAATATGCTGTAATAAGTAAGAAAAATATCATAATTAGTGGTGGAACTTCCACTGGTAAAACCACTTTTACTAATGCTACTTTGCGTGCTATTCCATCTGAAGAAAGAATTATTACTGTTGAAGATGCAAGAGAGATAGTTTTGAATGATCATCCCAATAAAGTCCATTTAATTGCTTCTAAAGGAGGGCAAGGCAGGGCAAAAGTAACCACTCAAGATTTGATAGAGGCATGTTTACGTTTGAGACCAGATAGAATAATAGTTGGTGAGCTCCGTGGAGCAGAAGCTTTTAGTTTTCTTAGAGCAATAAACACTGGCCACCCAGGGTCAATATCGACTCTTCATGCAGATAGTCCGGCAATGGCTCTTGAGCAAATAAAACTTATGGTTATGCAAGCAAATCTTGGCATTCCCCCAGATCAGATCATACCATACATTAGAAATGTAATTGACATTGTTATTCAACTCAAAAGGACCAGTGGTGGAAAAAGAAGCATTTCTGAAATATTATTTACTAGATCTTCAAATAAAAATACTTAAATTTATACATAAGTTAAGAAAAAAATAGTTTATGAGTAATGGAAATCACCTACGCAATATTCTCATAGGAGGTGTGGTATCTTTTAGCATACTTGAATTTTGCTTCTATTTGTCTGGTATATTATTCTACCTGTTTGTTGACGGTCCAGATGGTGTAGATTTTAGAGCAATTAATCCTAGCTTGACACCTTTTCCTCAAGCTCTCTGGCCGACAATTTTTGATCATATACAATATTGTTGGCATCATCCAGAGCTATATAGCTTTGAGCTCAAAATTAAATTAGTTGTATCTTCTGTACTTCCTCAAATTGTTTTGATGATTATTTTGTGGAATGTGAGAGAAAGACTAATTGAGTGGCGGCCATTTAAAAAGAAAGAATCACTTCATGGAGATTCACAGTGGGCATCAGAGAAAGACATACGAAAAGCGGGATTAAGAAGCAAAAAAGGTCTATTGCTTGGTAAAGATAAGAGAGGATATTTTATTGCTGATGGGTTTCAGCATGTATTGCTCTTTGCACCTACAGGCTCTGGTAAAGGTGTTGGTTTTGTAATTCCTAATTTGTTATTTTGGAATGATTCGGTAATTGTGCATGATATAAAATTAGAAAACTATGAAATAACAAGTGGTTGGCGAGAGAGACAAGGACAAAAAGTATATGTATGGAACCCGGCGCAGCCAGATGGGGTAAGCCATTGTTATAATCCACTGGAATGGATTAGTGAAAAACCTGGACAGATGGTTGACGATGTGCAAAAAATAGCTAACCTAATCATGCCTGAACAAGATTTTTGGCAAAACGAAGCAAGAAGCTTATTTGTTGGGGTGGTGCTATATTTACTTGTTGCACCAGAGAAGGTTAAATCTTTTGGTGAGGTTGTGCGTACGATGCGTAGCGATGACGTAGTTTACAATCTTGCTGTAGTTTTGGACACAATGGGTAAAATAATACATCCGGTAGCGTATATGAACATTGCAGCTTTTTTGCAAAAGGCTGACAAAGAAAGATCAGGTGTTGTGTCAACTATGAACTCGTCGCTTGAATTGTGGGCAAACCCATTGATCGATACTGCAACTGCATCAAGTGATTTTAATATTTTAGATTTTAAAAAGAAGAAAACTACAGTTTATGTTGGTTTAACTCCTGATAACTTAACTAGGCTCAGGCCTTTAATGCAGGTTTTTTACCAACAGGCAACTGAGTTTTTATGTAGAAAATTGCCATCGGATGACGAGCCTTACGGCGTATTATTTTTAATGGATGAGTTTCCAACACTTGGAAAAATGGAGCAATTTCAAACGGGCATCGCATACTTTCGTGGCTATCGAGTAAGGTTATTTTTAATCGTTCAAGATACTGAACAGCTTAAAGGAATATATGAAGAAGCAGGAATGAACTCCTTTTTATCAAACTCAACCTATAGAGTAACTTTTGCAGCCAATAATATTGAAACGGCTAATTTGATATCTCAGCTTATAGGAAATAAAACTGTACAACAAGAATCATTAAACAAACCTAAATTTTTAGACTTGAATCCTGCATCAAGATCATTGCATATCTCTGAAACACAGAGAGCATTGCTCTTACCTCAAGAAATTATTATGCTACCACGTGATGATCAAATAATTTTGATAGAATCGGCTCATCCAATTAAGTCAAAGAAAATTTTGTACTATAGTGATAGCACATTCACAAGGAGGCTGATTAAACCAACACGTGTGCCTACACAAGAGCCATATGATCCAAACAAGGTCTTTTCTGCTGCTAACAAAGATAAGATTATTAATGAAGAAGAGAGTAATGCTATTGAAGCTGCTGATCATCCTGTTGAAGCTAAAACTGAAGATTCAATATACGATGAGCCAGAGATTGAAGATGAATTTGAAGACGAGGATATTGATGATAAATTTGAAGGTGGTGATGGTTTTGATGATGAGGAAGACGATGATGAATTTGAAGATGAGGACAAACTAGACGGCAATAAAATTAAGGATAGAGGTTAATTTTACCTATTTTTAGTTTAGAAAATAGTTAGTTTTTTGTATTAAATCATTTTTAATTAATTAGTACTAGATTAGCTACTTTAACTAGAGGAATAGTCATGATGAGTAAAAAAACATTAGCAGTTACGGCACTTGCTTTATTGTTGTCACAACAATCTTTTGCAAGTGAAACAGAAGGATTTTACTTTGGTGGTGGATATTACGGTCAATATTTGAACTTGGGTAAGTTGAAAGCAAAAATTGGAGGCAAAGATGCTACAGATGATAACCGTGTATCTATAAATGACATAGACGCTCAGAGAACAGAAGGTCAGTTAATAAGTAATTATAAAGGAGATTATAACCCACCTTTTGCTGCAAATGTAACGTTTGGTTACACAGGAGAACTAGGCAATAATAGCTATAGAGCTGAATTGGAAGGGATGTACTCTTCTGTAAAAGTAGATAATGTTGGTTTATTAAGTAATCAAGTAACTGTTTCGTATCTAAAAGACGTTGGTGAGAGTGCTAATAAAAAAACTTATATGTATAAAACTGTAATTAATCATGACCAAGTAGAAAACGCATCTGTAATGGCAAATGTTTATCATTATTGGAAAAGTGATAGTTTCTCTTTTTCTCCTTACGTTGGTATTGGAGTTGGTGCAACAAGAATGACAATGTTTGAAAAATCGTCAATAAGACCTGTAGGTCAATTGAAAGCTGGCTTTGACTATCGTATAAACGAAGATATAAATATGCACATCGGATACAGAGGTTTTGGTGTTTTTGGTAGTAATGTTGATTTTGAAGCAGAGGTGTTAGGAGAAATAAAAGCAAATCAACAGGTAAACCCAGATAGAAAAGAGATATTAGAATTGAATCAAAGTCAAAAACCATCGGACCAGAAGTTACACAAAGAAGGTATCAGTATAGGCAATCAAGTATTTCACACACACGGTATAGAAGCTGGTCTTACTTTTCATTTTGCAAGCAAAGCTTAACTCTGATGGAGACCATTTTCCTGGTGTCTGCATCACACGACTGTAGCTGCTAACCAGGTGGAAAGTTTCTCGTTATCTGAATATTTTCTTTCTTATAATTCAGGCTCTTTTTTCTCAGTTCCAGGGTGTAGGGCTGGAATAACAATAAAGAACATAATAAAGAATGGTTTTTTGTAATAGTTTAGATTTGATCTGACAGATTAATAAAGTAAGATAAAAATATAAATAAATTTTAAAGGAGTGTCAGACATGAGTACAACACAAGAAAAAATACTAGAACCAAAGTTGGGGTTGCTAGAACTTGCAAAGCAATTAGGAAATGTATCCCAAGCGTGTAAAGTAATGGGATATTCAAGGGATACATTTTACCGCTTCAAAGAGCTATATGAAACAGGAGGGGAAAAGCATTATATGAGATAAACATAAGAAATTTACCATATAAAAAAAGGCAGAACAACCCATATTATCTATTTTTAAATTTACGTTCTTTATTGTCTCATTTGACGTTCACTAAACAGAGTGTAGTCTAAGTACAAACTTGTGAAAGGCTTATGTGTAATGCTTCTCCACATAATCACTAATAATTTCCTTAAATTCTTCAAAAATATTATCACCTTGTAAAGTTTTGAAATATTTGCCGTCTTTGTAGACTGCTGAAACAGGTTTTTCTCCATAACCAGGCAGGCTGATCCCCAGATTTGCATGTTTGCTCTCTCCAGGACCATTTACTATGCATCCCATAACAGCAACTTTCATATACTCTACACCAGGATTATTTTTCTTCCATACCGGCATATGAGTTTTTATGTAGCCATTTACTTCCTTAGTTAATATACGAAAACGATCGCTACTTGTGCGTCCACAACCAGGACATGAACTCACCTGAGGGTTAAAGTAGCGCAAACCTATAGACTGCAGTATTTCCTGACATACTACCACCTCATTAGTGCGTGATTCACCAGGGCGCTGAGTTAAAGAAGCCCGGATAGTGTCTCCAATACCATTTTGCAATAAATAAGTAAGCCCTGCTGTGGTATTTACTACGCCTTTGTTACCCATACCAGCTTCGGTTAAACCCAAATGCAGCACGTAATTGGAAGATTTTGCAAGTGCCGTATAAACTAAAATTAAATCCTGCACTCTACTGACTTTACACGAAATGATTATTTTCTCTGCATTAAGGCCAATCTTTTCAGCTTTTTTTGCACTACCAAGAGCAGACATTACAAGCGTCTTACGTAATATAACATCAGAAGTTTTGGGATTACTAGACAAGGAGTTTTCATCCATTAATTTTTGTGCAAGGTACTTATCAAGACTACCCCAATTTACTCCAATTCTGACAGGAAGATCATGCGTTATTGCATACTCTATAATTTTTTCAAATTTTTCATCACGTTTATCACCAAAGCCTATATTACCTGGATTTATCCTAATTTTACCCAGAATTTTAATGTTGTCTGGATAATTCTGAACCAGCCTGTAGAGCTCATATTGTCCACAGCCTACTAATATCTTACCATCAAAGCCTTCTTTATTTATTTCCTCTATTATATAAGGTATTGCTTTTGCTACTCCCTCTGAGTTCAAAGCAATTCGCACCAACTCTGAACCTGCATGCGCTAGTTCTATCACTTCTTTTGCATATTTCTGAACACTGCTTTTTATGTTGTCAGAATCTATATGTACACCAAGTACCATGGATTGAACAACTATAGGATTATTTCCACCTATCTTCACTTGTCCAACTTTTACAGTATGAGTCTTATGCCTGGAAACCGGCGATGACTCATATGCATCATCACTCAATGTCAGTTCTCTATCTAGCATATTATTAATCGTGACACTATTTTACTGTATCAACTACACTGCCAAATGAACTTGAACCATTTAAACTATGCTGTGGTGTTCTATTTAGATCAGTAATAGAATTATGAGAGCACGTTCTTCTTGATGGACTTTCTTTTATAGTAACATTTATAGGGGAAACTTTTTTTTCTCGTGCTGAAGTAACTTTTTTCCCTTTTTGTTGTTCACTTTTATGCTGCTTACTTTCATACTGAGAAACTTGCTCTTGATCTATAAATACAGCACCCTTTAAACGTGCAAGATTAATACCATGCTGATTGATCATAGCATCCTCCCCATCTTCAACTATGCAAGCTCCCAAGTTGTTTGGCTCGTTATCAAGGCTAGCAATTTTTTTTTCTTTTAATTTTTTGACTAGATCTTCTTTGTTTACAGCTAGATCTTGTAACTTTTTTTTCTTGAGGAGCTCCCTACGCTTCTCATACAGTCTATATGACTCAGCAAAATCCTCATCTGCATGAAAGTTTGCACCACCAGGATTACCAGGAGGTATGTACCTCTTACTGAACTTTACCTTAGACTTCGCTTCAACATTATATACATTAAAGAAACTAGAAACCAAAAGTATTAATACGAATAAAACTTTAGAAAAGATCTTAAGCATACTATAGTGAATATTGTGTTTTAAAAGATACCAATTAACAAACTTCAAGTAAATGAGAATCTCTACCAACTTTATAATACAAACATCTTTCTAAAAAATTTACCACCAAAACCTACATAATCCAAAGGAAATTTAAGGTGTTACAAATTTTACCTCTAATAATTTAGACTTGATCTGACAGAAGAATTGACGAGTTCAAAACTGATATCAGAATCTGTTTTAATGTTATCAATATTTTTTTTTGGTAAGCAATACTCATACTATCAAAAAAGGTCTGCATAGGCATAGCAATACTTACTGGAATGAGTTCTATCTCTGTTATAAGAATGCAACCAATGACGACATCTAACTGAAGCTCCTCCAAAGTACTATAAATCTTTTTCCTAAAGATAATATTGTAACATTCATCTTGCATAGTTCTATGAAACCTTTGACATATACCATTAGTTTGTGGAGAATAAGCTTTGGTTCTAGAATGATCAATATTTTCTACTCCCAAATATAACAGGTACGCATGACTACCTGGTTTACCACAATACTCTGTACCACGATCAGTTAAAATGCGTAGCAATGGAACTTTCTGTTCATCAAAAAATGGTATAACTCTATCATTGAGAAGATCTGCAGCTGTGATAGCAGTTTTCTCCGTATAAAGCTTAGCGAAGGCCACTCTAGAGTAGGTGTCAATAAAAGTTTGTTGATAAATTCTTCGAATACCTTTGATATTGCCTACATAATAGGTATCTTGACTACCTAAGTATCCAGGGTGTTGTGTCTCAATTTCGCCATTGGCTTCTTTTTGTTCCCTAGTTTTTTTCTAAAGCAGCAACTTGCTCCTCCGTTAAAATTATACCGTCTTGGACCACCTTTGCTTCCAGGGCTTTCAATCTCTTTTTAAAATTTTCGAGATCGTTTCTTTGCCATATTGACCTTATACCACTAGCAGATATTAGAATTCCTTTTTTCTTTAATTCATTAGCTGCTCTTTCTTGTCCATATGCTGGAAACTCTACTGCTATTTTAACTACTGCTTCTTTTGTATCCTTTGGTACTCTATTGGTAAGTAATGGTTTGCTTTTGTTTATCTCATATAATGCTTTTCCCCTCCTGTTTCATATAGCTCTTTGAAGCGGTAAAATGTATCCCTTGAATATCCCATTACTTTACACGCTTGGGATACATTTCCTAATTGCTTTGCAAGTTCTAGCAACCCCAACTTTGGTTCTAGTATTTTTTCTTGTGTTGTACTCATGTCTGACACTCCTTTAAAATTTATTTATATTTTTATCTTACTTTATTAATCTGTCAGATCAAATCTAAACTATTAGAGGAACGACCTGAAGACAAGACTACAGGAATCTGAAAATAAAAGTAAAGTACTAGAGAAGAATCTAAAGAAACAATCTGAAAGCAAAGATAAAGAGCTAAATGAAAAATTCTTGAAAGCAAGAATTTATAGTAAAAAGCAAGGTAATTACGCCTCTGTTTCTTTTGTACTATCTGGAGCATTTGCTGTTGGTGCAAGTCTAACAATTCTTCATTTAGCAAAATGTGTTTCACTTATTATAGCTGCATCAACTTTTCTTGCAGTAGTAGGATGTTACTGTTCTTATAAGACAAATACTGCACTTAGTGATGTTAAAGTTGGTCAAATCGGGAATGATGCTAGTTATTCTGTAGTGTAATTGTAGAGTAGCTACTTGAGTATTAAATTAGTAATTTAAATATTCACTATTGCTAGTGATTATACCATCACTTTAATTTGGTTGTATTTTACTAAAAAAAACTTTAGATTTATTTTATAATTGATACTCAAATATGATTTGGAATTTATTGCAGAAAGGCCAAAAGGAAGGCTATAAAATTGCGTATATCAATGCTCGTATTATTGACCCGGAAACTAAACTTGATATAAAAGGTTCATTATTGACTGAAGGGGATAAAATTGTTGATTTTAGCGAATCATTACTTTCAACAAGTGGAGTTGATGAAACAATAGACTGTAAAGGGCTTGCTCTAATGCCAGGCCTGATTGACATTCACGTGCATTTTCGTGAACCAGGTCAAGAGCATAAAGAAACTATACATACGGGTAGCAAATCTGCAGCTACAGGAGGCGTTACAACTGTAGTTTGTCAGCCAAACACTGTTCCAGCAATTGATAGTGTTGTCTTGGCTAAATATTTGAAATATAGAGCACTTGAAACTTCACATGTGAATGTTGAATTTTACGCCAAAATTACCACTTCGGAAGAAAAATTAACTGAAATGGCGCTTTTAAAGGAAGCAGGTGCGGTTGGGTTCACCGATGATGGTATGCCAGTTATGAATCCAATGATTATGAGACAGGCACTGCTTTATTCAAGTATGCTTGGTGTTCCTATTGCTCAACATGCAGAAGATTTAAATCTATCTGCTGATGGCGCAATTAATGAGGGTAAGATTTCTGAAGAATTGGGAGTAAAGGGAATTTTGAGTGCATCAGAATCGGTTATGGTAAGTCGTGATATACTACTAATGAAGGACATAGAAAATGTACACTATCATATTTTACATGTCTCTTCAAAAGATTCACTTGATGCTATTAAACGAGCGAAAGATTTGGGGTTAAATGTTACATGTGAAGTAACTCCTCATCACTTTACTTTAACTGAAGATATAGTAAAGCAACATGGAGCAATCGCAAAAATGAATCCGCCACTGCGTACAGAGGAAGATCGTTTAGCTGTGATTGAAGGTTTAAAGACAGGTGTGATTGATTGTATTGCAACCGATCATGCTCCTCATGATCTTAGTTCTAAAGATTTGCCACTTGAAAATGCTGCATTTGGTATTGTTGGCCTTGAAACAATGCTGCCCATTTCACTTGAACTATATCACAGTGGACAAATGGGGCTACTTGATGTGCTTGCAAAATTGACATATAAGCCTGCAGATATCATACATGTGCCACGTGGCCGCATACAGAAAAACCTTGCAGCGGACTTAATTTTAGTTGATTTGGATCATGAATGGAAAATTAAAGTTGACAACTTTGCTAGTAAATCAAAGAATTCCCCTTTTGATGGACGAGAAGTAAGAGGACAAGTAATACGTACTGTTGTGTCTGGCAAAACTGTATACTTACGGAAGAGTTAGTGATCATATAGTTGTGCTTTGAATTTCAACCAATTGTAGAGATTGAATATAAGTGGTAAAATATAGCCACTGAATAAAATATATGTTAATTAGTACGATATCGGAGCTGGAGAATGCATGTGAAGAATTGATGGCAAAAGATCCAAAATTTATAGCAGTGGACACAGAGTTCATTAGAAACAATCTAACCTACTATCCTAGATTATCACTAATTCAAATTTCTTACGGAGAGAAGAGTTTTATTGTAGATGTATTAGTACCGGGAATTGACTTATCGCTTATTAAGAAAATAATGCTGAATCGAGAAATAACCAAAGTTTTTCATAGTTGTCGGCAAGACATAGAATCCTTACTCACCGTGCTTAAATGTGTTCCTACTCCCATTTTTGATACCCAAGTTGCTACTATGTTTTGTCATTATTACCATGACTTTATTGGTTATTCAAAAGTAGTAGAGCAATATCAGGGGGTAGTGCTGGATAAAATTAAAGCTAAAAATTCAGACTGGTTAAAACGGCCATTATCTGAGGATCAATTAGATTATGCAGTAAATGACGTGATACACCTATATGACCTACACCAAATATTATGCAATAAACTTGAAGAAAATAATAGGATGGGATGGTTTCAAGAAGAGATGGAATCAATAGTTGATGTCAATAAATATTTGCATAATCCAAAAGATGCATGGAAGAGGATTAAATTTAATTATGAAGCAAATCCAAGGTTGATGTTAACTGTTAAAGCAGTTAGTGAGTGGCAAGAGACCTTAGCACAGCGTTACAATATAAATCGTAATAAGGCAGTCAGTAATGCTGTAATAACTGGTTTAATTGAAAAAAGTGTGGAACATGTTGATGACATTTTAGATGACCTTAAGAGAAACACAAAAAATATAAAAGAGGAAGATTTATTAGAATTTATAGATATTTTCAATGAGAATGAGAAGGAATTTGTGCAGCAAAATTATACTCTGTCAGATAATTATGATAAATCTGTATTTGATATACTCTCGATTATTTTGGAGAGCAAATGTAAGGAAAATAACATATCAAGAAAGTTAATTTCATCAAAAGCTGAGTTAGCTCGCTCAATATCTGGGCAGATAGATAAACTATTCAAGGGATGGAGATATGATTTTTTCGGCAGATCAATAGAATCGTTTTTGAATGCAGGCTCAAGGTTTGAAATTTTAATGGTAAAATCTGCTGATAATATAGCTAAAATTCGGAGTAATATTGTGGAGAATAACCGTATCACGTCTTGAGGTCTAACGAGTTTATTATATCTTTCACTTGAGAAAGAACATTTGCACTGGTATCGATGATAAAGTCACTCATTTGCTTTTTTTCTTCAATAGGTAGCTGAATACTAGACATTAGATCCAGCTTTTTTTTATCCATATTACGCTCACTGATCCTTTGAGCTTGTACAGAGCTATCTGCATGGATAAAGACAATAAAATTGCAATATAAACGGAATCTAGTTTCCAGCAGGAGTGGAATGTCTAGAACTAGAAACTTTCCGTCGTTTTCTTTCTCCTGATCAATAAAAATTTCTAATTCATTTCGCACAGCGGAATGCACTAAAGACTGAAATTGCTCCCAATTTTCATCATAAGCTAAAAAATATTTAGATAATACTGTTCTATCTATTTTTCCATTTACTATCACCCCAGGAAATTTTTCTTCTGCGTAACTTATTATGTTTTTGTTTACTTTATAAAGCTGGTGCACGACAGAGTCGGCATCAAACAAAGCGGCACCAAATTCTTTAAAGCAATTGGCTATAAAGCTCTTTCCAACTGCAATTCCACCTGTTAAACCTATGATCATATAGCATTTCTTATAAAACTATATTTATAGCATCTCCTATTCCTATTTAAAACTGAATGCATAGGTATAAAAAAGAAAAGCTATTATTTTTTTTAGTAATTAAGTAAAATAGAGTGAAAGATTAAGAGGAAATTTTGAAGAATAAGATAGAAAAGATAGTGATTTCAGGAAAAGAAGTGTGGCCGATTATCGAAGGTGGCAAAGGCATCGCAATCAGTGACGGAAGATCAAGTGGAGCATTTGCTGCAGCAGATGCTGTTGGTACATTTTCTGGTGCAAATGCTAAACTTATCGATAATAATGGCGAGTTAGTGCCGCTAATTTACAAAGGTAAAACAAGAAGTGAAAAACACGAGGAGTTAATTGAGTATAGTATCGAGGCTGGAGTTAGTCAAGCAAAAATAGCGAATGAAATATCAAAAGGCCGTGGAAGAATACATATGAATGTGCTTTGGGAAATGGGAGCAGCAGAGCAAGTCCTTCATGGCATATTAGAAAAAGCAAAAGGCTTAGTTCATGGCATCACTTGCGGTGCTGGTATGCCTTACAGGCTTGGAGAAATTGCAGCTAAATATCAAGTTTATTACTACCCTATTATCTCATCGGCGCGCGCTTTTAAAGCGTTGTGGAAACGTGCTTACCAAAAAATATCTTCTTTTTTACTTGGTGGAGTAGTATATGAGGATCCGTGGCTTGCTGGTGGTCACAATGGACTCAGTAATAGTGAAGATCCAGAATTATCACAGGCTCCATTTGAAAGAGTTGCAGAGCTTAGATCTTTCATGAATGAAGTCGGTCTTTCTGAAACGCCAATTGTTATGGCGGGGGGAGTATGGAATTTGAAGGATTGGGAAAATTGGTTTGACAATTTACAAATTGGACCAATAGCTTTTCAGTTTGGCACTCGTCCACTTTTAACAAAAGAAAGTCCGATTTCTATGGAGTGGAAAAAGAAATTACTCACTTTAGAAAAAGGTGACGTATTTTTAAACAAATTTAGTCCGACAGGATTTTACTCATCTGCAGTAAGAAATAGCTTCATACATGAGCTACAGGAACGAAATTCACGTCAAATAAAATTTTCAGAAAGTGCGAGTGGAGAGTTTAATAATGAATTTGCAATAGGTAGCAGAGGTAGAAAGATTTACCTCACTGTAAAAGAAAAAGAGCTAGCAAATGCATGGATTAAAGCAGGGTATATAGAGGTAATGAAAACTCCAGATGCAACTGTTATTTTTGTGACACCAGGCAAATTTGCGGAGATAAGACAAGATCAAATTAATTGCATGGGATGTTTGAGCCATTGTCTGTTTAGCAATTGGAAAGATCATGGTGGCCATTCAACAGGGCGAAAGCCAGATCCACGGAGTTTCTGTATACAAAAGACACTACAAAACATTGTACATGATGGCAATGTTGAAAATGAACTCATGTTTTCTGGACACAATGTTTACAGATTTAAGCAAGACCCATTTTATGAGAATGGCTACATACCGACAGTAAAAGAACTGGTGGAAAGGATATTAACTGGGTATTAGGTTATGGTTGAATTGACAAGTAAAATTTACCTTATTGTAATAAATGTTTATTAATTTAATCTTAATTTAGGGGGAACTTTTATGAGTGATAGTGTTTTAAAAAGGTATGCACTTGCCTATATAAAAGAAACTGGCAGTGACAATGGTGTTCAAGAATTTTTACTTTCTCCTGGTATGCAAAATATTGAGAACTGGAGTGATAAAAATTTTGAAGATGAGTATAAGGAATTTAGGCAACATAACCATAACTAATGGAAGTGATCGATGTGATAGTAGGCAACAACCTACAAGCCCTCAGGTTACACACGTACATGTGCACAATAATAGAGGTTATTTTTGGTATTATTTTCTACTGCGTAGCCTATTTAGTGGTAATACTACAGTGATAAATAACCTTGGTTCCGGTAGCAATAACCAGCCAAACAGAGAAGATAAGAAAAAAGACGCAGAAAAGACAACAGGAAATTATTAGCTTTAGGGATAGTAGCTGTAGTTGCGTGTGTTGCTTTCCATGCTTTAATGTGTGTGTGGTACAACAGCAGCGAAAAGACGGCTAGAGAATCAGAAAAGGTAGATTACCTGGATAATAAACTTAAAATGTTCAGAAATATAGAACTTGCAGTTGGTGCAATTTCTTTAGCAGCTTTGATAGGTTGCACTATTAAGCCAGTCTACCAGTTTGGGGTTTAGTCATTCTTGGCATTAATTCTCTTGTGTGTCTTACTGGTGGTGTGGCTTTTCATATGAAACATGAGAAAGAGTCAGAAAATATTAAGAAGGCTGAAGAAGCGGTAGATAGCTATCCTGGACAAGGGTATGATTATGGAGGTTCTTCTCATGATGCACCACCTCCTTACTTTCCTCAAGATCCTAATACTGCTCCAACTACTCCGCCTTCAAGTGCATTTAGCTATCCTGACCCGAAGCAATATGTTGGAGGTTATAAACAACAATATAGTAGCCAAAGCATAGGTTACTAATCGAGAATACTGATGCAACACGCAGCGGTATAATGGCTTGTCAGATTGCTTGTACGATAGGATATATATTGATTTTTATTACTAGTGCAGATACGATTAAGCTTTAAACAGTACAAAATGGGGCAATTTGAGAGCTTTTACGTCACTACGCCAATATATTACGTAAACGACAAGCCACATATCGGCCACGCATATACTTCCCTTATTTGTGATGTTACAGCTAGATTTATGAAATTAGCTGGAAAGAACGTCAAATTTACTACTGGTACAGATGAACATGGACAGAAAATTGAAAAAGCGGCTAAGGTAAAGGGAATAGAGGCAAAAGAATTTACAGATGAAATAAGTGTTACGTTCAGAAAATTGGCTGAGCTAATGAACTTTGATTATGGTGATTTTATTCGTACCACAGAAGAACGTCATGAAAAAGCAGTTATAGCTCTATGGAATAGGCTTGAAGAGAGAGGGCAAATATATCTGGATTCTTACTCAGGTTGGTATTCAGTTCGTGATGAAGCGTTTTACCAAGAATCGGAGTTGATAGATGGCAGAGCACCAACAGGTGCTGAAGTTCAGTGGATAAAAGAAGAGAGCTACTTTTTTCGTTTGTCAAGTTGGCAAAATAAATTACTAGAGTTATACGAAAATCAGCCGAATTTCATCTTTCCTGAGAGCAGAAAAAACGAGGTGGTATCGTTTGTAAAATCAGGACTTACTGACCTTTCGATTTCTCGTACTAGTTTTAATTGGGGTATAAAAGTACCAGGGAATGACAAGCACGTAATTTATGTTTGGATAGATGCGCTCACTAACTATCTCACATCAATAGGCTTTCCTAATATAGAAGATGAGGAATATAAGAAGTTTTGGACGAACTCCTTCAACGTTCATGTGATCGGTAAAGACATATTGCGTTTTCATGCTGTATACTGGCCAGCTATTCTTCTTGCAGCAGATTTATCACTGCCAAAGCAAATTGCAGTTCATGGTTGGTGGCTGAACGAGGGGGAAAAAATATCCAAATCCCTTGGTAACGTTATAGATCCAATTGGTCTGGCAGAAGAGTTTGGTGTTGATCAACTGCGCTATTTTCTCCTTCGGGAAGCAAGTTTCGGTCAAGATGGTAATTTCAGTAAGAAGAACATGATCAGCCGCATAAACTCAGATCTGGCAAACAATATAGGAAATTTAGTGCAAAGAACAATTTCATTTCTGCACAAGCAATGCTTTGGAGTTGTACCAGTGGTAGATCGTAATTTGCTCAAAAATGATGAGAGTTTACCAAATTGCAAAGCCATACTTGATCAAGTAATGGATCATCTATCAAAGTATGAATTTAACCAGATTATTCTCCTGATTATCAATATCTCTTCCAAGGCCAATGCTTACATAGATAAAAGTGCACCCTGGACGTTAAGAAAAACCGATAGAAAGCTCATGGATTTAGTAATCTATAAATTACTGGAATATATAAGGATAATTGGCATTTTACTGCAGCCAATTGCTCCAAAGTCAGCAAAAATGATACTCGGTCAGTTGCAAATTCCAAAAGAACAACGTGATTTAAAATCTCTGTGCAACGCATACGTAGGTTTAGACATTACACTGCCTAAACCTACGCCGATTTTTTTGAGGATCGATAGTAAGCCGTTACAAGACCAGATTGAGTCGGCCGTTCTGTAGTTAGCCTTTTTAATTCAGCAGAGTCAGAAAAAGTTCCTTGGCGTTTTGATGTATCTATACCGTTACAACTTTGATGCTAAAGCTACTACTATAACTGATGCGTACGTTGCAATACTACTAAATTTTACAATCTGAGTATCTTGTTGTTTACATTTAGTACAATACATAATAGATGCAGCTCCAACACAAGCAGCTCCAGCAATTAAGGCAATTTTTGACTAAAGTCTTTGTTATAACCTTGGTTAAATCCTTCACTGTAGCCTTTTTTGTAGCCCTCCATATAACCATCTTCATAACTTTTTTTTTGTTGTGCAAAAAAAAACATAAGCGTATGTAAATAATGCTCCTCCTGCAGCGTAAAATATACCCTATATTCCAGGTTTGATTATGTCTGGAACAAGCCTAACGCCATTCTTTATTTCTTGTACTATAGAAATTGTTGTTAAGCTCTCTATGTTAAAATCATTGATATTCATTTCTTTTTATAAAAAATTAAGCTATATACTTTATATCTTAACATTAATTTAGTTTTAAAATAAACTAATATTTTAATATAAGTTTTCTCTTTTGTAGAGAATCTGCTTTTTCTTGTTTTGTCTGAACTTAGAAAATTTTTACTGTCCCAAATTTGGGAGAAAAACCCTGGACCATCCTTTTAAGAATATAATTTAAAGGTGAAAAATCTCAAAGAATGTGGAATATTATAGAAAAAGCAGTCACTCTGTATATATATATCACATAGTGTGGATAACAAAATATCGATATCCAGTATTAGTTGGAGATATTGGACAGAAAGCTAAAGAAGTTGTACAAGAAGTATGTGCAAATAATCAAGTAGAGAGGTAGAATTGCGTCAACATGTATACGTTTCTGTACCCCCATACTTAAGTATTAGTAGGTTAGTGCAGTTAATAAAAGGAAAAAGTTCCAGAAAAAATCCAGCAAAACTTTCCAGAGCTGAAAAAAGATACTGGGTTATGGACATTTGTCAGAACTAGCGGAAATGTAACTGACGAAATGATAAAAAATTATATTGAAAATCACTCTAAAAAAGAAGATAAATTCGGTAGATCAAAAGTTAGCATTACATACTCTCTCAATCTTTGGATTTCAATCCATAGTGGTTGAATCTAAATAGGTAAATTTACGTTACCTAAATTAGTTGCTTGTTATGAAAAATAGATCAGCAAATTTTCAATCAACAACAGCTAAAGACCTTTCTGCAACGTTGATTTCTCTTATATCTGTAACTTCGTCATTCTTATTAAACGAAATTTGCAGAGACCTGCTACTGTACTTCCTCTTTCCCAAGAAGTTAGCTTGTTTAATTTTATATGAGACATAGTACCAAACATTTTCGTCGAACTTTGATACTAATGTTGGTGATCCTAAAGTATGAACCACTTTTTCTCTATCATCACCTACTTTTATTTTGCTCCACAGTTCAACATTAACGCCAGGAACTCCGTGATTATGAATAGTGTGAGTACAGCTCACTGTAAATAACAAAACAGAAAATATTAATACTCGCATTTCGTCAATTAATTGTTTGAAATCACAATACACTGATAAACTATCTGTTGTCAAATTTCAAAAAAGTTAATCTGCCGAAAAAATCATATCTCCACCCCTTGAATAGTTTATCTATCTGCCCAGATATTGAGCCAGCTAACTCAGCTTTTGATGAAATTAACTTTCTTGATATGTTATTTTCCTTACATTTGCTCTCCAAAATAATCGAGAGTATATCAAATATTGACTGATTCTCAATATCATTTAGTATAATATTTACTTAAAAATAATTAGGTACATTATGTCATTGCTAGAAGCAGATCCAATATACAAGCCTTTTAATTATCCTTGGGCATATGATGCATGGTTGCAGCAACAAAGGATACACTGGATACCTGAAGAAGTTCCGCTTGCTGATGATGTGAAAGATTGGAAAACTAAACTTTCGAATGTAGAGAAAAATTTATTGACCCAGATTTTTAGGTTTTTTACTCAAGCAGATATTGAAGTAAATAACTGCTATATGAGGCATTATTCAAATATATTTAAGCCAACAGAAATATGTATGATGCTTGCAAGCTTTTCCAATATGGAGACTATACACATTGCAGCCTATTCATACCTTCTAGATACGATTGGCATGCCAGAAAGTGAATATCAAGCATTCTTGAAATATGATGCTATGAGAAAGAAGTATGAATACATGTTAGAATTTGAGGAAAGTAAAAAGCACGATGAAAAACATGTTGCTAAAACTTTAGCAGTATTTGGTGCCTTCACTGAAGGATTGCAGTTATTTGCATCATTTGCAATTTTGCTCAATTTTCAACGGTTTGGAAAAATGAAAGGTATGGGGCAAATCATTGCTTGGTCAGCACGTGACGAAACCTTGCACACCAATTCAATTATCAATTTGTTCAATACGTTTATTAAAGAGAATAATGAAATTTGGAATGACGAGTTCAAAGAAGAATTATATTCTGCATGTCGCACTATTGTTGAACTTGAAGATGAATTTATAAGTCTTGCTTTTGATTTAGGAGATGTTGAAGGGCTATCTGCAGGGGAAGTGCGCAATTATATACGTTACATAGCAAACAGAAGGTTAACGCAATTAGGTCTTAAATCTATATACAATGTTAAGGACAACCCTATTCCGTGGCTTGATGAAATATTAAATGGCGTGGAACATACAAATTTCTTTGAAAATAGAGTAACAGAGTATAGCCGTGCAGCAACTCAAGGCACTTGGGAGGAAGCTTTTGCTAAAAACGATACAAAAAGTGAATAGCAGTAACTTCACCCTTTTTTATCGTTTCAACGGAAGCTTGCGATACATATCACAGGTGGAAGGAGGAAGAATTTGATATAAATCATCTATTTAGCCTAGAGAAAAGAGAGTATAGATATAAGGTTACATTATTGCATGTAATAGTTGGACATTTTGATTGCTTAGAGGAGGAGAAGAAGTTAATTAGACAAAGGTGCTAATGTTAATGCACGAGATTCTTTTGGAAAAACTCCTTTGCACAATAGTCGTGACAAAGAGGTGACACAAATTTTACTAGATGCAGGTACTAATCTTTTTATAAAGGATCACTATGGAATAACTGCAAGAAAACATGCCCGTGATGAATCAAAGCAGCTTTTAAAAAAGGCAGAAGATAAATACAAGCATAAAACAATGAAATTTGGTGCTATTTTTGGTATTACGGCTGGAATGGGAGTTGGTAGTGGACTTTTTGCTGCTTCGGCTTTTATTGGCACAGCTTTATATATATAATTGAGAATAAAAAAAACTGTAGATAACTCTGAAAAAGATCAAATGATAAATATCTTAATACTTTTTAAAAAAAAAAGACAAATAAAGGACTATGCTAGAACTAAAAATTGAAATTTTAAGTGTTTTTAAAGTAGCAATTTACGTACTAATCCGAAGGTTCAACAGGTTGTTGTTTAAAAGATTGGGAAATAGTTTTATTAGTATTAAAAATTACATAATACGTATTATGGAAAATACAAGAAACACAAGCTTTTAGCAGGAGAAAAAGACCATTCCTTACTCCCTTATTGGCTCTTATTAGAAAAATATTAAAATCACAACTAAAAAAGATTAAAGTTGATGTAATTTTTTTAGAGTTGTCCACTTTATTATGAATCTCCGAAGTACTCATAATGCGTAAAATATGTATTTCTCTGGGTTATCAACTGAGTTATTCACAATACTGTGGATAACTATCACAAACACTTAAACAAGAAAAATGGGCTTTTACTCGAGTAGATATTTTATAACGTCTTAATACTAACTCCACCGACATATAAATTTGCGTGGCTTTTTCCAGTATTAAGCAATGCAAGTCCAATATTGTCGACACTAGAGCGTAGTTCTCCTACTTCTTCATTATGTTCACTGATTACTTTAGTACCAATATTTGGAAGTGCATTTTTTCCCTCAACAAGGTAAAGTTTCCTTCTGAATTTTTCTTGTCTGCTCATTCGATTTACAACTTCCTGACCTATATAGCACCCTTTATTAAAGCTTATACCATTTATCTTATCGATTAAATATTGCAGCGGAAATGATGAATTTTGCACCATATCTTTTGCTCCATCTGGGACAAGGTTTCTAATTCTAACTTTTTCATACTGAATAAAATCTCCAACCGGTTCTTTTATTTCATCTTCATGTATGATCCTCATTCCTAGCAGCTTGTGCCTTGGATCTTGAAAAATAACTTGTGACTTACTACTACACTCCGTCAACTGAGCATCAAACAAAACTCCAACCTTATATAGTGAGCTAATGTCTTTAATCCTCACTCTAAGGTAAGTTTTGAGCAAGTCTAATTTTTCAATTATTTGCTGTAGATGGGAATTTTCACACTCTAAATAAATATATTTATCATGCTCAATGAGGAAAAAATCGTACAGATATTTTCCCTGAGGGTTGAGTAATAAAGAGTAAATTGCCTGCTGGCTACTTAGTTTATTAATATCATTTGTTATAACACCCTGAAGAAAATCTCTCGTATCTGGTCCGTATAAAGATACTAGACTACGGTTTGCTAGCGGTATGTAACCCATAAAACTTCTGTTCAAACCTTAATTATACACTTTTACTAACTCCAACCCTTGAAATGTAACCTTTAGATGACTACATATAGCCGTAGGTTAATCTATTAATGAGGAAGCATAAATGTCAAGTGTAAATTTGAATGTATTAGACGATAACGTGCTAATAAAGCCCATTACTGAAGAAAAACAAGGTGGAATTGTACTACCATCAAGTGCTGAAAAGAAGCCTACTAAAGGTGAAGTTATAGCAATTGGTAGTGGTTCACGCAGCCCAAGCGGAGAGCGTATGGCTTTAACTGTAAAAGCTGGTGATAAGGTTTTCTACAGGCAGTGGGCTGGAACAGAAGTAGAGCATGATAATGAAAAGTATGTCGTGATGAAGGAGTCAGACCTACTTGCTGTTATCAAGTAGGTATCCCTATTTTACTAAACTAATGCGCTACATAGTGCATTATGTATTTTAATATTCTAAATTTATTAATTTGAGGAGTGATAAAAATGGCTAACATAGTAGTATCAGGCGAACAGTTGCAAGAAGCCTTTCGTGAAGTTGCAACAATGGTTGACTCAACGGTGGGAGCAACTGCAGGCCCTAGGGGAAATACAGTAGGAATTAGCAAGCCATATGGTGGACCAGAGGTCACAAAGGATGGCTATAAGGTAATGAAAGGTATAAAGCCTGAAAAACCATTACACTCTGCGATAGTAAGCACCATTGCTCAAAGTGCTTCTCAGTGTAATGACAAAGTTGGTGATGGTACCACAACATGCTCAATACTGACTAGCAACATGATAATGGAAGCTTCAAAGTCAATTGCAGCTGGAAATGATCGTATTTGTATCAAAAATGGAATACAGAAGGCAAAAGATGTGATACTAAAGGAAATTACATCAATGTCTCGCACAATTTCTTTAGAGAAAATGGATGAAGTTGCACAAGTTGCAATAATTTCTGCAAATGGTGATAAAGATATTGGTAATAGCATTGCTGATGCTGTTAAAAAGGTTGGAAAAGAAGGCGTCATCACTGTTGAAGAGAGTAAGGGTTCAAAAGAGTTAGAAGTTGAACTTACAACTGGTATGCAGTTTGACCGTGGTTACCTCTCTCCATACTTTGTTACAAATAATGAAAAGATGAGCGTGGAGCTTGATGATCCATATTTGCTGATTACAGAAAAAAAACTTAATATTATTCAACCTTTACTTCCTATTCTTGAGGCTATTTTTAAGTCTGGTAAACCTTTGTTTATCATTGCAGAAGATGTTGAAGGTGAAGCATTAAGCACTTTAGTGATCAACAAATTACGTGGTCTAAAAGTTGCTGCAGTAAAAGCTCCAGGTTTTGGTGATAGGAGAAAGGAGATGCTCGAAGACATAGCAGCTTTAACAGGTGCTAAGTATGTCATAAAAGATGAGCTTGGAATCAAGATGGAAGATTTGACTCTTGAAGATCTTGGTACTGCTAAAAATGTTAAAATCACTAAAGACAATACCACAATTGTTAGTGAAGACAGCGACTGTGATAAACAAAGCAGAGTAAATGCTAGAATTAACCAGATTAAATCTCAGATTGAAACTTCAACCTCTGATTATGATAAAGAAAAGCTGAGAGAGCGTTTAGCGAAATTATCAGGCGGTGTTGCTGTGCTCAAAGTTGGTGGAGCAACCGAAGTAGAAGTAAAAGAACGCAGAGATAGAGTTGAAGATGCACTTCATGCAACAAGAGCCGCAATTGAAGAAGGGATAGTTCCAGGTGGGGGAGTTGCACTTCTTTACGCTGCATCTGCTCTTGACAAGCTAAAAGCTTCAAGCGATGAAGAGCAAATAGGTATCAACATTGTCAAAAAAGTTCTCAGTGCTCCAATCAAAAGATTGGTTAAAAATGCTGGTCTTGAATCTGCTGTTGTAATTGACTATTTGATTAAGCAGAATGATAAAGAGCTTATATACAACGTTGAGGCTATGAACTACGCTAATGCATCAACAGCTGGTGTAATTGATCCAGCAAAAGTAGTTCGTATTGCTTTTGAAACGGCAGTGTCTGTAGCAAGCGCACTTATTACTACTGAATCTATGATAGTTGATCTACCAAACAAAGAAGAAAATGCTTCATCACCTATGGGTGCAGGAGCAATGGGCGGAATGGGTGGATTCTAAGTAAACAAGAGCCTTGGAGCAATTGCTCCAAGGTATCTTTCTAGTTCTAAAAAGTCTTACATTTATAAAGGAAATAAATCTTTGGTTTTCTATGCAAAGCCGCTATTTTTTATAAAAGTTGTAATTGCTAGTACATTTCTATTAGAATGATATTATATCAACAAATGATTTATATAATGTTTTTATTCTAATAGATAGAACTTAAATTATTTTCTTCATAAATAGAGCGTTTATAAAAATGCGTATATACTCAATCCTACTTTTACTTTTTTCTTGCACTCAATTGTGCGCTGAAGAAGAAGTTGCAAAATTTGATCTGCTCATTGGTGAGGTAAATAAAGCAAACCTCACCATTGAAGGCGCAATAAAGGTTACAATAAAATCAGGTTGGCATATATATTACAAAGACCCTGGAGATTTCGGCCTTCCTACTTCTTTTGACTGTCAGGGTAACATATCAAATATAGATATTCATTGGCCTACTCTCAAGGAACATGAAGATAAAGTTGGGGAAGTTACATTTGTTAGTAACATATATGAAGATATGGTGTTATTTCCCTTTAAAACTAATATCATTCCAAATCAGGAATACGCTGATATTAACTTTCATGTAAAGTACGCAATATGTAAAGATAGGTGTATCCCTAAAAATGCCGAGATAAAAACCAGTCAACCACTAAAGGATTTTATGGATTCCGATATCAATAAACTCATAAATGAGTGGTATGAAAAATAGGATTTTAGCAGGCTTACTATAGCTTTTATAGTGTTACTTCTCATATTTTGCTATATACTCGAGTGAAAATCTCTCTTTTACAGATGGATACAGTAAAGTTTGTTTTATTACTGCCAACAATACTACTCATACTAGTTGCTGGTGTTTACCTATCGGTTAAACTAAAATGGTTACAGGTGTTTAGACTACCGTATGCCGTTTCACTTATTGGAGCTAAAAGAGGAGAAAATAAATTTTCTTCTATAGCTGCCCTGTTTACAATCTTAGGAGGAAATTTAGGAGTAGGAAACGTTTCAGGCACTGCTGTTGCTCTAAAAACCGGAGGACCAGGATCCATTTTATGGATGGCAATAATTATTGTTGTTACTTCTGTGATAAAATATGTTACTTGTTACCTAAGTATAAAAACCAGAAAAGAAAAAAATGGACGGTTTATAGGTGGACCTGTAGCCTACATGACTGATGCATTTAATTCTAGAAAAGCTACAGTTGTGTTTCTAGTTATTATGATGATGGTTTCAATAACAGTTGGTAACCTTGTTCAGGTAAATTCTCTATCAATACCACTCAGCATGGTAGATATACCTGTAGTCATTGGCGGCATTGTAATGGCCATAATATTTTTTGTTGTTTCAGCTCTCAGCTTAAAAAAAATTAAAATTTTTATATCGGCTATAATACCGATAATGACGGTAAGTTACCTCACACTTTGCGGTATCATATTATTTAAGTTTAGTGAAAATATTCTTCCTTCTCTAAAACTAATAACAAGCAATTTTTTTACAACTAGTAGCTTTAACTCTGGCTTATCTTTAGGTTTAATTTTAGAAATGTTGACTATTATTCAAGTAGGAACTCTGCGAGGTATTTTTGCAACAGATATAGGACTTGGCCTCGAAGGAATTGTACACTCCTCGATTACTCCTAAAAAAAATAACAATAAATTTATCATTGAACAGAGTCTAATCACAATAATATCTCCTTTTATAGTTGCACTCATAGTGTTCATTACAGCAATGGTACTGCTTGTCACAGATTCTTGGATTACTGATTTAGAGAGCACTAACGTGTGCATTTTTGCTTTTAGAAAAGCTATGAATTGGCCCTATACTGACTATTTAATTATGGCTATAATGTTTTGTTTTGCCTTTACTACTATCTTTACTTGGTTTTTTTGTTCAAAACAAACAATACGCTATGTATCTATGGATAATAAATACACTAAAATCTGGACTGTAGTTTTTACCTTAATCATTCCATTTGGTGCAATCGGTGGAGTTAAGTTACTCTGGGATATCGCTGATATTTCAATTGCTGCTTTGCTGCTCATAAACATACTTGCTATACTCAAGCTCACTTCTCAAGATCCAGAAGTATTTACTATGAGTAGCAAATACTTGAAGTTGTAAAAACAGAGCTAAAGCAATATTTTAAGTTATCATCCCAATCTGGAATCCGGTCTTTCATGAACTTCATCAAAAATCTTATGTTTTAACATAATACTTTTATGCTCACTAACTGAGTGACACTGGATCCCAGTGTCAGCTACTCAAATGACATATTTTGGTGAAAATTACTCTTATATTACAACGTTTGTAGTTATGAATTTGACTATAGGATCAAGTCTAGAAAAATCTAGATTCCAGACTGGAATAACAACTTAAATTGCTTGATGTGAACATAAAATAGCTCATGTCATCACGTCAGCAATACAACATCTTTAATAAAAACTAAATCAATTCCCGTGATAATTGTACTAGCTAAGGCTAAAAGGCAGAGGGTTATTAGTGAGGGAAATATGAATACTCAAAGCACACAACAATATCATGAATTCATTCGAGGATTTTTTATTTTATTCGATGAAATAAAAAAGGAAGACGACCCAATTTATAATTCCAGAGTTGGTTTTAATGCAGTAAAGTTTCTAATAAACCACTCCATCTGGAATTTGGAGACAGATGAAGACAAAAATAAAGCTTATGAAGTTATTCTTCCAGAGCAGAACAAGATGAAGAAAGCCGAACAAAAGCTTGAAAGTGAAGTTAAAGCAAGGTTAAAAGAGTATGTTGATGATATCGCAGGAGTTTCAATATATGGTGATCACACAAGTATTACACTGCGAGATAACAAAAAAGAGTTTAAAATCAGCGAGTTTTTAAATAGTGACTTTTATCGGAAGAAAGGAATTTCGGGATTTTCAACGCTGCATAGTAATGGAAAGAGCGGAATGCACGGTTTTGTTGCCGAAGAAGGAGAGAAAAGAATAAGGCATTATGTTGTAACCGATGGTTCATATGAAATGACTTTGAATTGGCATGACAAAAATGGAAAAAAATGTACTATCAAAATCAATATTGATAAAGATGGTGTAGATCTCACTGAACGTAATGGTGTTACTGAGGAACAATTAAAAGCAAACACAGATATAAAAATAGGTGGCTTATTCCTATATCAAATACAATTCAAGGAAAAAGGACAAGAACAAGAGAATCAACAATCATCTGAAACTTTCATGGAAAGTGATATTAGTAAAGGTGTTGGCGTTCAAGCTACTCAAGATCAAGAAGTTGAGTTTAAGCATGCAACGACTAGCACTACAAATTCTAATAACGCATCTGCTAAAAAGATTCCACCGTCACTTCCACCTAGAGCTAGTTCATTACCTAATAATCAGAAAAAAGATGAGTATCAGCCAATACGGATTAATAGTGGAAATAACGACAATTCTCCATATTCTGATGCTTCTTCAAGCAGTACTATTTTCACCAAGTCTGTAATCTACAATCAAGATAATACACAAGAAGATAAACGGTATGACAATCCTATGAATCAACAATCATCTGAAACTTTCATGGAAAGTGATATTAGTAAAGGTGTTGGCGTTCAAGCTACTCAAGATCAAGAAGTTGAGTTTAAGCATGCAACGACTAGCACTACAAATTCTAATAACGCATCTGCTAAAAAGATTCCACCGTCACTTCCACCTAGAGCTAGTTCATTACCTAATAATCAGAAAAAAGATGAGTATCAGCCAATACGGATTAATAGTGGAAATAACGACAATTCTCCATATTCTGATGCTTCTTCAAGCAGTACTATTTTCACCAAGTCTGTAATCTACAATCAAGATAATACACAAGAAGATAAACGGTATGACAATCCTATGAATCAACAATCATCTGAAACTTTCATGGAAAGTGATATTAGTAAAGGTGTTGGCGTTCAAGCTACTCAAGATCAAGAAGTTGAGTTTAAGCATGCAACGACTAGCACTACAAATTCTAATAACGCATCTGCTAAAAAGATTCCACCGTCACTTCCACCTAGAGCTAGTTCATTACCTAATAATCAGAAAAAAGATGAGTATCAGCCAATACGGATTAATAGTGGAAATAACGACAATTCTCCATATTCTGATGCTTCTTCAAGCAGTACTATTTTCACCAAGTCTGTAATCTACAATCAAGATAATACACAAGAAGATAAACGGTATGACAATCCTATGAATCAACAATCATCTGAAACTTTCATGGAAAGTGATATTAGTAAAGGTGTTGGCGTTCAAGCTACTCAAGATCAAGAAGTTGAGTTTAAGCATGCAACGACTAGCACTACAAATTCTAATAACGCATCTGCTAAAAAGATTCCACCGTCACTTCCACCTAGAGCTAGTTCATTACCTAATAATCAGAAAAAAGATGAGTATCAGCCAATACGGATTAATAGTGGAAATAACGACAATTCTCCATATTCTGATGCTTCTTCAAGCAGTACTATTTTCACCAAGTCTGTAATCTACAATCAAGATAATACACAAGAAGATAAACGGTATGACAATCCTACATTTGGACATTCTGTACCTGGAAGCCGAAAATCAGATGAAAGTGAGCAAATATCTAATAATCGGCAAGAAGGTGCAATTTTTGATCCTACAGCTACTGAAAGCGCTGCAACAGCACAAGACGTTGCATTGAAAAAAGTTAAAGAATCACGCAATACTGGAAATAAGCAACCGCTAAACGAAGATGAGTATATAACGCTTTCAAATCCTCAATCAGATTATAAACAAGAAAAAGATTATCTTAGCACTAAGGAAAACGAAGAAAGAGGAAACGATAAACAAAAAGAAACCGAAGATAAATTACAAGAAAATGAATCTCTAGAATATAGCTCAACAGACATAAAAACAAACGATTCGGGCTATTCATCTCCAACTCACTCTAACCATGAAAAATCTCAAGTAAATTCTGGACAGTTAAAAGCAAGCCTAATGAATGTTGAACAAAGAGATGATACCCTACTTACGGAATTTACCAGTAAGTTGGATAAAGAAACTCAGAAATTCCTGCTAAAACCAGTAAATCAAAAGAAAATGAGTGGGCAAACAAAAGAACATTTATTAGCAGCTGGATTGCTAAAAGACAATTCAGCGGAGAAAGAAATAAACGACTCAGGTTACTCATCTCCAACTTACACTAGCCTCTATAATTTTCAGGTCAATTCTGAGCAATTAGAGAAGAGATTAGAAACCATTGAACCAAAAGATACATTGGAAAAATTGAATAAAGGATTGAGAGAACCTTCACACCAGGCTACTAAAGATTTATTCTCAGAAAGTATGTTGAAAGAAATAAAAGAAGGTAAAGAATATAACCCTGTACGTAAGTTATTAGAAAGAAAAGTGGCAGAACAAGAAGCAGAACAAGAAAATGATAATACTAATCTGACTATAGACAAAAATAGCGAACTATATAAATTGCTAGAAAAAGATGCAGAACAACTGAAAGCTGGAATAGTAGAAGAGGAAAGAAAAGATACTTTAACAGAACGCGATGATAGTACTGATCGCAATAGAATTGCATTAGCAAATAGAAATAGAATATGGGCTAAACTTATTGCTGAAGAAAAACAAAAAAAGGATAGTGGTATTAGTATAGGTTAAAGTAATTACTTAGCAAGCAATGGGTTTCATGTAATGGTAACCCTATTACAGAAGAGTATGAGCCACGTAAAAATAATACAAACATTCCTGCAAGACCTTGTATGTTGCACCCCCCTGCCCTGTTTTTCCACTCTTCTGATGCTAAATAATATTTAATTTCTTGTTCGCTGAGACGCTTAAATTTCACTATTGTAACTACAGTCCTAATATGCTGTTTAGATTGATCAGGAGTTAATAAACACACACTGGTGTATACTCTATGCCTTCTTCCTGATAGCAAGCGAACGCATTTTTCTGCTTGCTCAACGTTTTCAGCTTTGAGCAGTATCCTTCTACCACAAGCAACAACTGTATCAACACCAAGCACAAAGTAATTTGGATTTGCACTTTGTATTTTCTCGGCTTTACTTTTTGCCATACGGATTGAGTAATCTTTTGGCAGCTCTTTCTTCACAGGCGATTCATCTGTATCTGCTGGCAAAACTAAACCTGGCTTAATATTCATTTGTTTTAGTAAGGCTACTCGCCTTTCTGATGATGAAGCAAGAATAAGATTATCTAGAGATTGTTCTATCACTTGAGCCTTTTTATTATCCTACCCTTTCTTGCATTCCTATCGTAAATACTCATCTCAACTAACACTCTATCGCCTATAATGATACGTATTTTACTTCTTCTCACTCTTCCTGATACATGACAGATAATCTCATGCTCATTGTCCAGCTTCACTCTAAATTCTGCTGCAGGTAGTAAAGCAGTTACTGCCCCTTCCACTTCAAAAATTGTTTTTGATTTGTCTTCTTTCATCATTGTCGCATTATAATTTAATAATCTTTTTCAGTCTACTATAGATTTTAAATTATTATCAATACAGGAGATTTATACTCTCCCTGAGTATTGCTCTTGCAACTTAACTCCAATCATCTCCTTAACAATGCAAGAGGAAAGCGAGCTACCTACACTTCTACTCTCTACTAACTTCTCAATAGAACCTATGTTAGAAGATAAATCATTATCACAATTTTCCTCATCGCTATCAAGTCGACTATCAAAACTTGAAGATCTGGATAACTCTGTCTTCTTTTGTGAGGCACTATCAGGTTCACTAAAAACGTTTCCTGCTAGAGTATAAAATTGATGATTGAAGCTTCTTTGTTCAATAGAACTCATACCTTCCAGTGGAACACAAGACTCATTATTAGTCCCATTAAAAATATTTCTTGTTGGAGTATAAAATTGATTATTGAGGCTTTTTTGTTCATCAGCATGAATTTTTTCTCCCAGTCCATCAGCTATTTCTACAACTTTATCATCCCATTCATTATTACACTCTAGCTTGCTTCTTAACTCTTCAACTTCCCATGCTAGTTTGCATATCCCTTGTTCATAAGATTCTAGTTGTGCCTTATGCTCATCTTTCAACTCTTGCACTTGAAGTTTTAAATTGCTTATATACTGCTCCTTTTCCTTCATTATGTGTGCTGCTTCTTTTAATTTGTCTTCTAACTCCTTCTTTTCTGTATTAACACCTTTTAGCTTACCCTCTAGCTTTCCTTTTGCTTCACATACATTTTTAAGTTCTTGTGTTTTCTCTTGTAACTCTGCTAACACTCTTGCTAACTTTTCATCTTTGTGTGCCAGTTCAGTTTGCAATTCCATGTTTTTTCGCCCTTCTTTTCCAAAACTGTTTTGTAAATCAGTTATTTGTTGTGAAGCAATTTCTGGTTGAGTTTCAGTGTGCTGTAAATTGGCTTCCAATGCATTGCTATTAATAGAAGGAGAAGAAGGAAGGCTATTATCAGCATCAACTTTATTATCTAACTTCTTCTCTGGTTCCTTACCTTGATAAGCCACCATAGATTCATTGTAAAGATTAATAGGAGTAGCCCTATTCTCTTCTAGTGATTCCATTACAGCATCATATAAGGAGAGACTTTGAATATATAATTCATCGTTTTGCTTTATTAATTCTAGAACCTCCTTCGATGAAACAAAATCTTCACCATTAAATTTTAGTATTTCAGTTATGCCATTGCTACTCACATTCATAATCATGGTACACATTCTTGATCCATCTTTTGCAGCCCAAGTGCTTGTCATTTCATAATATGCACCTTCTTTAAATTCATAATATCTTTTCTTATCTTTTTTATGAGCGTGTATTTCATGTTTTTTATTGCAATAGATATTCAGTTCTTTAATATCTTTCTCTTGCTGTAAAACGTTACTAATCTTTGTTGGCTCACTATTGTCGTAATGAGTAAAGTTAATATTCAAAACTCTATTGTTATTGTCAATTTCTTCACAGTAAACTTGAAAGTCCTCTTTCCATTTTCCAAAATACCTACTTGCAACTCCTTTTCCTTCCTTTACTAACTCTATGTATTTACCTATATTTTTCTCAAAGCCCTCATTAACAGGCTTTTCTCTTTCTTTTACTGCTTCATCCACATACATTCGCTTAAAATCATTATCACCTATTAGATTACTAAAACGCCAATTACCATAAGCTTTTTGTATATCAGCAAAGTCCATCTTTTCTCTCAAAAGCGCTAATAAGATTATCTTATCTCTCAAATCTTCTAACTCACAACCGAGAAAATCATCGAAACTGCATAACTTTTTATACAGTTCTCTATCTTCTATAATTGAGCGAAGAAATTTCATTATAGTAAGGTTCTTAATGGAAGGCTCATTTTTTTCTACATCATTAATATAGCTTTTGAGAATTTGAAATATACCAAGCCCATCACTATCTTGGACAAACTTCTCTCTATCATTAACACAATTGTTACCCTGTGATGAACATAATCTATTATGCAATTTTTGCAAGTCATGTATTGACTTAACTACATATTCTACAACTGACAATTCTCTCAGCTGATCACTTGTTTTTTCCCCTTTTATTGCTTTGTCTCCCTTAGCCAAACCTGCAATCATAATACGCCTCCTTTAACTATGTTTATATTATAACAATCAACATGTATTTAAGAAAAATCACACTGCTCACTGTACGTTTACACTGCTACTTTGCATAATAGATTGCTTGAAGTCATACAAGTGTCGTTTTTTATTAGATAAAAGTTAACAAGACGTTTTCATAGATTTTTAAGCTTAATAACATCGTCTCTATTGGGACTAGTTGAAATTAGATGAATTGGTACACCTATTAATTCTTCTATTTTTCTCACATATTTCATCAAATTTGCAGGTAATTCCTTAACTGACCTTTTGCCTTGAGTTTTCTCTTTCCAACCAGGAAATTCTTCATATATTGGCTCTAATTCTTTTTGTATTGAATGTGATGCGGGTAAATAATCATACATTTTTCCGCCATACTTATAACCAGTGCCTATTTTAATAGTATCAAAAGAATCAAGAATATCTAATTTGGTTAATACAATGTTTGAAACTCCAGAGAGTTGTACGGCCTGGCGCACTAAAACTGAGTCAAACCATCCGCAGCGCCTTCTTCTATTGCTTACTGTTCCAAGTTCCTTACCTATAGAAAATAAGCTGTCTCCAATCCCGTTATTTTGTTCAGTAGGAAATGGGCCATTACCCACTCTTGTTGTATACGCTTTTGCTACACCAATAATGTGAGCATTGTAGGATAATCCTGAGCCTGTTATCGCTTGCGATGCTACGGTATTACTTGAAGTAACAAAAGGGTAAGTTCCGTGGTCGATATCTAAAAATGCGCCTTGAGCACCTTCAAATATTATTTTCTTACCTTCTTTCATAAAATCATTTAGTATCTTCCACACAGGTTTTTTATATAAGAGAATTTTTTCTGAAATCTCTTGAATTTCCTTTAATATTTCTTCTTTTTTAACTACCTGGTAGTTAAGTCCTTTTCTGATAGCATTATGGTAACTCAGGAGAGAATCCACTCTTTGATTGAGCTCATCTGTGTTTTCTAAGTCACAAAGGCGTATAGCTCTCCTGCCAACTTTATCTTCATAACATGGCCCTATCCCTTTGTTTGTTGTACCAATTTTGTGATTTCCGTTTAAATCTTCAAATAGCTTCTCCTTGTCCTTATGTACGCTAAGTATTAATGGACAGCTCTCGGATACCATCAAGTTGTTATAGTTTACGTCCACTCCTTTCACTTTCAATGACTCTATTTCTGAGACTAGAGCATGTGAATCAAGAGCAACACCGTTCCCTATAATAGATATTTTGTCAGCTCTCAAAACAGCAGAGGGCAGTAAATTTAATTTATAAACCTCATCATCTATTACTATAGTGTGCCCTGCATTATTTCCTCCCTGAAATCTCACAACTACATCTGCGTTCTCAGAAAGATAATCTACTATTTTACCCTTGCCTTCGTCACCCCATTGAAGACCAACAATTACAGTATTATTCATCACTATTTCTAGATTAATACGTAAATATTAATGCAGCATGCTACAAATGAAAAGAGAAATCTACGCCTTTCCTATATCCCTAAAATAAAGAGATAGACTATCGACTTTCTTATATATTATAAAATTATTCATCATTATATGGTACAACTTACATCATATTTATAGTAAGGTGTTAATTATGAAAGAGGCAAAGAAGAGTCCGGTAGCTAGATTAAAGGCCACAGCTAAAGAATTTAATTTTAGTAAATTAAGAGCAGATCAAGATAATAAATTAGCGAATTCCGGTGAAACAATGTTCTTAGATTTTCAAAGAATGAATTTTATTATTAATGAAAAAGAGATAGATAAAAATTTTATTATTGCATTTAAGGAAGGAGCTAAAGATTATAAAAATGAGATTTTTAACCGTGATAATTTTAATAACCTCTCTGAAGAAGGTAAAGCTTTTATGGAACCAGTACTTAAGGAGCTTGATCAAGATAGACTATCTGAAGTTTGGGAAAATCATTGTAATAGCCCTACAGTTGCTGATGAAAAAAAAGTTGATGAATATAGAAAGGAATTTGAGAGATTTTATAACACAGGGAGAAGCTCTTATCATCTGTTCTCCAAAAAAGATTACCGTGCATTAGCAAAGGAAATTTTTAAGGAAATGTTTAGATACGCTGGAGCAAGGGTTCCAAGTGATGCTATTTTAGAAGAGTTAGTCACCAATTGTAATCAAGCAGGGTATGGGGCTGGTGTATTTAATGAATCTCATGCCGCACTCAGTAGTTGTAATTTAACTCCACACAGTCCTAAAAAAGTGCTAAACATTTACTGCACTGACCACAACCGCATAAAAGTGACGTCTGATATGGCAATGCCTATAACCACGATTGACAATCCGGAAGAGAAGATATGTGACCTATCCAGCTCATTAGAATTTACACTTGAGTCTCAATATGGTGAAGACCTTGTAAAATATGGAGATGGTAAATTATCACTTACTATTCCTGAAGAGTTGAAAAACTATAAAGACAATTGCAAGACCTTGTTTGACATCATTAAAGAATATTTTCAGAAATTCTGTGCAAAATTAGGATTTAAACCTGAGGCAAAAATACAAATAGAGCATAGCTTAGGTACCCAAATCAAAGTAAACAACTATTTAGATGGTACAATATCTACTACAGGATCGGATGCAAATGAAAAATTTACCAATCTTTTAAAGAAAAATCTCAGAGAGAGGTTATTTGGATCAGGAGTTGCTCTAGGAGGTGAAGGTGTTGATGATATTATTGAAGTCAGAGTATCTTCAGTTATGGATCTACTGCGTGATTATAATAAATTGGAAGATAACAAAGAAAACAGAGAGTTATTAATAAGTGAAGTAGCAGATAATTTAGGGCTTTCCACTCAAGATAAAACAGCATCAGAAGTATTGATGGAATTAAACTCTTTACCTTCTTCGATAAAAGGTCAGGTTAATCATAATCAGGTGCAGTTTATTGTAAATATTTTTACCAATTTAATTGGTGAAGGAAAAAGCGAAATATACAAAGAAAAAAATGCAATTGATGCAATTCATCAGAAGATAGATAAGGCAATTGTTGAGCAAGAAAAAAGAGCAACCAACAAACAAGATATAGAAAATGATAAATGGACAGATAAAATAAAAAAACAGAGATTATCTGTGGAATCATATGGGCATTTGCATTAAAGATACTGTGTACAGAGGCGTACTATGCTCAATCCAAAGCGTTTGTAGATCCGATATCCCCTGAGTAACTTGACGCAGAGAGAATTGTATACCTTAGTCAACTTTTCTATCGGTATCTATTAGGTAAACCATTATTTGAGTGTTACACCAAGCCCTCTTTATTTTCCTCTGTTATCAAGCTAAAAACACCATTTGGTTTCATTATGTATACGAAACTATTATGCTTGCAAGAAAAAACCTAAAAGACTGGAAAAGAGAATAGGAACTTGACACAAGCCATTCCAAAATTTCAATGTTCATATGGTTATAAGCAGTACAGCTATTAATCATCCATTATTGATATACCTGAATTATTCTCAGTAAATAAATCAAGTATAATGTTAGGTACTCTACCATCAACTATGTGAACAACCCCTGCACATTCTTCTACCATTTTAGTATATGACATAAGCCTTTCAACAAATTTTTCCCCTTTAATTTTTCCACAATCAATCGACTCTTTTAAATTTTTAATCAAGACTCTTCTGTTGCCAACTTTATTTATTTCTTCATCTGTATCACTCAAGATTATCATCTTAGATGCGTAAACTGCAAGTGCAATTGCACTTGCAATGCTATCAGTATCAATATGATATGTTTCTCCATTTTTTCCATAACCGATAGGTGCAATAACTGGTATAGAATCTGATTCTTCAATAAAGAATAATATATCAGGATTGATTTCAGTTGGTCTACCGATAAATCCCATGTCTAGTATTTTTTCAATATTATTTAATCTATTTTCCCTAAGCGTAGTGCTTATCTTTTCAGCTTTTATGAGGTTGCCATCTTTTCCACATAGTCCAATAGCCGAACCACCAGCAGAATTTATATGCTGAACAATTTTTTTATTAGTTGAACCACACAGTGCCATTTCAATGATTTTCATAGTGCTTTTATCTGTAAGTCTGACACCATTTATAAACTTATCATTCATACCTAGCATTTTTAACACTAAGTTAATTTCATATTCTCCGTCATGAACTACCACCGGATTTATACCAAGCTGTTTCAACAGAACAACATTATGCGCAAAAGCACTAAGCAGCGTTTCATCTGAGATTATTACACCGCTGCATTTGATGATAAAAGTTTCGCCTACAAATTTAGGTATGTTAGACAGAACTTCAAATAATATTCCTGTTTTTTCCTTCAATGGCATCTTACCATTTAAAGATTCATCACTTTTCATTTTTTTATCTTGTAAATTTGAAAAACTCATCTCTTACCTTGGTGATTTTATGCTTAACACGAATGCTTATTTGATGAATTGATACATATTCATTATTAACCCACTTCTGAGTATCCTCTAGAATAGCATCTAGACTTTCCTGATTTAGTTTATCTATTTTTGTTAGCACAATACTAAAGTTAATATTGTTATATATTAACCAAGAAACAAAGTCTTTGTCTATTTCTTTTAATCCTACCTTGCTATCTATAAGCACAAACACTCTTTTTAGATTTCTCCTGTGAATTAGATAGTACTCAATTAGGTTTAAGTATTGTACTGATTCTTCCTTGCTTGCACGAGAATAGCCATAACCCGGTAGGTCGACAATCCTAAACTTATCATTGTACATAGAGTAAAAATTTATTTGTCTAGTGCATCCAGGTTTAGAAGAAACTCTTGCAGCTTTTTTGCTGTTTATCAGCAAGTTGATTAAACTTGATTTTCCTACGTTTGATCTACCAGAAAATGCAATCTCTGGAGCCGACTCATCTGGTAATGATTTTTTGTCTGAAGCTCCAAATATGAAGCTGCAGATTGATGTTATCTGTTTTGCCATTATACTTAGGTAGAAATATTCGAGACAATTATAGTGTTATTGCTTGATATAAGAAATTTTTTATTTCAGTATATATTACTTACTTAAACAGCTGAAAACTAGACCTGTACTATATGGATATAGAGAATAATTTACAAGACTTAAAAAAAAAGTTTTCTGATGTAGAGAGAAATCTGGAGAACCCCACAAATTTGAGTCAAAAAGAATTCGTTAGTTTTTCGAAGGAATACTCTGAACTAAGACCAATTATCGAGATAATCGATGAATATAACATATTAAAAGAGGAAATTTCAGATTTAGAAGAAATCATGAAAGATGAGAACAGCGATGGTGATATAAAAGAGTTAGCAAAAGAAGAACTTCTTGAGAAGCAAAAGATGCTATTACCGAAAGTAAAATCAAAACTAAAGTTGGCATTATTACCCAAAGATGAAGATGACTCAAGAAATGCAATATTAGAAATTAGAGCGGGCACAGGAGGAGAAGAAGCAGCATTATTTGCAGCGATGTTATTTCGTATGTATCAAAAATATGCAGAAAGAAGAAATTGGAAGTTTGAGCCAATAAGTATTTCTAATACAGGTATAGGTGGCTATAAGGAAGCTTCTGCACTCATTAATGGAACAGAAGTTTTTGCAAGACTGAAATTTGAGTCAGGAGTGCACAGAGTACAAAGAGTGCCAGAAACTGAATCCTCAGGAAGGTTGCACACTTCCGCAGCTACTGTTGCAATATTACCTGAAGTAGAAGAGGTTGACTTTGAAATAGAAGAAAAAGATTTACGCATAGATGTTTATAGATCCAGTGGTCCTGGAGGGCAATCAGTGAATACGACTGACAGCGCAGTAAGGGTCACCCACTTGCCAACAGGGATAGTTGTAATACAGCAAGATGAAAAATCGCAGCACAAAAATAAGGCTAAAGCGCTCAAAGTATTGAGAGCAAGGCTATACGAAATTGAAAGACAAAAAAAAGAAATGGAAAGGTCAACAATGAGGAAAAGCCAAATTGGTTCTGGAGATCGCTCTGAACGTATAAGAACTTATAACTTTCCACAATCAAGAATAACAGATCATAGAATTAATCTCACTTCACATCGACTAGAACAGATTATAAAAGAAGGTGAACTAGATGAATTTATTGAGGCATTGATTTCACGAAATGAAGCAGAAAGGTTGACTGGAGGGGGTAATGTTGCTTTTTGATGGAAATTTGAAACAAAGCATAGGTATCAGGTTAAAAAGAAGTAAAGTTAGTTGTTCATTATGCTGTAATTAACAGCTCTATAACTTACAGAAACCATGGAAGCTGACTTTAATCAATGTGTTCATAGTAACACCTTAGAGTTAAATAATCTATGTGCATATATGGAAAAGCTAGTAAACTTTTTACAGAAAAAGCAAAATATTACAAGCTTGACTTTATCTAATTGTTATATTGATGCTCAGTGTGGAGGAGTTTTAAATGAAGCATTAGAGAATATTAATCTTCCAAATATCACTGAGTGTAAATTAACTTCTAGCATTATTGGCGCAGAAGGCTCAATAGCAATCACTAAATTGTTAAAGAATGGGTAACTTTCCAAATCTTGTTAAACTTGATTTAATTTCTAATGATATTGATGTTGAAAGTAGAATAATATTAATGAGTGCCCTAAGGGGTGGTAGTTTTTCAAATATTAAAGAAGTTAATTTATTTTATGATAACGTTTGCAACGAAGGCATAGCAGCATTACGTGAATCATAGAACAACAATATGCTTCAAATCTTATTAAGTTTAGTTTTCCCTTTAGTGTTACTAATGATAACAAAGATACAGAAGTGTCAAGCGAATACCTATCGGTTAATAGAATTATATAAAAAAGGCAAGTTACATTTATTTGTTGCTGCTCATAGAACATCCAAATTCAACTATAGACCTGCTAAAAGGTGTAGGAAATCTTACTGCTATTGACATTATTGCGAAAATTCCATCAATTGATAATTTCCTATTATGTGTGAAAAATAAGAAAGGAGAGGAAAAAAGGATTAGTTTCTTTTATGATTATCGAAAAAGTCTAGTCTAAATTCAAGTTTTGTGAATAGGCCTAGCGCTTAAATTTTCGATCAAAAAGGGACAAGTTTAGTAAAAAATAATGATATTATAAGTGGAACATAAAATAGTCCCACTGCAGTACTAATTAGGAGCAATAAAGTAGCTTTATCTGGTTGGTAATTTAAAATATTAGCAAGTATTATACTGGATCCAGAAATCGGAATAACAGCCAGTAACATCAGTGCTTTATAGATGCTTTCATCGTATATACCTGTAACATGCTTGTCTAGCAAGACAATTCCCAAAACAAATAACGGCCAGAATATGTACTTTGCTACAATAGTGGTCAAGGCAAGCTTCCAATCTACTTTAAAATTTGTAATTTGTGCAATACTTACTCCAAGCAGCACCATTCCTAATGTGATAAATGTACTTCTGATATTTATCATAACATCTGTCAAAAAAGTGGGTATTTGTATATCATATATACTTAAAAAGAAACCTATAATCATTGCATATAATGAGGGAAGTTTGAGTAACTTTAATACGCATTCTTTTGCAGTATAGATACCATTTGCAGCTATATAAAATCCCAAGCTATTTTCAAATAGTGCCATTCCTATGTAACAGACAACATACACAGACACTGAATCTTCATCAAATAAAGCAATGGCAATCGGTAGACCAAAATAACCCATACTTGTGCTTCCCGAGCTAAACGCTAATATGTTTCTCGTGTTGTCCTTAAATAAAAAAGAAGAAAGATAATACACTAATAAAGACATAGTACTACTTATAAACCATATCAAAATCGGCAGAGAAATTACTTTTAAATTAACTGCTGTATGAGATACTCCGTATAAAATCACTATTGGATTAGCTATATAAAAGAGTATTTGAGATATAGTATTTCTATCAATCTTAAGATATCTTCCTGCTAGGTAACCAATAAGTATTGTAATGTAAATGGGTAATATTTTGAGGAAAAGAGTAAAGAACATACTAGCCTATTGTGATATCTTTGCTGATAAAGTGATATTAGATTTTAAGGTATTGTAAAAGTAAGTAAAATTTATTTTCCAATTAATCAAGTTCATAGTTAGTTAAAAAAGATTCACTGAGTGCCAAAATTTGTTCTTATATAGGACTTAATAATGATATTTTTATGATTAAATTATGTTAAGTTTGTATAAAGCTCCTTGTATATTGTTATAAACCACTTGTAGTAATTTAGGTAGATTGTTGAAAAAACACTCATCTTGAATGGTTCTCAGGAATTCTTGCCTTAATCATTAAAATTGCACTATTACTTTCCATAATTTTTTTTAAAGCCAACTTTTTCGTAAACACGGATTGCACAAACATTTGCTATACCTGGGTCGAAAAAGGCATTCTCATAAACTTTAAAGACAAATTTGTTTAAAAATATATTCAAAGCTTGTGAACCAACTCCTTTACCTACATAATTCAGCTCTCCGATATACCAGTCTATAGCAGCACAACTTTCTGGAAGTTCTAAAGTGTTATAGAACTGTTCAGGTGGGAAATCATGTTTGTTGTAATATTGAATATAACCAATATCAACTCCATCACAATTAATAATGAATGCGTGCATTGGTTTTTCAATAATTTGTGTCTTAGATTTCAAACGTTTGAATCCTTTAACGTAGTTGCTATATTTTTCTCAATTAACTCTGGTGTCGAATTTATATCCGCATACCACCACTTCTTGATATGGTGTGCCTCTACCCATTTTGATAATAGTGAAAAATGTTCTTCTTTCAACGCTTTAAACGTGATATTTTTATTCATTAATTAAAGATTTTAAGTGTTACTACCGTTTTTATTAATTCTATCTCTAATTGCTAAGTTCATCGAAATTGATATTTCTGTACCTAGTTTTCCTGATATAGTACGCTATTTTAACGTACCGGAAGGCACAATTCAATTAACTATTGCTTATAATTTTTTAGGCGTTTGCATAGGAGGGTTATTTTTGGTCCATTGTCTGAATGCTATAGCAGAAGAAGGATGATGATCATAGGCAACACTTTGCTACTCATCGGTGCTGTTGGCTGTATTTTTGCGCTGTCAGTTTCTGAGCTTTTAATCTCTCGCTTTATTCAAGGCATTGGTGTGAGCACATCTGTAGTTGTGTTTGCAATTATTGCAGACAGCTATAAAGGCAACGAAGCAGTAAAATTTATTGGAATCATGAATTCTATTCTCACAGTTCTCATAGTAATTGCACCAGTATTAGGAAGTTTCATCAACAAAATTGTTGTGTGGCGTGGCAACTATGCAAGTGTTGCAATACTTTGTTTCATCTCTTGGGTTTTGTTACTTATTCTGTTACCAGAGACAAAAAAGGACCGTGATATTTTTAGTCTAAAAAATGATGAAAGACTATAAAAATTATTATCAAGTTCAAAATTTATGGTTTTGTCTTTGGCACAGAGCCTTTTTTCTGCGGCTTATATGTTATTCATTACTCGTGGCCCTTTTTTGTATATGGAAACTTTTGGTTTATCCAGAACTATTTATGCGCTACATCAAGGTGCAATGGTTCGGTCTTTCTCACTAATTAGCCTGTTTTCCGGTAAGATCTTAAAGAAACTTGGAGCAATTTGGTGTGTAATTTCCGGTACAGGCGTAATTGCTATTGGATCCCTATCACTTTTAATATTAGGTATAATCATGCCCAGTGCTTATTACTTAGTAACGCTGCCTACGGCTATTTTGTATTGGCTGTGGAATTTGTCAAGCAGTCACTTTCAATGCATCATTAAATATTTTCCCTGAAATGAAAGGCACAACTTCTTCTGCAATTTCATTTATTAGAGCTTCTATCATGGCTATTTTTATCGGCTTAACAAGCTACGTTTACGATGGTCAAGGAACCAGTGTAGCTATTCTTGTTTTTTTGCAGTAGTTCTGATTTACTGTCTATTTATTGTTTTCAAGATCTGGAAAAATCTATAATCACCATATAGATCCTTCTCATTTCTAGTTATTGCGGTAATATGTATTGTAACTTTGCCAGCTGCTCTAGATGTATCTCTTCCAAATCACCTAATCTATATTAGTTAAAGAGTATTACCTTGCTCATGCATCTAAAGTTTGAGAAACAAATTCCAATTTTTTTTTCAAACAACTGTTTCTTACTATTTTTGTACCTTAAAAAATTTAGCTTACTTTTACGCTAGCTTGTTCAAATAGCATTAGTAAGATTTACTTTTTTTTGAATGTAGAGATTTTCTAGGGATTGTCCTCTTAAATTCTATAGTCTCTTGTTTAACATTGAAACGAGAATCCATTTTCAAGCATTGAGGTGATGAAGAAAGGGCTGCTTTTATTCCACCCCTCTCAACTACTGAGTAGTGGAAAATGGAATACGATTACTTTCGTTTATACTAATCAGCACGTCAAATTCTATGCTATTATTGTGTTGTTTGATGTTGCTAGCTCTAATTTTACCATTTCCAAACCAAAACTTTATAGAATTACTCGCACCATGATTGATGTCTGCAGAATCAGGAAAAATAGCAAAATTCGCGTTGTTTACAAATCTAGAAAACGCATTTTTGATGTCGTTAAATGTACCGTAATGGTCTATATGGTCGTCATTAATACTTGTTACAACAGCAATATCTGCAGGAATTTTTAACATAGTTCCATCAGACTCATCAGCCTCAATTAAGAAAATGTCACTTTTGCCA